>NZ_BAGH01000350.1 GCF_000308715.1 Nocardia tenerifensis NBRC 101015
GTGCGGGTGCGGGTGCGGGCGCGGCGGTGGCGTTCGGCGCGGGCGCACCCGCGCTCACCGAAGAGCTCGCCGCAGACGGCAGGGGGCTCCGAGTCGGCGAGGCGCTCGAGGAGTCGCTGTCACACCCGGCCAGCAGCATCGCCGCGCCACACGCCATCGCCGCGAGACCGCGCGCGGACTTCTTGCTCATCATGCTCAAAATTCCTTAATGCCAAGGGATTTCCCCACCGATTGGCTGACGGGCGACCGCTTCCAGCGGCGCCTGCTCAGATATCGACATAACGACCAGTTTGTTACTGGCACCTTCGATGCTCGCGGGATGACAGGATGGTGGGATGCCTCGAATCGCCACTGCCGACCAGGTCGAACTGTCCGCGCTACTGGAGTTTCTGCGCCATCGGCACCGCGGTGTGTTGGTCACCACACGCGCCGACGGCACGCCCCAACTGTCCCCGGTGACTTGCGGTCTCGACTCGCAGAACCGCCTCGCCATCGCGACCTACCCGACCCGGGCCAAGACCCGCAACGCCCGCCGTGAACCGCGAGTGTCGATATGCGTGCTCTCCGACGACTGGAACGGCCCCTACGTCCAGGTGGACGGTCACGCCGAAGTCCTAGACATGCCAACGGCTTTGGACGGGCTGGTGGACTACTTCCGCGGCATCTCCGGCGAGCATCCCGACTGGGACGAGTACCGCGCGGCGATGGCCCGCCAGAACAAGTCGCTGATCCGCATCCACATCGACCGCTGGGGCCCGATCGCCACGGGCGGCTTCCCGCCGGAGCTGGCGGAGTCTCTCGAATAGCTTTGTCGCAGCTTGACTCTCCAGTCGCAGGAACGTTCAGGCTGGCCTGGCATCCGACGACGCGACTGGAGGACAAGGATGAAGCTCGACCTGGCCAAGACGGACAAGCACTACTACCGCGCACCGACCGAACCCATCCTGCGCACGTTCGACGCCTACGACTACCTGACCGTCACCGGTTCGGGAGCACCGGACGGTCCGGAGTACACCGACGCCGTCGAGCGGCTCTACCGATCCGCCTACGGCGCAAAGAAATTCGCCAAGGCGGCGGGGCACGATTTCGTGGTGCCGAAGCTGGAGGGCCTGTGGTGGGTGGAGTCCGATGAGCCGCCGCTGACGGTGCCGCGCGAGCAGTGGCACTGGAAGCTGCTCATCCGCATGCCCGAGACGGTCGACGCGGACATGGTGCAGGGGGCGACCTTCGAGCGAATCACGGAGGGCGCCGCCGTCCAAGCGCTGCACGTGGGTCCGTACGCGACCGAACCGGAGACGCTGGCCAAGATGGAGGCGTTCATGGCCGCGGCGGGACTCACCATGAACGGCCGCCATCACGAGATCTACCTCTCCGATCCGCGCAGGACCGACGCCGCGCGGCTCGAGACCATCCTGCGCCACCCGGTCCGCCGCATCGTCGAAAAATAGGATGCGCCGGTCGAATTCGACCGGATAGAGTTCGCAACGCGCCCGATGCGCCGGACCACGGTGGTTTTGTCCGAATCGACGGATTCGGCGGAGCTATCGTTACAGCCGCCTGCTCGATGGATAACGAGCCGACGGTGCCCGTCGCATACCAAAAATACCGGAGCGCGAACACGCACTCACCGATGCGCGGCACACGTTCCTAGGCGTGCCCGAAATACGGTGGGCGCCTGAGAAATAGGTCGATATATCAGCAGCTGAAGGAAAGGGCGGAATTGCCATGCGCAAATTCACCATCGCACGTCCGAACGACGACGCAGCCCGAGACATCAGCGCGGCGACGTCCTCGATGCATGCCGAACAGCATGCCCTGCACCGCAACCACGGTGGCCGGCTCGACTACCAGCAGGCCGCGGCCCGCGAGCTCCTACTGCTCGCGGCCTCGACCGTGGTGCGAATCCGCTAGCGGCAACCGGCGAATCCGCCGATAGAGCATCGGCGAATCCGCCGCCAACGCCGGCGAACCCGCCCAGCCAACACTAGGGCGTCCGCGCAAGCACCTCTCGGCCGACATACCCGAGCAGCCTGCGATGCGCGGGCTCCCCCACCTCTACGGGCACCTCGGCATCGAAAACCCCGGGCCCGCGGAACTTGTCGATGCCGCCCCTGGCCTGCATGGTGGCGAGAAGTTCGCCACACAGCTCGTCGTCGGCCAGATCCGGCCGGTCGATGGCGACCGCGAGATCGACGCCGTGCACGACCAATTCGGTGAGATGCACGAGCGCCGCCGCGGCGGCGGGCAGCGCGCCCAGCGAGATGTGGATGGTGTAGTCCAGCGCGTCGGGCCGATGCCAGGCCGCCCGATCCACCTCGGCCGCCGCCGCGTACGCGCCCTGCGGATCGCCGCCGAGCCAGTCGGATTCGTGATCGGCGCCGGAATCCGTGCCGCTCAGCGCGGCCGCGTAGATGTGCATGCCGCCGACCATGTGGTTCAGCACGGTGCGCACATCCCACTCGCGGCACGGCGTCGGCGCTGCCATGGAGCCCTCGTCCAAGGCGGCGACGATGACGCTCGTCGCATCGAGAGCACGGTCGATCTGTCCGATCACGTTGTCCATGAGCTTCCTTCGGTCGAGCGGTCTGGCTGAATTGGTAACACAGGCGGGCGACATTCGGAGGCCGTTGCGAAAGCTGATCGCGGCGAATAAGGTTGCCAGCGGTGTGCTTCTCGGTGGCCGTCGGATTAAGCGCCGGTGCGGGCCGAATACATCTCGCTACAGTGTGCAATGCGCCCGGTGCGCATGCAATGGCAGCCGAGGAACGTTCGAAAACCGTTGCGCTGGCGTGGTTGTGACCGTAGTGCACCCTATGCGGGTGGCGTGGAGTCGACAATCATTTCCGATCGAGCGGCGATTTCCCTATCCAGATCGGATGCTGTTCAAACCTGTCAATTCTCCCGAATTTCGAACTCGCTTACCATGACATGACTATGCGAATCGATCTGTGCACCCTCGTCGTCCAGGATTACGACGCCGCGATCGCGTTCTTCACCGAGACCCTCGGCTTCGACCTGATCGAAGACTCCCCCGCGCGGACCAACGACGGGCGCCCCAAGCGATGGGTCGTCGTTCGTCCGCCCGGCGCCCAGACGGGTCTACTACTGGCCCGGGCGGACGGCCCGGCACAGACCGACGTGGTCGGCAACCAGACGGCAGGGCGAGTCGGATTCTTCCTGCACGTAGACGATTTCGACGCCGCGTTCCACCGGATGGTGGCGCGCGGCGTCGAATTTCTCACCGAGCCGAGACAAGAGCCCTACGGACAGGTCGCGGTCTTCCGCGATATCGCGGGCAATCGATGGGATCTGTTGGGTCCCAGGAAAACTGAGCCTTACCCGAGAACGGGGTAGTTCGCGCGGATCACCGACTTCGGGTCGCGCGACCGCTTGATGTCACGCAGCCGAGCCAACGTCGCCTCGTCGAAGGCCGCCGACGCGGACTCCCCCGGCGACAGGAACGTGTACGGCTTCAGCCCGCCGACATGCCCGCCGATCGCGTCGACGATCTCCACATTGCGCGCCTTGACCGCGTCGGCGAGGTGCGGCAGCCCGAGACCGATGGCATACATCAGATACGGCTCGTCGACCGAACCGCGCGCGCCCGCCTCGGCGCCGGCTTCGGTCAGCGCGCCGCCGAGATGCCGGATCTGAATGTTCACCAGCGGCGAGACCGGCTCGTCCACAAGGGTTTTCACCACCGCGTCACCGAGATCGCTCAGCAGCTCACCCCGCGAGAGCGCTGGACTCGGATCGGTCGGCTCGGCGGTGATGTCGCCGAGACTGCCCGCCGAGAGCGCACCCCGCTTGTCCACCATCGCACCCTCGATCGCGTCCCACCCCGCCAGCAGTTCCCGCCCCGCCTCGGCGTCGCCGAGGTACGCGGCGTCCAGCGCGACCATCGGCGGCGCGTCGGGGAACTGGAACCGGTGGAACCACACCGTCAACTCCGCGGGCGCCGACGCGGTGATCTCCTGGAACGCCTCGAACACCGCCCGAGTCCTGGTGCCGGGCCACATCATTCGGCCGCCGTACACGGCGGGCGCGGGGAACAGTTCGAACTCCATCGCCGTCACGACGGCGAAATCGCCACCGCCGCCGCGCAACGCCCAGAACAGCTCGGGGTCGCTCGACGCGGTGACCACGGCCTCGGCACCGGTCGCGTCCACGATCTCGAAGGCGCGCACAGCATCCGAAGCCCAGCCGTACTTGCGGCTGAACCAGCTGAGGCCGCCGCCGAGGGTGTAGCCGGTCACGCCGACCACCGGATTGCTGCCCGCCAAACCGGTCAGCCCGTGCGCGCCCGCCGCGGCCTGCACCTGGCCCCAGTTCGCGCCGGCGCCCACCCTGGCG
The DNA here is from genome assembly GCF_000308715.1 of Nocardia tenerifensis NBRC 101015. Taxonomy (GTDB): domain Bacteria; phylum Actinomycetota; class Actinomycetes; order Mycobacteriales; family Mycobacteriaceae; genus Nocardia; species Nocardia tenerifensis. The sequence goes on from NZ_BAGH01000350.1 coordinate 4,354, forward strand.
ACCCGGCGTTCGGCGTCGATCGACACGCCGTCGAGCCGCCCGGTGCGCAGCAGGATCGCCTCCTCGACGCCGCCTGCGGCGCTGTGCCCGGTGGGTTGCGTGACCACCTGCACACCCGATTTCGCGGCGAAGGCGACGACGGCCGCGACATCACCGGCGTCCTCGGCGTGCGCCACCGCGGCCACCGGCTGGTGCACCGCCAGCGACCACGGCCGGATCGCCTCGTCGAACCCGGCGTCCCCCGGTAGCTGTACCCGGCCGGGCAGCGCGGCGCGCAGTTCCTCGAATGCCATTGCCAATTCCTCACTCTCGCAGCTGTTCGTGATCGAAAGCAGACGCGGAGCAGCAAATCCATCGCCGAATGCTCGGGCGATTCTCTCCGGATCGTGCCGCGACTACCGCATTGACGGAACAGCGCGCGAAAAGGTAACAGGCAACAGCTCAGCGAACGTCAGGTCTTGTCGGGCCCGCGGTCCGTCTCGGCCTCCTCGGGCCTGGTCGTGATGCCGCGCTCGGTCCCCTCGTCGGCCTCCTGGTCCGGCTCCGGGTGATCCGGCTCGAAGGTCGCGGGCAGCTTCTTGAGGTGTTTGTTCATCGACCGGACCAGCAGCACCGTGCCCGCCAGCAGGATCAGGATGATGACCAGGCCGAGCGGTGAGGCCTTGCCGAACTCCGGCCCCGTCGGGGTACCGGGTGTCTGGGCGAGCAGGACCAGCATCACCGGTACTCGTCCTCGATACCGGCGAACAGATCGGTCTCCGGCAGCACCGTCTCGACCCTGGACCTGGCCAGCTCGAACTCCTCGGTCGGCCAGAGCCGCTGCTGCAACTCGAGCGGGATGGCGAAGAACGCGCCGTTCGGATCGATCTGGGTGGCGTGCGCGCGCAGAGCGTCGTCACGCTGCGGGAAGTACTTGGCGCAGTCGATCTGCGTGGTGACCCTGGAGAACACGTCGCCGCGCTCGGGGACGTACTTGCGCATCCGGTCCAGCCACTCCTGCAGCGGGAACGGCTCGCCCATCCGCTCGTACTCCTCGGCGAAGACCTCCATGCGCCGCGCGGTGAAGCCGTGGTCGTAGTACAGCTTCAGCGGGGTCCACGGCTCCCCCGCGTCGGGGAACCGCTCCGGGTCGCCCGCCGCCTCGAACGCGGCGACCGAGACCTCGTGGCAGCGGATGTGATCCGGGTGCGGGTAGCCGCCGAGCTCGTCGTAGGTCGTCATCACGTGCGGCTTGAACTCGCGCACCACCCGCACGAGCGCCTCGGTGGCCTCCTCCAGCGGAACCGTCGCGAAACTGCCCTCGGGCAGCGGCGGCAGCGGATCACCCTCCGGCAGACCGGAATCGACGAAACCGAGCCAGTGCTGACGCACGCCGAGCGCGCGCGCCGCGGCGGCCATCTCCTCGCGGCGGATCTCCTCGATCCGGTCGAGGACGCCGGGGGTATCCATCGCGGGGTTCAGGATGCTGCCGCGTTCCCCGCCGGTCAGCGTCACGATGAGGACGTCGTGTCCCTCGTCGGCGTACCGGGCGGTCGTCGCGGCACCCTTGCTGGATTCATCGTCGGGGTGGGCATGCACCGCCATGAGGCGAAGGCCACTCACGTCTCGTTCACCATCGCTCTCGCTCGCGGGTGTCTGGTCTTCGTTCCCTATAGTTCCATTCGACCGACTTTTGTTCCGACGTACCCCCCGGGAGCGACCTTGTGACCGATCGAAGCGACGCCTCGGCTCCGGCGACCCACCACAGGCCAACCGACCGGTACGGAACCAAGCCGCCCGTTCGCCGCCGCTGGCTGCCGCTGGTCCTCGGCGTGGTCGTGGTGCTGCTCGGGGCCGGCGTCGCCTTCATCGGCTACCAGAAGTACGGGCCGAAGGACATCGAGGCCGAGCAGCTCGGCTACACCATCGATGACGACGCGACGGTGACGGTCCGGATCAAGGTCACCCGCAAAGACCCCGCACGGCCCGTGGTGTGCTTCGTGCGCGCGATGGCCCGCGACAGCGTCGAGGTCGGCCGCCGCGAGGTGCTGATCGAGCCGTCTACCAGCGGCACGATCGAGCAGACGACCACCGTCAAGGCGTCCGCGCGGCCCGCCTCCAGCAGCATCTACGGCTGCAGCTCCGACGTGCCCAGCTATCTTCGAGCAGGGTGATTTGACCTTTTTGCCGCAGCAGTTGTCCTCGAAATTAACTCCGACCTGCACGTTTGTGATTCATGCTAAAATGGCCTGATACACGGTTCCGGGGTTCGGAGCCGTGTTTGCTGCATTGGCGGCCAGCGCTATCTGTTCCGGATCACGAGCTTTGCCCGGAACCAGGGTCTGTCGGGGTTCGTTGAACTTCCCAGGATCGCTCTAGCCGTCGACTGGTGCGTGCCCGCCTCCACGGGTGGGTACTGCGGCAGTTATCAGGGAATCCCGGCCTGCCGGGAACAACTACTAGGGAGTGATCGAGATGACTGAGACGCAAGTGACTTGGCTGACCCCGGAGTCGCACGACAGGCTCAAGGGCGAACTCGATGCGCTCATTGCCAATCGTCCCGTGATCGCTGCCGAGATCAACGAACGCCGCGAAGAGGGTGACCTCAAGGAGAACGGCGGATACCACGCCGCGCGCGAGGAGCAGGGCCAGCAGGAGGCGCGCATTCGCCAGCTGCAGGAGCTGCTGAACAACGCGAAAGTGGGCGTCGCGCCGACCAAGTCCGGCGTCGCGCTCCCCGGCTCGGTCGTCAAGGTCTACTACGACGGCGACGAGTCGGACACCGAGACCTTCCTCATCGCCACCCGCGAAGAGGGACTGAACGACTCCAAGCTGGAGACCTACTCCCCCGCGTCGCCGCTGGGCGGCGCGCTCATCGACGCCAAGGTCGGCGACACGCGCGAGTACACGCTGCCCAACGGCAAGACCATGAAGGTCACCCTGGTCAGCGCGGAGCCGTACCACAGCTGACGTTCCCGGCCGCGGTGGCGCGCAGCCGCGCCCCGGCCGACCTGCCCTGAGACACGAACGGCCGCACCCGAATCCGAGGTGCGGCCGTTCGGTCATGTCTGCGGGCTCCTATCCGCCGAGCGCCTGCTCGATATCGGCGAGCAGGTCGGCGGCGTCCTCGATGCCGACCGACAGCCGCACCAGGTCCGCGGGCACCTCGAGCAGCGAGCCCGCGGTGGACGCGTGCGTCATCGCGGCCGGATGCTCGATCAGCGACTCCACCCCGCCGAGCGACTCGGCGAGGGTGAATACCTTGGTGCGCGAGCAGAAGTCGCGGGCCGCGTCCGGACCGCCGTGCAGGCGCACCGAGATCATGCCGCCGAAACGGCGCATCTGCTTGTCGGCCACGGCGTGGCCCGGATGCTCCGGCAGGCCGGGGTAGATCACCTGGGAGATGGCCGGATGCCGGGTCAGGAACTCGGCCAGGGTCTCGGCGTTGTCGCAGTGCCGATCCATCCGCACGGCCAGAGTCTTGGTGCCGCGCATGGTGAGGAACGCGTCGAACGGACCGGGCACCGCGCCCGCGCCGTTCTGCAGGAAGGCGAACGCCGCGTCGAGGTCGGGGTCGTTGGTGATCAGCGCGCCGCCGACCACGTCGGAGTGCCCGCCGAGGTACTTGGTGGTGGAGTGCGTGACGATGTCGGCGCCGAGCAGCAGCGGCTGCTGCAGGTACGGGGTGGCGAAGGTGTTGTCCACCACCAGCTTCGCGCCCGCGCTGTGCGCGACGTCGGCGAGCGCCGGGATGTCGCCGATGCTCAGCAGCGGATTGGTCGGGGTCTCGACCCACACCAGCTTGGTGTTGGGCCGGATCGCCGCGCGCATCTCGTCGACGTCGAACACGTGCGCCGGCGAGTGCTCGATGCCCCACTGGCTGAACACCTTGTCGATGAGGCGGAAGGTGCCGCCGTAGGCGTCGTCGGGGATGACGATGTGGTCACCGGGGCGCAGCGTGGCGCGCAGGGCACAGTCGGTGGCGGCCATGCCGGAGGCGAACGCGCGGCCGTAGGCGCCGGATTCGAGCGCGGCGAGGTTCGCCTCGAGCGCGGACCTGGTCGGATTGCCGGTGCGGGCGTACTCGAAGCCGCCGCGTAGGCCGCCGACCCCGTCCTGGGCGAACGTCGAACTCGCGTAGATGGGCACGTTCACGGCGCCGGTCTGCGGATCGGGATCGAATCCGGCGTGCACGGCCCGTGTGGAGAACCCCAGCTCACTCATACCTAGCAGCCTAATCAGGAGCGACCGACCGGCAACCCCCTGGTCGGCCTACCGGCTCGTAAAGCGGTCTCGCTCCCGACCGGGATCGTCCGGATGGCCACCCACGAAGGGGGACCAGTCGGATAGATCACACATGTTCTCGGCGAGTTGCCGTTCTAATTCCACAGCTAGCGCGGTTGTGCCGAAATATTTGCGGAGGCGAAGGGTAGTGAGTTCGATCTCACCTCCGGCCGGGCCAATTAGGCTGAGCCCCATGGTGACTGTGGAAGAACTGTTCGCGATCGACTCCCTGCTGTCCGACGACGAGCGCGAGATCCGCGATACCGTCGCGACCTTCGCGAATCAACGCCTGCGACCGCACATCGCGGACTGGTTCGAGGAGGGCACCTTCCCCGCCCGCGAACTCGCGCCGCAGCTGGGCGAGCTGGGACTGCTCGGCATGCACCTCGACGGCTACGGCTGCGCGGGCATGTCGGCGACGATGTACGGCCTGGCCTGCCAGGAACTCGAGGCCGTCGACTCCGGCGTGCGCAGCATGGTGTCGGTGCAGGGATCGCTGGCGATGACCGCGATCCACAAGTACGGCTCGGAGGAGCAGAAGCAGCAGTGGCTGCCGGAGATGGCGGCGGGCCGCGCGATCGGCTGCTTCGGGCTCACCGAACCCGACTTCGGCTCCAACCCCGCCGGCATGCGGACCAGGGCCAAACGCGACGGCGCCGACTGGGTGCTCAACGGCTCGAAGATGTGGATCACCAACGGCTCGGTGGCCGACGTCGCGGTGGTGTGGGCGCAGACCGAGGACGAGGGCAGGCAGGTGATCCGCGGCTTCCTGGTCCCCGCCGGGACGCCGGGCTTCAGCGCCCGCGAGATGCACCGCAAGTTGTCGCTGCGCGCCTCGGTGACGGCCGAGCTGGACTTCGACGATGTGCGACTGCCCGCCGACGCCGTGCTGCCCGAGTCGCGCGGGCTCGCCGCGCCGCTGGGCTGCCTGAGCGAGGCGCGGTTCGGGATCGTCTTCGGCGCGCTCGGCGCGGCCAGGGACTGTCTGGCCGCGACCATCGAGTACGCGCGCACCCGCGAGGTGTTCGACAAGCCGCTGGCCGCCTACCAGCTCACCCAGGCGAAGCTGGCGGACATGGCCCTCGAGCTCGGCAAGGGTCAGCTGCTCGCGCTGCACCTGGGCCGGCTGAAGGATCGTGGCGAGGTGACCCCCGAACAGGTGAGCGCGGGGAAGCTGAACAGCAGCAGGGAGGCCATCGCGATCGCCCGCGAGTGCCGCACGATTCTCGGCGCCAACGGCATCACGCTGGACTACCCGGTGTTGCGGCACGCGAACAACCTGGAGTCGGTGCTCACTTACGAGGGCACGGCGGAGGTGCATCAGCTGGTGCTCGGTCGCGCGCTCACCGACGCGAACGCCTTCCGGTGAGCTAGTCGGCGGGTCGGTCTCGCCGGGCCGCCGGTACCGGACGGTCGCATTTATTTGACGGTGTCGTAAACCAGTTCTGCCGCAACATTATTCGATGCGGTGAAATTGCTGGTCTTCACTTTTCCGGCAATCCGGACTGGGTGAAACGTCACAGTTCTATAAAGACTCGCCGATTGCTAGCATGGGATCCATGTTTCTGTTCGGCCCCGCGTTGCTCGAAGTGTCGGCGCGCAAGATATTGAACCGCCTGCACAAGACGCACGGGGGACCGGCGCTCGCCGCCGCGGCGGAGCTGCCCGCGCTGTCCGCGGCGCTCGACCAGCACGCGGCGGCCGTGCGCGACATCCTCGAGCTCGGCGTCGAGGGCTCCGCGCGGGTTCCGGTGAGCGTGCTGCTCGCCGGCTACGCGCGCGGGCTCCTCGATCACGTGCGCGAGGCCGCGGCCGGGCACGGGACGGTCAGCGCGGCGCCGAGCGACCTCGACAGCTGGGCGAACGCGGACTGGGTGCAGCTGCGCCTGGCGAGCGTGTGCCTGCACTCGTCGCGCCGGTTCGCCTGAGGCGGTCCCGCTGGGCAGCAACGACATTCGGCCGTCCACACAACGCGTCCGCCGTCGGCTCGAGCCGACGGCGGACGCGTTCGTCGTGCGAGGGGCGTCAGCGACGCTCGCCCGGATCGCGGTAACCCATGTACTCACCCGACTGCTCGTACGCGGCGCCACCGCCTTGCATCGCGCCCTGATCCCACTGCTGCTGGCCACGCGTGGCCTGCTGGTCCATCCACAGCTGCTCGCGCGAGGCGTCCTCGCGGCCGCGCGAGTACGCCTCCGCGTGACCCTTGACCGCGGGCATCTCTTCCTCGAGCCCGCTCAGCCAGTTCTCCCAGCGCTGCTGCATCGGGCGGACCATGCCGCCGCCGACGCCGACCACCAGGATGCCGCCGATGGTGGCGAGCACGGTGATCAGGATCGGCATGGTGACCGACATGGCCACGCCGATCTGGTTCAGCGCGGCGACGATGCCGACGCCCCAGATGAACACCGCGGCGATGCGGCCGATCATCGCCCCGTAGGACAGGCCGCCGAGCATGTTGCCGACCAGGTCACGCACCGCGGACGCGATCGCGCCCGCGATCACCACGATGATGATCGCGACCGCGGCCTTGGGCAGCCACGAGACGATGCCGTCGAGCAGGTCGCTCACCGGGTTCGGCCCGAAGACCCCGAAGCCGAGTTGCAGCGCGATCAGCAGGATGGCGTAGTAGGCAAGCTTCGCCAGGAGATCCGAGGCGTCGTAGCGGCTGCGCGACATCATCTGCTTGAGGCCGCCGCGCTCGACCAGGCGGTCGAAGCCGAGGCGGTCGAGCACCTTGTCCACGATCGTCGAGATGACCTTCGCGACGATCCAGCCGATGAGCAAGATGACGATGAATCCGGCCAGCTTGGGCACGAACGTGGCCACCGAACTCCACGCGTCCGAGAACCCCTTCTGGAAATCGATAGCCAAACTGGAGGTGTACATGCCCATCCCTTCGCTATCCGATTACGCCATGGCGGTTTGCCGAGGCTTCTTCAAAGCCGGTTATACCCCTGTCGCATAACTCGAACCTTGCGTTTGCAGATAATTTGCCACATTGCAGCTTTCGATGCGGCCATTGATCGATTCGTGGGGCGAGGCCGTAACGACGTTTCAGGGACCTCCGGACTGGTCGGTCTACCTCACAATCCACCCGCGCACGATGCGGAGAAGATTGTTACGACATGTCATCGCGGTGCCATCTGCTTGTCACCGACACGCCAAGGAAAGCGGCGCACTCTTATCTCGGATTCGGCATCAGGGCAATGCCTCCCGCTGACGTCACCCGGAGGTGCACGATGAAAACCTTGTCAGCCGACCGCGTCTATCGGTGGCCCGGCCACCGCCGCGAGGCGACCCATCGACCGCTGGGAGCCCGCGATGTTCGTGCGTGATCGTGCGGCGGCGGGGTCACTGCCGGATCAACGGGAACTGGTCGCGGCCTTCGGTTGCCGCGCAGACGATCCGAGCTCCGGGCACCCGCTGACCGACTGGGCCCGCGCGCTGGCCACCCTGCACCGGCAGCGCCACGGGAATCCGCTCGCGGCCGCCGGAATAGATTGCCGCCGAGCCGAATTGGTGGCCGCCATCGATGCCTGGGTGCGCACCCAGCTCCCTCGTCGCAGCGGCACCGATCATCTGCGCGCCGGCTCGCTCGGCGCCACCGTCGATCGCATGGCCGCGGCGCACGCGCACGCCAGCCATCTGCTGCACACCGCGGAGGACGTTTCCGACGTCCGGGTGCACGCGGCGTGGTATCGGCTCGCCGCACTGGCCGACGAATGGACGGACCTGATCCTCGGCGCGGTACGAAAGACGTAGTCGCTCACCGGAGTTCAGAGCGCAGGCTCGGGCTCCGGCAGGACGGGTCGCCGCGCAGCGAACCACCGCATCGCCTTGGCCAGCACCGGCAGCATCACCACCATCAGCAGCAGGCGCACACTCTGCACGCAGGTGATCAACGGGAGGTTGGCGTCCATCGATTCGGCGGTCGCCAGCACGGCGTTGATGCCGCCGGGCGTGGTGGCCAGGTAGATATCGGACAGCTCGAGGTCGACGAAGGCGGCGACCGCGAAGGCGAGGCCCGCGACGATGGCCGAGAGCACGACGATGGTGACCGTCATGCCGGGGATCATCCGCGCCATCTCGCGGACCACGGTCTTGGTGAACCGGGTGCCGACCTCGAAGCCGATGAGCACGAACAGCAGGTCCTTGAACAGGTTGGTCGGCGCGTATCCGTGGCTGACGCCGACGGCGGTGAGCAGCGCGGTCATCAGCATCGGGCCGATCAGTGCGGGACTCGGCAATCCCAGGCGGCTGCCCGCTTTGGTGCCGAGCACGCACAGCATCACCGCGATGGACAGCCCGGCGACCTGGTCGCCGCGGCCGACGATCATCCAGAACGGCAGATCGGGGTTGGTGACCGACGCGCCGAGCACCGCGCGCTCGGCGCCGAGGGCGTCGCCGCCGTCGCTCAGCAGCGCGCCGAGGGCGGGCGCGCTCACCGCGATCAACCCGACCCGCAGATACTGCATGAACGCCACCCGGCGCGGATCGGCGTCCATCTCGTCGGCCACCGCGACCACCGCCGCGGAGCCGCCCGCGAGCAGGCCGAGCGTCGCGGTCGGCAGCTCCACGCCGGCGAGCCGGGCGAACACCACCGCGACCAGCAGGCTGACCAGCAGCGTGGCCACGGTGATCGCGAGCACCGGCACCAGCGCCAGGCCGATGCCGGACAGCAGCGAGACCTCCAGATAACTGCCCATCAGCACGCCGAGCATGGACTGCACACCGCAGGACACCTGCCGGGGCAGGGGCGCTGGCAATTTCCCGGCCAACGCGAGCGCGCCACCGACGACGATCGCGAGAATCATCTGCGGCGCGGGAAAACTCACCTGGTCCAGCAACGCCGCCCCCGCGAGCACCGACGCCAGCAAAGCCATCCACTCGATCACTTGCCTGCGCGTCATGCCTAGTAATCCTTGCCGCAGCTAATGAACAATCAGTAAAGGCACCGTTATCGCGGTCGACGGACGGTGTGATCCCGGCCGCAGCGACGCAATTACCTGTTCAGAGCGGACATTTCCTAAGTCGCACGAGCCCTCGAAAGCTAATCCATCTCAACGGTAGCAAAAACGAGCGAACTTGCAGCTCATGATTGTTCGAGCACCGAGGCCGTGCGGATCGCAGGGTCGGACGGGTACTATTCGCCCGAACCACCCCCACCGCGGGAGCTCGGGCAAGGCCGGGCTGAGAGGGCGGACCCCACGCTTCGCCGACCGCCTGAACCTGTCCGGGTAATGCCGGCGTAGGAAGAGCGTTTCGGGCATGTCCTCCTCGACCCTGCACAATTCCGAACGGCACGAGGCCCCCTTCACCCTCGACGAGCCCGCCCCGAAGGTGCTCTCCTTCTGGGACCAGAGCGCGTTCTGGGCGAATCTGGGCGTCAGCCTCATCGCCTTCTCCGGCGCGTACACCGTGCTCGCGCCGAACTCCGACGGCGCGCCGCAGATCTCCATCGCCGCGGGCATTCTCGCGATGATCGTCGGGACGGTCGTCGGCGGGCTGATGCTCGGCCTCGCCGCCATCCCCGGAGCCAAGACGGGCAAGCCGGCGATGGTCCTGCTGCGCGGCCTGTTCGGCGCGAAACTCAGTTATCTGCCAACGGTTTTGAATATCGCGCAGCTGATCGGCTGGGGCACCTTCGAACTGATCGTGATCGGCGACGCGGCCGACGAGCTGTTCGGCGGCGGCCCGCACTGGCTGTACGTGGTGGCCGCCGGGGTGCTCACCACCGCCCTGACGATCTGGCCGCTCGGCTCGGTGCGGATGCTGCGCCGCTTCGTCACGGCCGGCGTTGTGCTCGCGCTGATCTGGTTCTACATCCAGTTCTTCCGCACCGGCCTGCCGGATCTGTCGGCCAACCCCGGCCCGCACGGCGGCGGGCCGTTCGGCGCGGACTGGAACCTCTTCTGGATCGCCACCGACGCGGCGCTCGCGGTGTCCATCTCCTGGGTGCCGGTCGCCGCCGACTACACCCGCCATTCGCGTCGCACCGGCACGGCGTTCGGCGCGGCGAGCGGGGCCTACGCGCTCACCCAGATCGTGGCCTACACGCTCGGCCTGTTCGCGTTGGCCCGCGCGACCGGCGACGGCCAGTACTCGCCGTTTCTCCAGGTCAGTCTCGGCGGGCTGTTCTTCTTCGTGTTCGTGCTGCGCGAGGCCGATCAGTCCTTCGCCAATGTGTACTCCACGGCCGTCTCGATCCAGAATCTCGCGCCGCGCCTGGACCGGCGGGTTCTCTCGATCGGCCTCGGCCTGCTGATCACGCTGCTGGCGCTGCGGCTGAACATGGCGAACTACTTCGGCTTCCTCGGCCTGATCGGTTCGGTGTTCGTGCCGCTGCTCGGCGTGCTCGTCGCCGACTTCTTCCTGCGTGCCAGGGGCGAGTGGAACACCGCCGACGACGCGCCGCCGCGCTGGGGAATGATCCTGGCGTGGCTGGCCGGGCTCTCGCTGTATCAGCTCATCAATCCGGGCGACGCGGGGGTGTGGACCGACTTCTGGGTGGACGTGCAGGAGCAGCTGCACTTCACCAAGCAGGCGTGGATGAGCGCGTCGCTGCTGTCGTTCCTCGCGGCGCTGCTGGTCGCGTGGGTCGTCGGGCGGATCTCGACGCTGTGGCGAGATCGCGTGGCCGGGGGCGAATCCGCTTAGCGACTGCCACGATGGAGTGATGGGCGAGATCCGGATCGGCACATCGGGATGGGTGTATCCGCCATGGCGCGGGGTCTTCTATCCCAAGGGCGTGACGCAGAAGCGCGAGCTCGAGTACCTGTCCCGGCAGCTCAACAGCGTCGAGATCAACGGCTCGTTCTACTCGTTGCAGCGCCCGTCGAGCTATCAGAACTGGGCGAGCCAGACACCGGACGACTTCGTGTTCGCGGTGAAGGGCAGCAGATTCATCACGCACATGAAGCGGCTGCGCGACGGCGACGAGTTGCTCGCGAACTTCCTCGCCTCGGGCCTGCTCGCCCTCGGCCCCAAGCTCGGCCCCGTCCTGTGGCAGCTGCCGCCCAACTTCCAGTTCGACCCGGACCTGCTCGACGACTTCTTCACCCGCCTGCCCCGCGACACCGAGGCCGCCGCCGACGTCGCGAAACGGCACGATCACCGCGTGGATCCGTCCTATACGAGCACCGACGCCGTGCGGCCGCTGCGGCACGCGCTGGAGATCCGCCACCCGAGCTTCGTCACACCCGAATTCACCGATCTGCTCACCAAACACGAGATCGCCCTCGTCGTCGCGGACACCGCAGGCAAATTCCCGTTGCTCGAAGAGGTCACCGCGGATTTCGTCTACATCCGCCTGCACGGCCACGAGGAGCTGTACGTCAGCGGCTACACCGACGAGGGACTGGACATGTGGGCGGCCAAGATTCGCGGATGGTCCACCGACCACGACGTGTACTGCTACTTCGACAACGACGCGAAGGTCATGGCCCCGCGCGACGCGCTCGCCCTGCGCGCACGCCTCGAACACACCCCTTGATTTCCCGCACCGAGATTCGCATGCGCTTTTCGGTGCGGGAATCAGAGAGTGTGCGAAAACCTCAGTGCCCCAACGTCCCCACGCTCAGGAACCCGAGCAGATCGTGCCGGGTGATCACGCCGACAGGCTTGCCCTCCTCGACCACCATCAGCGCGTCGGTGTCCGAGAGCGCCTTGGTCGCGGCGGAGATCGGCTCGCCCGCGCCGATCAGCGGGAACGACGGACTCATGTGCTTGCCGACCGAGTCCGTCAGGTGCGCACGGCCTTCGAACACCGCCGAGAGCAGGTCGCGCTCGGAGACGCTGCCCGCGACCTCGCCCGCCATCACCGGGGGCTCCGCGCCGACCACGGGCATCTGCGAAACGCCGTACTCGCGCAGGATCTCGATGGCGTCGCGCAGGGTCTCCGACGGATGGGTGTGCACCAGGTCGGGCAGCTCGCCGGACTTGCCGCGCAGCACGTCGCCGACCAACGGCTCGACCGTGCTGCCGTCGAGGCGCTCGCGCAGGAAGCCGTAGGAGCTCATCCACTGATCGTTGAAGATCTTCGACAGGTAGCCGCGCCCGCCGTCCGGCAGCAGCACGACGACGACCGCGTCGGGGTCGCGCTTGGCGACCTCGATCGCGGCGACCACCGCCATGCCGCACGAGCCGCCGACCAGCAGGCCCTCCTCGCGGGCCAGGCGGCGGGTCATGTCGAAGGAGTCGGCGTCGGAGACCGCGATGATCTCGTCCGGGACGGCCGGGTCGTAGGCGGAGGGCCAGAAGTCCTCGCCGACGCCCTCGACCAGATACGGCCGCCCGGTGCCGCCGGAGTACACCGAGCCCTCGGGGTCAGCGCCAATGATCTTGACCTTGCCGCCGGACACCTCCTTGAGGTAACGGCCGACGCCGGTGATGGTGCCGCCGGTGCCGACACCGGCAATGAAGTGGGTGACCTTGCCCTCGGTGTCGCGCCAGATCTCCGGGCCGGTGGTCTCGTAGTGGCTGTCCGGGCCGCCGGGATTGGAGTACTGGTCCGGCTTCCACGCGCCGTCGATCTCGCCGACCAGGCGGTTGGACACACTGTAGTAGCTGGCCGGGTCCTCCGGCGCGACCGCGGTCGGGCACACGACCACCTCGGCGCCGTAGGCGCGCAGCACGTTGCGCTTGTCCTCGCTGACCTTGTCCGGGCAGACGAAGACGCAGCGGTAGCCGCGCTGCTGGGCGACCAGGGCGAGGCCGACGCCGGTGTTGCCCGAGGTGGGCTCGACGATGGTCCCGCCGGGCCGTAGCTGCCCGGACTTCTCGGCGGCGTCGACCATCTTCACCGCGATCCGGTCCTTGGAGCTACCGCCCGGGTTCAAATATTCGATCTTGGCCGCCACCAGTCCGGCGTTCGGTCCCACAACAGAGTTCAACCGGACCAGCGGCGTATTGCCGATGAGGTCCACGACATGGTCGGCGATGCGCATGCGCCCCATAGTTCCAGATGGACTCCGTGTGAGTTCGCGCACGCCACGCACAAACCCGTCAGCGGCGACAAACCGGGAATCCAGCAAACCCCCCTTTAGGATCCGAACCATGAAGCAGCCGAACATCGCCCGAGCCGGCGTTGTTCTGGCCGGAGCGGCGGTGGCCGCGCTGGTCGGACCAGGCGCGCAGGCGAACGCGGTCACCGTCGAGTTCCCGCAGGTCCCGACGCTCGCCTACGGCGGCCTGTGCTGGACGACCATCCGTACCTGGGCCGACGTCAACCCGGCATGGCCGGGCCGGGCCATCATCAATATGCGCGCGCTGCCCGTCGGCGGCGTCGGCCCCGGCGACTACCCCTTCGCTCCCCTCTGCGAGGTCCACACCACCGTGGCCTGGCGCAACACCACCACCGGCACGGTGGGCAGCTACGACGACACCATCGTGACCGGCCTCTACGGCAGCATCCAGTACGCCCTGTTCCAGGACACCGGCCCCGGCCACGTCGAGGTCACCGTCACCACCGACCACGCGAGCATCCCCGCGCACGGCGCGTTCGACGTGCCCGCTCCCGCTGCCCCGCCTGCGTGAAGTCGGTACATTTTCTTGTGTGAGCGCACCACGCATCGGCTGGCGGACGGCCGCGATGACCGGTGCCGCGACAGTTTTGGCCGGATCCGGGGCGGGCACCGCGTGGTGGGTGACTTCGCGGCTGTTGATGGCGCAGGCCGGCGCGGCGCGCGGCGTGATCGGCCGCGATACCTCGAAACCGCCTGAGGCGGACGGCATCTACACGGCGGGCTGCCTGAGCCCGGAGCCGTGGCGCGCGGGCAAGCAGGCGGATCTGCACCTGATGATCTTCGGTGACTCCACCGCGGCCGGCGTCGGCTGCCTGGTCGCCGACGAGGTGCCCGGCGTGCGCCTGGCCCGCGGCCTCGCCCTCGCCACCGACCGGCGAATTCGCTTGAGCACCAAGGCTATCTCCGGCGCGACCTCGAAGGGGCTGTCCGGTCAGGTCGACGCGATGTTCGTCGCGGGCCCGCCGCCGGACGCCGCGGTCATCCTCATCGGCGCCAACGACATCACCAAGAAGCACTCGGTGCGCGCCTCCGCCCGCAGGCTCGCCGCCGCGGTGGCCCGCCTGCACCGGGCCGACAGCGTGGTCGTGGTCGGCACCTGCCCCAATCTCGGTACGGTGACGGCGATTCCGCAGCCGCTGCGCACGGTGGTGCACAACTGGAGCGTGCGGCTGGCCAAGGCGCAGACGGTGGCCACCGCCGCCGCGGGCGGACGCCCGGTGCCGATGGGCTACCTGCTCGCGCCGGAGTTCCGGGCCCGGCCCGAACTGCTGTTCTCCGCCGACGGTTTTCACCCGTCGGCCGCGGGCTATGAACTCGCGGCGGCGCAACTACTTCCGGTCCTGCTCGAGGCGCTGGACGAGCCGACCCCCGGTTCCCATCCCCGGGGGCGCGACGTAGATTCGATAGGAACCCGCGAGTAACAAGCGCGGTTCGCACGTTCCTTCCGACAAAGGAGTCCTCATGCCTGAGGCTGTCATCGTCTCGACCGCCCGCTCCCCCATCGGCCGGGCGGCCAAGGGATCGCTGGTCGACATGCGGCCCGACGACCTGACCACCCAGATCGTCCGCGCGGCGCTCGACAAGGTGCCCGCCCTGGACCCCGCCCAGATCGATGACCTGATCCTCGGCTGCGGTTCCCCCGGCGGCGAGTCGGGCTTCAACATCGCCCGCATCGTCGCGGTCCAGCTCGGCTACGACTTCGTGCCGGGCACCACCGTGCACCGCTACTGCGCGTCCTCGCTGCAGTCCACCCGGATGGCCTTCCACGCGATCAAGGCCGGCGAGGGTGACGTCTTCATCTCCGCGGGCGTCGAGACCGTGTCCCGCTACAAGAACGGCTCCGCCGACAGCTGGCCGAACACCCAGAACGAGCTCTTCGCCGAGGCGCAGGCGCGCACCGCCAAGACCGCCGAGGGCGGCGCGGGCACCTGGCACGATCCGCGCGAGGACGGCCTGATCCCCGACGCCTACATCGCGATGGGCCAGACCGCGGAGAACGTCGCGACCTTCACCGGCATCACCCGCGAGGAGCAGGACCGCTGGGGCGTCCGGTCGCAGAACCGGGCCGAGGAGGCCATCAAGAACGGCTTCTTCGAGCGCGAGATCAGCCCGGTCACGCTGCCCGACGGCTCCGTGGTGTCCACGGACGACGGCCCGCGCGCGGGCGTCACCTACGAGGCGGTCAGCAAGCTGAAGCCGGTGTTCCGCCCCGACGGCACGGTCACCGCGGGCAACTGCTGTCCGCTCAACGACGGCGCGGCGGCGCTGGTCATCATGAGCGACACCAAGGCCAAGGAGCTCGGCCTGACCCCGCTGGCGCGCATCGTGTCCACCGGCGTCTCCGGCCTGTCCCCCGAGATCATGGGCCTGGGCCCGATCGAGGCGTGCAAGCGCGCGCTCGCGCTGGCGGGCAAGTCCATCGACGATATCGACCTGGTCGAGATCAACGAGGCGTTCGCGGTGCAGGTGCTCGGCTCGGCGCGCGAGCTGAAGATCGACGAGGACAAGCTGAACGTCTCCGGCGGCGCCATCGCGCTCGGCCACCCGTTCGGCATGACGGGCGCCCGGATCACCACCACGCTCATCAACAACCTGCAGACCCACGACAAGCAGTTCGGTCTGGAGACCATGTGCGTCGGCGGCGGCCAGGGCATGGCGATGGTCATCGAGCGTCTCAGCTGAGCTGAGCAACAAAAAACGGGTGGCCGCCGGAATCACCGGCGGCCACCCGTTTTTCAGCTAAGGGTTAGAAACCTCAGCGTCAGTCGTTGTTGAAGTAGCTCAGCAGCCGCAGGATCTCGACGTACAGCCAGACCAGGGTGACGGTCAGGCCGAGCGCGACGCCCCAGGCCGCCTTCTCCGGCGCCTGCGCGCGGATCAGCTGGTCGGCGGCGTCGAAGTCGAGCAGGAAGCTGAACGCGGCGATCGCGATGACGACCAGGCTGAAGACGATGGCGAGCGGGCCGCCGTCGCGCAGGCCGAGGCCGCCGGAGATGAAGAAGCTGGCGATCAGGTTGCCGATCACGAGGACGAGCACGCCGATCATGGCGCCGACGACCATCCGGGTGAAGCGCGGCGTGACGCGGATCGCGCCGGTCTTGTAGACCACCAGCATGCCGGCGAAGACGCCGAACGTGCCGAGCACGGCCTGCGCGATCATCGCGCTGCCGCCGACCCCGCCGAACTCGATGTTGGTGAACATGAACGACAGCGCGCCGACGAACAGACCCTCGAACACCGCGTACGACAGCACGAGGACCGGGTTGTCCATCTTGTTGGCGAAGGTCGCGATCAGCACGAGCACCAGGCCGACCAGGCCGCCGCCGATGACGAACAGCGGGGCGAGGGAGGTGTTCGCGTTGGTCAGCCCGTAGGACACGATCGCCGACAGCGCGAGCACGCCGAGCGTGATGGCGGTCTTGGTCACCACGTCGTCGATGGTCATCGCGCGGGTGGCGGTGGGCTGCTGGTATGGCTGCGGCTGCTGGTACTGCGGTCCGTAGGGATTACCGAACTGCTGACCCATCTGCCCCGCACCGGTCACGCCGGAACCGAAGTTGGCGTAGCCGCTGCCCTCTTGCCGAGGCAGGTTTCGGAAAACCGGATTGCTTGTGCTACGCACTTGCGTCCCTTTCTGGTCGTTGCCGCTGTCCGTCGAGTTCGCACTCGAGAACCAACTGCTAGGTCCAACGTTCACTGCGCGGCACGAGTTCCCGAGGGAGTTGCCGACGCGGACAATTCGGACTCTACCGCTGTTGCGCGTCGCGCAGGCCACGCACGGACCGAGTGACCGTGAACTTGCGGTTGCGCCCGACCACCTCGGTGCGCCCGACCATGCGCTCGATCACGCCCCGATAGTTGAGGTGGGAGTTGAATACCGTCCACAGCTCGCCGCCGGGCCGCAGCACCCGGCCGGTCTCGCTGAACATCTTGATCGCCGACCCGGTGTGCACGGCCGCCCCGACGTGGAAAGGCGGATTGCACAGCACCAGGTCCGCGCTGTTGTCGGCGGCCGAGGACATCGCGTCGTCGCGCAGCACGGTCACCCGCTCCGCGACCCCGTTGGCCGCGACCGTCGCCTTGGCCGAGGCCACCGCGGCGGCGGACTGATCGGTGCCGAGCACCTTGAGCGCGGGCCTGGCCTTGGCCAGCACGACGGCCAGTATCCCGGTGCCGCAGCCGAGGTCGATCGCCTCGCGCGCATCGGGTTTCATCCACTTCAGGTGCTCGAGCAGGAACCGGGTGCCGATGTCGAGCTTCGCGCCGGAGAAGGCCGCACCGTGGGCGACCACGTCGATGTCGAGGTCGTCGAGGCGGTCGCGGACCGGAAACGGCGGCGCGCCGACCGGTTTCGGCCCACTGACCAGCAGGGTGCGCGACTTCTGGCGGCCTCGGCTGGCGCGGACCTCGGAGAACGATTGGGCCAGAACGTCGTTCATCGACTTGGTCAGATACTTGTCCCGCCCGCCCGCGAACACGACCACCTCGGGGTCGGCGTGGCGGGCGATGGCGTCGGCGACCTCGGCCAGCCCGGCCAGCGCCCGCGGCAGGCGCAGCAGCACCACGCGGACGTCGGCGAGCAGGTCGCGGCCGAGCGGATACGCGGTGTAGCGGTCGGCGAGGCCGAGCGCGCGGGCGTTGTTGGCCAGGGCCAGTTCGCCGGTCAGCAGATCCTGATAGACGCGGACGTCGCGCAGGTCGTGCGCGGCCACCGCGCCGATGGTCAGGGCCCCATACGCGTCGCCGAGGATGGCTACCTTTCCGCTATCCACGGTGGCGAGGGCCTCGTCGGCGACGTCGAGGATCAGCCGGTCGGCGGCGTCCACGGCGTAAAGGTTCAGGGCCTCCACATCCGGATACCGCCGCAGCCGGCTCAGTACGTCCTCGATATCTGCCACGCATCAAGTGTGCTAGATCGTTGCCCTCGGCTCACAGCGGGCCTGGCAAATCGACCCCAGCAAACCAGGCAGTCTCTTACGTTTGGCTCCAAAAGCGCACTGCCACAATGGATATAACTCAGTTGACACCGGCCTCGCCGCCCGTCGGAGTCACCGCGTGCCAGACTCCACCGACGCCTTGCCCCAGCAGATCACCCGCCCTCCGGTCCGTGGCGAGGTGATAGACCGGCCAACCCGCGATGGTGACTTGGCATGCGCCATCGGCACGTTCGACGAAGCCGCCGAGACTCGGGTCGATTTCGGCGGTGTACACGGCTTGGTCGCGCCGGACGATCAGCGGCGGCCATTTCGTGGCGCAGTCGGCCGCGCAGTGCGATGCCGACGGCTCCGCGGTGTCGGCGTCGAAGCGATAGAGCGCATGGTCCGCGGCCGTAACGTACTGTCCGACAGCGATATTGTCCGCGATGCCGAGCTGGACGTCGTTCGCGCCGGTCGGCGCGGTGCCGCGGTACACCCTCAGCCAACCTCGCGTCTCGGCCGGATCCCGGCCCTGCGGCGCGACTCCCGGAGCCGAGGCCGGGCTCGACGACGCGGAGATCGGCGTCGACGCGGGAACCGGCTTCGCGGCCTCGATGCTTCCGCACGCAGTCAGCAAACCGGCGAGAATGACCGACGCAGCGGCGAATGGCCGTGCGGCCCGCTGGAAGTACTTGGTCGACAGCGTTATTCGGATCCTCCGGATCGATCGATGACGCGCGATGCGCGTTCGGTCATCGACAGCAACGAGGCAGTGCCGCAGCCGGTTCAGTGCATGAGCCACTCGAGGGCAAACATCGAGAAACCCGCAAATCCCGCGCCGGGCCTCGATAGCCGTTTACCATCAGTCACATGCGTAACAGGATGGTGGTGGCGCTCGTCGCCTTGACGGCACTGCTCGCGGGCTGCGACGACGGCGACAACGGCGGCGGCGGATCGACGCCGAGCACCCCCGCCGCCACCACCTCGGCGACCGGCACCCTGGCCGAGGCGCCCAGCTCCCCGCGCGACACCGCGCCCAAGCGGGGCACCGCGTCCGGCGACGCGGGCCTGACCGTCACGGGCATCCGGCTCGGCCGTCAAGCCGGGTTCGACCGCATCGTCTACGACCTCGGTGGCAAGGGCACGCCGGGCTGGATCGTGCAGTACGTCGATCGGGCCGTGCAGGACGGCAGCGGCAAGCCGATCGATGTGGCCGGCAACTCCATCCTCGAGGTGCAGATCCTCGGCTCGGCGTACCCGTTCGACAGCGCGGTGACGCCGTACGCGGGGCCGGATCCCGCCACGGACCCGCACGTACCCGGCATCGCGGGCGTCTATCGGACCATGGTGTTCGAGGGCACCACCCAGTCGTTCATCGGCGTGAACGGCGACCGGCCGGGGTTCACCGTCACCACGTTGAGCAATCCGACGCGGCTGGTCATCGACGTCGACCATCCGTAGGTACCCGTACCGCCAGGGGGTATTCGCAGTAGGGCGGCCCGCCGTCACTACACTGGCCGCGTGGTCGAACAGCGTCTGCCGTCGCGCGCGACCGGGCTCGCCCGGTCGCTCTACGTGCTGGTGCTGCTCGCCGGGATCGTGGCCATGCACGCGGCGGTGTTCGCGGTTCATGGCCACGCGGAGACGACGGCCGATCACGCCGCGGCGCGGACGGAAGCCGGCCTCGTGCAGATGCACGCGGTATCCACGGGCTCCGACCCGAAGGAGATAACGGTCGGGGCCCAGGGTTCGGCTTCGCCGGCTGGTCAGCCGGTCGCCGATCACCCGGCGCAATGCGCGGGCGACGGATGCGGCGGCACCCACGGTGGAATGCACGGTTGCGTGTTCGTCCTCGCCGCCGCCGCACTACTGCTCGGGTTGGTGCTGCTATATCGGCTGCCCGTCGATCGGCCCGGCGGCGAGGCCGCGCGGCTGCGTCGCATTCGACCGCGGCGGGAACGCTCGCCGCCGTGGACCGTGCTCTCCCTGGCCGAATTGGCGATTCTGCGGATCTGACAGGTACGCGGCGCCCGTCGCGACGGGCGCCGGATTCATCCCTGCCCGAAACCAGTCATGCGCGATTCCCCAAGGAGCACAACCATGTTCATCACGCGTACCCGAATCACCTCGGCCATCACCGTCGGCACGGCGGCCGCCGCCCTCGTCCTCGCGGGCTGTAGCGACGACGACGCGACACCCGGCATGGACCACGGCGCGTCCAGCACGTCCGCGTCCGCGAGCGCGCAGGCGACGCGCACCGACTTCAACGACGCCGACCTCACCTTCCTGCAGATGATGTACCCGCACCACGCGCAGGCGGTCGAGATGGCGAAGCTGGTGCCGAGCCACAGTCAGAACCCCCAGTTGCGGACCCTCGCCGCGAACGTCGAGCAGGCCCAAGCCCCGGAGATGCGCCAGATCACCACGCTGCTGCAAAGCTTCGGCAAGCCCGCCCCCGCCGCGGGCGGGCACGGCGGTCACGCCATGCCGGGGATGATGAGCACCGATCAGATGAACGCCCTGCAGGCCGCGTCCGGCCCGGACTTCGACCGCCAGTGGCTGACCATGATGATCGAGCACCACACCGGCGCGGTCGCCATGGCCGAGACCGAACTGGCCGACGGCACGAACGCCGAGTCGAAGGCCATGGCGCGCAGCATCATCGACAGCCAGCGGGCCGAGATTGACACCATGCGCGGCATGCTCGGCCAGAGCTGATCCGACGACCCGTCGCACCGGGACACCCCTCCGGTCCCGGTGCGACGGGTCTCGGCCCGGCCACCGGCGCGGTCGCTGACAGCACTCGATCCGGGTCTATATCGCGGCAGCAATGGCCAGGGCGGCGACGCCGGAACGGTAGCCCTTAAGGCGTGCCGGCCTGGTCGAAGAAGTGCTCCAACAATGCGTTGAAGGGCGCGCCCGTGTCGGGCACCAGGTGCGCCATCCCCGCGCACACCGCGCGCTCGGCTCCGGTCCGATCGGCGATGGCGTCGCAGATGATCTCGTTGGACTTCCTGTGCCCACCGGAAATCACCAGGATCGGGAAGCCCGCGGTGCGCAAGCGATCCCACGGCGGCGCGGCCTCGTCCGGCGGTCGCGCGCCTTGCAGCCGCCGCATTCCGTCGAGCAGCACCCGCGGTATCGGATCATCGAGGGCGGCAGGCACTCCGGCGATCTCGAAGAAGCGCGGCAACGCGTCCTCCGGCGGGAGATCCACCTGCTCGATCAGTGCGCGCGTCGCGGTGGCCACCGCGTCGACGACCGGGTTGCCGCGCGCGACGCCGAACAGCGGCGGCTCTACGAGGGTGAGGGATCGGACGTGCTCGAGCCGCTGAGCGGCGGCGTACATCGACACGATCGCGCCGTAGGACAGCCCGACCAGATGTACCGGCCGGTCGAGCAGCTGGTCCGCGATCAGCCGCGCCTCCGGCTCGAAATCCTGGCGGCCCGCGGCCGGGGTGCCGCCGTGGCCGGGGCGATCCGGGGCGAGCAGGGTCCAGCGACTGGTCAGCGGCCGCTGCGCGCGCCAAGCCTCGCGTCCACCGAGGATCCCGCCGTGCACGAGCACGACCGGCGGACCCGCGCCCCACTCGTGCACGTGCAGTCGCACATCCGAGCTCGTGGCGTCCATCATCGGTCTCCTTCGGCTCGACCGGGTTCGTGCCCGCCCGGGGGCGACACCGGCGCGAGTCGAGCCGACGCGAGACGGCCGGTGACGCGGAATGTTCGGCGCTTCATGGACGATCCCTCCGAGTGTGACCTGCGGGTGCTGCGGTCGATACTTCGGGGTGGAGGTCTCACGCGCCTTTCATTCGCGTCTCACGGCTTACTCGCCGGGTCGGACGATGGACTGCCAGGCGGGCGCCTCCTGCGGACTCGGGCTGGTGCGGGCGCGCCTGCGCAGTCGCTCGAACACCACGAGCGCCGCGCCGGCGAGCAGCGTCACCAGCGCGAAGACGGCGAGGACGAGGGCCAGGGCATCGGACCCCCACATGGCCACGACCGCGGCGGCGACGGCGACGAGCACGCCGATGAACAGCAGTCCGAAGCCGGCCCAGTTCCGGGTGTCCGCCAGCGTCTCGCCGGGCTGGGGCTCGGCGGTGCGGGCGATGTCCGGGGCGTCGTCGAGCGGGGGGATCTCGTATGGCCCATCTACTGTCATGCTTGGTGACCTCACGCCGCGATATCGGCTGGTCAGCCGATATCTGATGCGGCAAGAGTGCCCAGATCGCCTGCTCCGAAACGCCGTTCGTCACCGGCGTTGTGCGGCAGCGGGTTTCGGCGGCGCCGGATCAGTTGTAGGACTTGCCGACTCCGTCGAGCAGGCGTTCCAGGGTGTCGAAGGTGGGGGTGGTGATCACGTCGACGAGGTCGGTGGCGACCGGGACCTTGTGCTCGGCCGCCACCGCGGCGAATCGGGCGGCGTCGCCGGTGCGGAAGCCGTGCACCGCGGCGAGGCGTTGCAGGTCCGGGTCGGTGGACAGCAGGCGGCCGAGCCGGTCGCCCGACTCGCCCAGGGGCACCAGCGTGTGCCGGGACAGGATGGTCGGCGAGGGGTACAGCAGGGTCATGTCGGGTTTGATCTGGCCGCGCACGGTGGCGTCGACGTACTGCGACTCGTAGATCCAGACCAGCGGCGTCGGGCCCATGCCCGCGGCGAGGTAGGCGTCGAACGGGCCCTCGCTGCTGTTCTGGGTGTAGCCCTGACCGACGAAAAGCCTTGACACCGTGGGGATTACGTCCTGTTCGGCGGACGCGCCCTGCACGATGGTGTTGTTGTTCGCGACGTAGCCGGCGATGGCGAGGTACATGGCGGCGGAGTTGGAGCTGCGCGGGTCGGTCGTGGAGATCAGCACGTTCTTGCGGACGGAGTACGCGGTATTGTCGCCGAGCTGGTCCCATCGCGTGTTGTTGCCGACCATGCGCAGATAGGGGGCCATGTCGAAGGTCGGCACCGGACCCTGGTGCACCACACCGGCTTTGGCGAGCAGCTCGGCGATCGGGGTGAACGTGGCGATCGCCATCGGCGAGGAGAACGGGATGTACTTGGCGTTCACGTTGCGCTGCCGCTGGATTCGCTCCGCCGCCTGCTCGCTGGACGGGAACGCGAATCCGTACTTGCCGAGGTCGACCGAGGTGGCTATCTCGCGCGAGCCCGCCGCGTCGACCTCGACCTTCAGGCCGTTGCGGGCCAGCACCTCGGCCACCTTCGGGTCCTGGAAGAACGACATCTTCTCGGAGCCGACGACGCCGCGCACGAGCGTGAGCGACGAGGTGCCCGGCGGGGCGGACTGGGGTGCCGGGTCCGGCTTGCGCACCGCGAGTGCCACCGTCACGGCGGTCACCACGACCAAGACTCCGACCACCGCGGCGACCGACGCCAAACGCCTTCTCCCCGACCATTTTTCACCAAACGCGGCCGCCCATCGACCCGTGCCTAATTCGGCTTTGTGCTTAGCGCCCTTGGCGCGCACGGCATCCGGCTCGCCGACGCCATCACTCGCCTTGGCTTCCAGCTGCTGCCGGGCGTACCGCTCCACCAGGATCGGAATGAATGTCCGCACCGGATGCCCCGCGAAACGCTGCCGCCCCGCCGCCACCATCGCCTCGATGTGCTCCACCGAGTAAGTGCCGCCAAAGTTTTCGACCAACCGATCCCTCAGCTGACGGATCGCCTGTTCCTCCCGAACGGTGTCGGCAACCACCACATTCTCCTCGGCATCCAGCGCCCAATACTCCTGCGCGACAGCACAACCGCCCCACCGCGCCGACAAACCCTAGCCCCGCCCACCCCTCAAAACCCCCACCCCTCCCCACCCCACCCACAAAGTTCAATACCCCACCCCCAACCCGCCACCCGGCGTTTGCCCCACAGAAACACCCGGCTTCGCAAACGGGCTTTGACGCCCCATTCGACACCCACCCATCCGCCGTGCGACTCCGAATAACCAACGACATCGATCCGATCGATGCCCTGACCCGGCACACAGCCGGGTCCGAACCGTGCGCCACAGGGGGATCAGCACTTATGCATTCCGTGATATATTGGACAGAGGGCGGCGAAGGGCCATATGACATCGAGCTGGAACCGGAGGTGCGGGCCTGGCTGGACACGCTGACCAAAGCCGAATATCGAGCAGTCGAACTCAAGGCGGACCGACTCGCCGACAACCCGACCACCCTCGGAGAACCATGGACTCGCCATCTCGGAGGGCCCGTTCGTGAACTCCGGTTCCACCTGAGGGGCAAGGCAATCCGCATCAGCTACTGGCTCGCGCCCGACCGTCGACTTGTCTTGCTGACCGTTTTTGCGAAGACACGTATGCGAGAACGGTCGGAAGTCGCCCGGGCCATGCATGCTCAAAAGGTATGCGAGGCAGAGCATGACCCAGCTAGCCACGTCTACGATCGCAGCTTCGAGGAGGAATGAGATGCCGCGCGGATCGCACACCAGCTGGAAAATTCCGCCAGAACATCGGGCGGACCCCGACTATGTCGCCGCCGCTGATGCCTTCGCCCTCGGCCAAGCCGTCTATGACCGGCGCACGATCCTCGGTCTCACTCAGACCGAACTCGCCCGGCGCGCCGGAATGACCCAGCCACAGGTGAGCCGAATGGAGGGCGGCGATGTCACGCCGACGCTGCCGCTGCTTCATCGGTTGTCGATAGCCCTGGAGGCCGACCTGAATCTCTCGTTCCAGGGGGAGGAATTGGCGGTGCGGTTTACTCAGCGCGCGGCCTGACTCTGGCGGCCGAGGATGGGCGAGACGAGATTCAGCGCTATCGTCGGCTGAATCGGCGAGTGAGGAGATGGGTATGGCTCGTACTGCTGTTGTTACCGGGGCTTCGTCGGGGATCGGGAAGGCTACGGCCGCGGCGCTGGTGGGGCGGGGGTATCGGGTTATCGGGACGAGTCGGAAGCCGGAGGGGATCGGCGATGAGGCTCGGGTGGCGGGGGTGGAGTATCGGGCGCTCGATTTGACGGATGCGGGGTCGATTGAGGCGTTCGTGGCGGGGCTCGGGGAGGTGGACGTGCTGGTGAACAATGCCGGGGAGAGTCAGGCGGGGCCGCTGGCGGAGCTGCCTGCGGACGCGGTGGAGCGGCTGTTCCGGCTGAACGTGCTCGGGCCGGTCGCGCTGACGCAGGCCGTGTTGCCGGGCATGCGCGAACGCGGGTACGGCCGGGTGGTCATGGTCGGCTCGATGATCGCCAGCTTCCCGATGCCGTACCGCTCGTCATACGGCGCGACCAAGGCGGCGCTGAAGGGCTTCGCCGTGGCGGCGCGGTTCGAGGAGTCACCGTTCGGCGTGTGGATCACCACGGTCGAGCCGGGCCAGATCAATACGGGACTGCGCGAACGGCGCACGAAGTATCTGAACGAGGGCTCACCGCACACCGCGGACTTCACCGCGTTCATCGCGAAACTCGATGAGGCACAAGGAAAGGGCATTACCGCCGAGCGTGTCGCCGACACGATCGTGCGGGCCGTCGAGGCCGATCGACCGCGTCCGCTCTACGCCGTCGGCAGTAATGCCCCCGTGATGTTCGCGGTGCGCAGGCTACTGCCGCGCACGGTGATGGAGCGTCTCATCGCGCGGGTGCACGGACTGTCGCGCTAGGCCGACGCGACCTGCGCCTGCCACATCCAGTGCAGCTGCTCGAGCCGGGCCGCGATGCCGATGAGCAGGTCCTGGGTGACCGGGTCGGCGGTCTCGGTAACCTCGATCCGCTCGCGCAGCCGCTTGATCACGGCCGCCAGGTTGTCGACGATCTTGTCGATGACGTCGGTGTCCTGCTGCCAGCCCTCGGGGAAGCCGACCGCACCGCTCTCCTTGGCGACCGTGCCCGCCCGCCCGTCCGGACTCACCCCGACGGCGGTCGCGCGCTCGGCCGCGTCATCGGTGAACTCCCTTGCCGCGGTGACCAATTCATCGAGCGCGAGGTGCACGGACCGGAAGTTCCGGCCGATCACGTTCCAGTGGGCCTGCTTGGCGATCAGCGAAAGGTCGATCAGATCGATCGCGGTAGCGCGCAGCGCCTCCCCCGCGATCTTCTGCTGCTCCGCATCGAGGGTGCTGGTGATGGGTTGGCTCATCGTTCACGCCTTTCTAGTCGGATCCCTGTCAGACACCGTCTACCCGCGGTGCACGTCCTAAACGTGGTCAGTGACGAGCACCATGCAGGTCGAACGGTGTGACGCAGGACTGAGGCGGCCGCGATCAGACAGGCGGGGACTGCTGCTGGAACCAGGCGAGGACCTGGGGTATCGCGACCCGGCCCGAGGCGGTGTGGTCCAGCTCGCCCAAGTTTTGCAGGGTGGCGTTGGCGCTATGCAGGTCGCGCAGGCAGTGCTCGGCGTTGGCGTAGGGGACGTTGCGGTCGGCGGTGGCGGCGTAGAGCCGGACGGGGACGCGCGGGGTCCAGTCGCACGTGCCGTCGCTGTCGGTCATGGCGCGCAGCGCGGCGCCGGTGGGGTCCTTCGCCAACGCGACGAAGCGCGGGGTCAGCAGCAGATCCGGGGTGATGGGCAGCGAGGTGGCGATGGTGAGCTCGTTGCGGGTGCCGTCGAAGAGCCCCTCGATCTTGTCGGCGTAGGGCTCCTGAAAGGCCTCGGCCGGGTTGTCGTAGAGGTGGTATATGCGGTTCATCGCGGTCAGCCAGTAGGCGAAGTAGAACACCGCGGGGCCGGGCGCGACCCGGCCGTCGAGTCCGGCGGGCGTCTCGACGTCGCGCAGCGCGTACGGCCCGCTGACCGGCGCCAGCGCGGCGAGGCCGAATCCGGGCACCTCGTCCGCCTGTAGCGCCTTGCCGAACGCCATGGCGGCGTGGCCACCCTGCGAGAAGCCGGTCACCAATACGTCGCGATCGAGTTCCCGATACTGTTGCGCCGCCATGCTTTTGGCGGCGAACAGCAGATCGGCCGAGGCGCTCACCTCCGTCGGCGCGTGCGTGTAGGGGTGTGATCCGGGGCCGTCGCCGAGGCCGAGATAGTCGGGGGCGACGGCCGCGTAACCGGCGGCGGCGAACATGATGGTGCGGGCCTGATCGGGGCGCCCCTGGTTGTTGACCGACGGCGCGTCGCTCTTCAGCACCAGCGTGCCGTGCTCGAAGCTGACCGTGCGCAGTCGAGCGGTGTCCGTGCGCGGCAGCACGACGAGGCCGCTCGCGGTGGTCGGCTCACCGTGCGCGGTGATGGTCCGATAGTCCACCCGATAGGCGTCGACGCCATTGCGCACCGGTATGTCGAACTCGGCCAAATAGGCGGAGGTCTCCTCGACCGACATCCCCGCGACCGGCGTCGCGGACACCACCGTGCCCCGCTCGCCCTGCCCCGGCGCGGGCGTGTCGCCGCCGCCCGACTCGGACGCGCAGGCCCCGACCAGCAGCACGAGCGCACCGACCACGGCGAAACGTCGGGTTCTGACCATGCGGCACCTCGGCTGTCGGCTCGGGCGGCGGGCGCCGCCTCCGACTGTCCACTATGCCCCGAGGGCCAGCCGATCCGCCTCGTCCAGGTGGTCACGCAGCCCGAGCAGCTCCCACCGCTGCAACGACAGCGGCACGTTGCCTTCGCGCCAGAGCCGGTCGTGGAACTCCTTCAGCTCGAATTGGTCGCCGAGTTCACGCACCGCCGTGCTGAGCAGATCCTGAATCTGCAACTTGCCGATCTGGTAGCTCAACGCCTGGCCGGGATTGCCCGCGAAGAACACGGCCTCTTCCCACGCGGTGTCCCGATCCATCGGCACCGCGTTCGCCAGCCGATCGGTCGCCTCGTCGATGGAGAGCTCGCCGAGCGCGAGCGCGATGTCCACCTCGACGCGTAAAGCCCGCAGCCGCATGGCATTCGCCACGAAGATCGCGCTGGCCGGCGCGTCGTCGAACAGCCCGGCGTGCAGCATCAGCTCCTCGTAGCCGAACGCGATGCCCTCGTTGGGCGTCGAGTCGTAGAACCGCCGCCGGGCGGGATTGTCGTGGTGCCAGCCGATCGCGACCTGCTGGGCGTGGACCCCCTCGTGCACGATCGCGGTGCGCGGGTCGAACGCGGCGGCCCGGTCGAAGTAGGGCAGATCCGGCCGCGGGGCCGACACGTAGCGAGTAGCGGCCTGGTCTTTGCGATCGGGACCGGTCAGATCGTCGGTGACCCCGAGCCAGGTCAACGGCTCGAGATACGGCGGGAGCGGCGCGAATCGGTAGTGCCGCAGGCTGTCCGGTTGGCTGAGCAGCCCTCGGCCATCGGCGAACTCGCGTACCGCGCGCTCGTCGGCGGCCTGACGACGCACATACTCGTCCACGTCGGCGGGCAGCTGAGGCTCCGGCGCGTCCCGATGCCGGACTCGCAGTTGGGTTTCGAGCGCGACGGCGCGATGCCACTCTTGAATCCCCATCTCCCGCAAGCGTTTCGCCGGATACGGCAGCAGCGCGACGCGATGCAGGAAGTAGGCCAGCGCCGCCGGTCCGACGGGGTCGGCCTCCCCGAGCGACGGCAGTTGCTCGGTGAGCCAATCCTGGTATGCGGCAATGGCTTCCGCGGCGACCCTGGTCGCGGCGGGCAACTCGGCGGCGTACTCGTCGGGCAGGAACGCCACCAGGGCCGTCATCGCGGACTCGAGCGAGCCCTCCGCCTCGTGCAGCAGCCGCAGGGCGCTGCGCGTGAACGACGCGCCCGCCCGCTCCGCCAGGTTCGCCCTCGCCTGCTCGAGCACGAGCGGAACGTGGCGCAGCAGCGCGCTGATCCGCGCCGCCCGCGCGGTGTCGAACGGCGAGGAGTCGAGCAGCTCCACATAGATCGGGCCGAGACTCTGCTGGATATAGAAGCCGGGATCGCGCTCCCACCCCCTGATCAGCTCCAGTTCCCAGTGCACCCTGGCCAGCGCCGACCCGAGCAGCCTGCCGTCGACCCGCACCGCGACCGGCTCGTCGGACAGATCCAGCGCGCGATGCCTGCCGCCGAACTCGGCGAGCGCCTCCCGTCGCGCCGCGATCGCCTGCGGCGACCAATCGGGCAGCCAACCGTCCGGCCGCCGCACCCGGGGGAGATCGTCGCTGGTGTCGGGCAGCGTCGCCAGCCGCCAGTTCCAGAACTCTTCGGCAAGCTTCGCTAGTCCCATGTCCGCACAATACAATTCGCGCACCCGACCGGCCAGTCCGCAAATGCGGGCCCGGCGCGGCGCGCGCCCCGGAATAAAACCGTTCATCACGCCCGGAACAGCCAAAGTTCCGATAGAAGCCGCGCGAGCGGGTAGACCGGTGGTATCGGCAGGTGTTTCCCGCCCCTGGGTAGCTCTGCCGAGCGGCGCCGGCCTCCTTGTCGATCGCGAATCACCGACCGCCCTCGCGGCCGGCCCGCGCATGGTGTTCACCGAGCCCGGCTCGGCGGCTCGACTGAGCGCTGTTGCGAAAAACATTGCACCGGAATGTCTTCGGTCCGCAGTGAGCAGAACTACCAGGCGCTTGCCGCAGCGAAGCGGCAACCCGACGCGAGGTTGGCCCAGCATGAGCGATACCACCACCACCGTCTCCTACGCCCACCTGTTACGTCTCAGCGACGAGGTCGGGATCTTCGAGCACGCCAGATTGACCACGCCGCGTTCGGAGAACGGTTACTGCGTAGACGATGTCGCGCGGGCCCTCGTGGTCGTGTCCCGCGAGCCGGAGCCGACGGAGGAGCTGGACCGGCTCGTGGAGATCTACGCGCGCTTCGTCTTCGACGCGCTCGCCCACGACGGCCGCAGCCACAACCGGCGCGGCACCGATCGGAGCTGGCAGGATGAGCCGAGCGTCGAGGATCACTGGGGCCGCGCGCTGTGGGCGCTCGGCACCGCGGCCGCGCGCAGGCCGGAGCTGACGGAGAAAGCCTTGGCGCACTTCGACATCGCGGCACGGCAGCGCTCGCAGTACCCGCGCGCGATGGCCTTCGCCGCGCTCGGCGCGGCCGAGGTCATGCGCGCCGATCCCGGAAACCGCACGGCGCTGGCGCTCGTGTCCGACGCCGCCGAGCGGATCGGGCCGCCCACCCGCCGCCTCGACTGGCGCTGGCCGGAGCCGCGCCTGCACTACGCCAACGCCGTGCTGGCCGAGACGCTGCTCATCGCGGGCGCGGTGCCGGGCCAGGAGCGCAGGCACGCCGACGGATTGGCCATGCTGCGCTGGCTGCTCACGACCGAGACCGCGGGCGATCACCTGTCGGTAACCCCGGTGGACGGCTGGGCGCTCGGCGAGAAGCGCCCCGGTTTCGACCAGCAGCCGATCGAGGTCGCCACCCTGGCCGACGCCTGCGCCCGCGCCTACGACGACACCGGCGATCAGCACTGGCGCGACGCGGTCCTGTTGTGCGAGGCCTGGTTCCGCGGCGCGAACGACGTCTCGACCCCGCTCGTCGACCCGGTCAGCGGCGGCTGCTGTGACGGACTGGAGCCCACCGGCCGCAACGAGAACCAGGGCGCCGAGTCCACCCTCGCACTGATCTCCACGATGCAGCAGGCCCGCCGCCTGCAGCGGACCCCGTAGTCTCTAACGTGCCGCAGCCGTGCTCCCTGGTCGACGCCGCCACCAGCTACCCCGAGCCGGTGACCGTCCCCCGTTGATCACGGCCGCGGAAGTCGGAGCGCGGAAGGGACGTCGATGGGCACCAGGTGGCACACCCGCCTGCTCGCGGTGGTCGCGGCAGCGGGCGTACTGAGCGGTGCCTGCGCCACGACCGCGCAGGCCCGACCCGGCGAATCGCGCACGGCCGCAGGCGATGTCACCGACCAGCCCGGCACGGGCAAGGATCCGGACGGCAGCATCCCGCCCCGCGGATCGAACGACTGGGCCTGCCTGCCCACCCCGGCGCACCCGCGACCGGTCGTCCTGGTGCACGGCACCTGGGGCAACCAGAACGACTGGAACGTGCTGGCACCGCAGCTGAAAGCCGAAGGCTACTGCGTCTTCTCGCTGAACTACGGCCGCGACACGGCGAGCGTGCTCGGCGCGTTACCCGGAATCTACGGGGTCGGCGACATCCACACCTCGGCCGGGGAACTCGCCGTCTTCGTCGACCGTGTGCGTGCGGCAACAGGTTCGGCGAAGGTCGATCTGATCGGCCACTCCCAAGGCGCGCTGATGTCGCGCCAATACCTGCGCTTCGCCGGCGGCGCCGACAAGGTCGACCGCCTGATCTCCCTCGCGGGCACCAACCACGGCTCCACCATGCGCGGCGTCGCGAACAGGCTCCCGTCCGGCAGCGCGTATACGGGTTTCGCCGCCGGGCTGACCGGGATCGCCGGCGTCGCGGCCGCGCAGCAGCTGGTCGGCAGCGACTTCCTGCGCGAACTCAACGCCGCGGGCGACACCGAGCCCGGCGTCGCCTACACCGTGATCGCCAGCACCCGCGACGACGCCTCCACCCCGCCCGAGGCCACCTTCCTCCAGGCAGGCCCCGACGCCACGGTCGACAACGTCTGGGTCCAAGACTTCTGCGCCACAGACACTTTCGACCACGGCACCCTTCCCCAATCCCCCACCGTCGCCTACATCGTCGAGCAGGCGCTCGATCCGAGCTACACCGGCACCGCCTGCCCGGAACACACAACCGGGCGGTAAGGCCGTGTGCCCTACCGCCCGGATGCGTTGACCGTCAGCCGCGTTCGCCGACCAACTGCGCGTCGGGCTTCTCGTCGCCCTCGCGCTCCTCCAGCACCGCCTCGCCGCGGGCGACCATGCCCGCCTCGTCGGAGAGCTTCAGCTGCGGGATGAACAGCGCGAGCACGAAGACCACGATCGCGCCCGGGATCAGGTACCAGAAGCCGGGCACCAGCGCGTCCACGTACGCGCCGACGATCGCGTCGTGCAGCCCCGACGGCAGGTTCTTCACCACCGACGGCACCAGCGCGCCGGGGTCGAGCTTCGCCGCCATCACCTCCGGGCCGTGCGACATGAACGCGTCGGTGAGCCCCTCGGTCAACCGGCTGGTGAAGATCGAGCCGAAGATCGCCACGCCGATCGCGCCGCCCATCTCACGGAAGTAGTTGTTGGCACTGGTCGCCGTGCCGATCTGGTTGGGCGCCACGGCATTCTGCACGACGAGCACGATGATCTGCATGATCAGGCCGAGCCCCGCGCCGACCACGAACAGCATCCCGGAGACCACCCACATCGAGGTGTGCGCGTCCAGCATGGTCAGCCACAGCATGGCGGCCAGCATGAGCAGCGCGCCGATCGGCGGGTAGATCCGGTAGCGGCCGGTCCTGGTGATCGCGGTCATCGACGTCATCAGGGTGGCCATCATGCCGACCATCATCGGAATCAACAGCAGGCCGGACACCGAGGCGGAGGCGCCGGTGGCCATCTGCAGGTAGGTCGGGATGAACCCGATCGCGGCGAACATGACCAGGCCGACGAGCAGGCCGATCGCCGAGGTCAGCACGAACGTGCGGTTGCGGAACAACCACAGCGGCAGCATCGGCTCCTCCGCCCGCGACTCCACCATGACGAACGCGGCCACCACGACCACGAGCGCGGCGATCATCGACAGGATCGTCGCCGAGCCCCACGCGTACTGCTTGCCGCCCCAGTCGGTGATCAGGATCAACAGCGTTGTGGCGGAAGACATCAGCAGCACACCGAGGTAGTCCGGCTTGGTCTTGGGCCGGTGGCTGGGCACGGTCAGATAGCGGAAGGCGATGAACAGCGCCGCGATGCCGATCGGCACGTTGATCCAGAAGCACCAGCGCCAGCCGAGCGTGTCGGCGAAGAAGCCGCCGAGCAGCGGCCCGGCGACCGAGGTGATGCCGAAGACCGCGCCCATCGGCGCCATGTACTTGCCGCGATCCTTGGCGGGCACCACGTCGGCGATGATGGCCTGCGCCAGGATCATCAGGCCACCGCCGCCGACGCCCTGCAGGCCGCGGAAGACGATGAACTCCCAGAAGCCGGTCGAGGCGGCGGCGCCGACGGACGCGGCGGTGAAGGCGGTCACGGCGAACAGGAACAGCCAACGCCTGCCGAACATATCGCCGAACTTGCCGTAGATCGGCATCACGATGGTGGTGGCGAGCAGGTACGACGTGGCGGTCCACGCCATGTGTGAGACGCCGCCCAGGTCGCCGACGATGGTCGGCATCGCGGTGCCGACGATCATCTGATCGAGGCTGGCCAGGAACATGCCGCCGATCAGCGCGGAGAAGATGAGCCAGATTCGCTTCTGCGTCAGGACAATCGGGGTAGGCGGCGAGTCAGCCGTCGTGGTCATCGGGCGCGTCTCCTATTTCTCGTCGGGCTTGCCGAACAGCCGGGCGGCCATCGCGCAATGTTCGTGAATCGCCGCTTTCAGCGATCTGGAGGTGTCGTCGGTGGCGGACATGACCGCCCGCGTGGTGATCGTCGTCATGATTCCCGCTGCGAGCGAGGCGAATTCGGGCGCGACCGGCGCGCCGGTGCGCGCGGAGAGCAGCTCGCCGACGATGGCCTCCTGCCGTACGCCCGCCGCCATGAACCCCGCGAGCACTCGCGGCTCGGTCTTGATGAGCTCGACCACCAGCGAGATCGCTTCGCGCACTTCCTTTTCCGGCTCGATGCCGGTGGCGAACAGCCAGGTGAGGTCTTCCATCAGGACTCCGCTCGGGCCGCCGGCGATGAACGCCTCCCGCGATTCCGCGTTGCCGATCTCGTCGACCGGGCCGACCACCGCCTCGAGCTTGGTGTCGTAGTAGTTGAAGAACGTGCGCGGCGAGACCCCGACGACCTTGGCGATGTCCTCGACGGTCGTCGCGTCGAGCCCGCGTTCGACGGCCAGCCGCCGCGCGGCCATGCACAGGTCGAGCAGCGTCTGACGTTTCTTCTGAGCGCGGAGGCCGGTCGAGGACTCCGCGCGTGTGGACGGTGACATGGCGAAAATTTAGCACAAACTGCAAAATTTCAGATAGTGCAATTTCTTGTGATCGCCCTCACCGCGCGGCGCTAGCGAATGCCCGGCGTCGCCGGGTCCGGGCCGGCACAGCCGAGGACGAAGCAGCCGGGCGGCCAGTCGCCGAAGGGCGGCGCGAGCGGTGCGCCGAGGCACTCGAGCGGTCCGCAGCCCGGGTAGGCGTACGGGCCGAGGCCGAGCGCGCCGAAGGTCGCGTCCGGGTTCGAGATCATCGGGTCGGCCAGGCTGATATCCGGTTGCTGCACATAGGGTCCCGGGTCCGGCAGGCGCGGCTCACGAAAGGCCGCGACGATGCCGCGCAGCACGTCGTGCGGAAAGCTCACCGCCCCACCGGGAACCGTGACGCCGGTCCAGCTGACCAGCAGGCCGAGGCTCGGCACGATGAAGTTGTCCTGGCGCATCATGCCGCCCATCTTCACCGCGTCCGCGGGGAGGCCGGGCAGCTCGACGGTGCAGCCGGGCCCGTTCACCACGAGCAGGAAGCCGTAGCACTGATTGGTCGGCGTCGGCCGGCTCGCCTGCTCGAGGTACTCGGCCGAGATCACCTGCCGCCCTTGCCAATCACCGTGTCCGGCGATCAGCAGTCCGAGCTTGGCGAAGTCGTCGGGCGGCATGACCAGGTGCGCGTAGCCGTAGGTGTTGCCGCTACGGTCGC
>NZ_BAGH01000349.1 GCF_000308715.1 Nocardia tenerifensis NBRC 101015
GAAGAAATCGAGCGCCTGCGCGCCTCGGCCCGGCGCTGCGCCGAGCATTTCCTGCGCACCGAGGACACCGCGACCAGGCACCTGCGCGAGAAGCTGACCGCGGTGGGACCGGCGGCGACCCTGGCCCGTGGCTACGCTGTCGTGCAGCGCGTCGCGGGACCCGAACGGCACGTGGTGCGCACGATCGAGGACGCGCCCGCCGGCAGCCAGCTGCGCATCAGGGTCGCCGACGGCGCCGTCTCCGCGGCCGCGCTGGGCACCCAGGCGCTGGGAGCGCAACGAACCCAGGACACCGAGACGAGGAGGAGCTGACCTTGCCCGAGCCCGGGAAGGAAGCCGAGGCCGAGCTGGCGGAGATCGCCGCCTTCGGCTACGAGCGCGCCCGCGACGAACTGGTCAATGTCGTGAAGATGCTCGAGCAGGGCGGCCTCGACCTCGACGAGTCGCTGGCCCTCTGGGAACGCGGCGAGGCGCTGGCCAACCGCTGCGAGCAGCACCTGGCCGGGGCCCGCAAGCGGGTCGAGGACGCGCTCTCGCGCGCCGATCTGGAGGACGGCGAATGACGATCCGCAGGGCGACGCCCGACATCCGCACCACCGACATCGAGCGCAGCCGCGACTTCTACAAGCTGCTCGGCTTCGAGGAGGCGATGGACCTCGGCTGGGTCGTCACCATGGTCTCCCCCACCAACCCCACCGCACAGGTCCTGCTCGTCGGCCCCGACGCCGAGCGCCTACAGCCGAACATGAGCGTCGAGGTCGAGGACGTCGACGCCGTGCACGAGGCCATGACCGCCGCGGGCGCCGACATCGTCTACCCCCTGACCGACGAGCAATGGGGCGTACGCCGCTTCTTCGTCCGCGACCCCAGCGGCACCATCGTCAACGTAGTCAGCCACCGCTAGGGGAACGTGCAGGCGGATCGCCGGAGCTGTCCACCCAGCCCGCGCGCAGCATGCGCAGCAGTTTGCACAGGTACTCACCCGCCGAACCGCTGTCGGCGACGAGCGTCGAGACCGAATGCTCGATCGGAGTGCGGTGGCGGGCGGACCTCACGGATCAGCGGTTGATCGGCTGGGCTGCAGTGATGGCCTGGGCGAGGGTGACGAAGGACTCGCGCTGGCCTGCGCCGGTGATGAGGACGCGGGACTGGCCCAGGTCGGCGATCCACGCGGATTCGGAGCCGGGCTCGGCGTAGACGATCCATTTCTGGTCGCCGATCTGCTCGGTGCCGGTGGCGTAGCGGGAGCCGAGGACGAAGCGCGACATCGCCTCCTCGGTGGCGTTGCTCTGGCTGAAGCGCATGTACGCGCCGTGGCCGGTGATATAGCCGACAGTGCTGATGGGTCCGCCGCCGGTGCCGCTGATCGATTCGCGGCTGCCGGAATTGGGCGTCCAGTCGGCGGGCACGGCCGGGTTCCGGATGGGGAACGGCAGGGTGCGCGCGTCGGCGGTCAGCGCGGCCCGCACGTCGAAGTGCGGGATCTGTCCCTGCGTGGGACCCTTTGCGGCGAAACTGCATTGGCTCGCGAGACCCGCGAAAACCACGGCGATCAGCACCAGGGGGATCAGTGACCAGAACAGATCCCGGTAGTCGTTCATGATGCGTGGCTTCTGAGGGGACACGCACTCAGTATCCACATCGCGCGCCCGGCGCTCCTGCGCGCACCCCGAACCGGCGAGCAGGGTGTACGCCCGTCTCAGTTCGAGTGAGACAATCGTCCAGACCGACGCGCGCGGTCGACACCCCTGCGTGATCGAGAGACCGCGCCGCTTGGATTCTGTACCGACGCACAGGAGGCACCCCGCAATGACGGCATCTTCCCCGACCCCGAGCCGCCGCGAGGCGCCGGACCGCAACCTCGCGCTCGAGCTGGTCCGCGTCACCGAGGCCGGTGCGATGGCCGCGGGCCGGTGGGTCGGCCGCGGCGACAAGGAGGGGGGCGACGGCGCCGCCGTCGACGCCATGCGGCAGCTGGTGAACTCGGTGTCCATGCGCGGCGTCGTCGTCATCGGCGAGGGCGAGAAGGACGAGGCGCCCATGCTGTTCAACGGCGAGCTGGTCGGCGACGGCACCGGCCCCGAGGTCGATTTCGCGGTCGACCCGGTCGACGGCACCACGCTGATGTCGAAGGGCTCGCCCGGCGCCATCGCGGTGCTCGCGGTCGCCCAGCGCGGCGCGATGTTCGACCCGTCCGCGGTGTTCTACATGAAGAAGATCGCGGTCGGCCCGGACGCCGCCGACGTGATCGATATCACCGCCCCGATCGCCGAGAACATCCGCAGGGTCGCCAAGGCCAAGAACCTGTCGAAGTCGGATCTGACCGTCTGCATCCTGGACCGGCCCCGCCACGCCGGGCTGATCCAGGAGGTCCGGGACGCGGGCGCGCGCATCCGCCTGATCTCCGACGGCGACGTCGCGGGCGCCATCGCTGCGGCCCGCCCCGACTCCGGCACCGACATCCTCGTCGGCGTCGGCGGCACCCCCGAGGGCATCATCGCCGCCGCCGCGATGCGCTGCATGGGCGGCGCGCTCCAGGGCATGCTCGCGCCCACCGACGACGCCGAGCGGCAGAAGGCGATCGACGCGGGCCACGATCTGGATCGCGTGCTCAGCACCGAGGACCTCGTCGCCGGCGACAACGTCTTCTTCTGTGCCACCGGCGTCACCGACGGCGATCTGCTGCGCGGCGTCCGCTACTACGGCGGCGGCGCGTCCACCCAGTCGATCGTCATGCGCTCGAAGTCCGGCACGGTCCGGATGATCGACGCCTACCACCGCCTGACCAAGCTGCGCGAGTACTCCTCGGTCGACTTCATCGGCGACGAGCACGCGGTGCCCCCGCTGCCCTGATCCGAGGCTGGTCCTGATTCAGCGGCGAGCGTCCGCTGGTTCGGTCCCCCTAGCATCGCCACATTTTCGAGCGAAGCGAGATCGAGCATGGGACGTTCGCGGCCCGTCTCGCGTCCGAGTGGCCGAAGCGCATGCGCCGCAGGCGCTAGTCTCGGCCGCTCGGACGCGAGACACCCATGGGCCGCGAACACGCCGCGCCGTAGGCGTGGCTAATCCAACACAGCGTGGCAGCCCCACGCCCGGCGGCTCCGGCATATGGTCGAATCATGACGGAGGAGACGCAGTTTCGGATCGAGCACGACACCATGGGCGAGGTCAAGGTCCCGGTGGACGCCCTGTGGCGGGCGCAGACCCAGCGCGCCGTGGAGAACTTCCCGATCAGCGGCCGCGGCCTCGAGCGCGCGCAGATCCGCGCGCTCGGCCTGCTGAAGGCCGCCTGCGCCAAGGTGAATCGGGATCTCGGACTGCTGGACGCGGCGAAGGCCGACGCGATCATCGCGGCGGCGCGCGAGATCGCCGACGGCAGGCACGACGACCAGTTCCCGATCGACGTGTTCCAGACCGGCTCGGGCACCAGCTCCAACATGAACGCCAACGAGGTGATCGCCTCGATCGCCAAGGCGAACGGCGTCACCGTGCACCCCAACGACGACGTGAACATGTCGCAGTCGTCCAACGACACCTTTCCCACCGCCGTGCACCTGGCCGCCACGGAGGCGGTGATCACGGACCTGGTGCCCGCGCTCGAGCATCTGCGCCTCGCCCTGCTGGACAAGTCGACCGAGTGGCGCACGGTGGTCAAGTCGGGCCGCACCCATCTGATGGACGCGGTCCCGGTGACCCTCGGACAGGAGTTCGGCGGCTACACCCGGCAGATCGCCGCGGGCATCGATCGGTTGATGGCGACGCTGCCGCGCCTCGGTGAGCTGCCGATCGGCGGCACCGCGGTCGGCACCGGCCTCAACGCGCCCGAGGGTTTCGGCGCGAAGGTCGTCGCGGAGCTGGTCCGCTCGACCGGTCTCGACGCGCTGCGCGAGGCCGCGGATCACTTCGAGGCGCAGGCGGCCCGGGACGGGCTGGTCGAGGCGTCGGGCGCGGTGCGAACGGTCGCGGTGAGCCTCACCAAGATCGCCAACGACATCCGCTGGATGGGGTCGGGCCCGCTGACCGGCCTCGGCGAACTCCAGCTGCCGGACCTCCAGCCGGGCAGCTCGATCATGCCGGGCAAGGTGAATCCCGTGCTGCCCGAGGCGGTCACGCAGGTCGCGGCGCAGGTGATCGGCAACGACGCCGCAGTCGCGTTCGGCGGCGCGAACGGCGCCTTCGAGTTGAATGTCTATATCCCGGTGATGGCGCGTAATCTGCTCGAGTCGATTCGCCTGCTGGCCAATGTCTCCCGGCTCTTCGCCGATCGGTGCGTGCGCGGGCTGGTCGCCAATGTCGATCATCTCCGCACTCTCGCGGAGTCCTCGCCGTCCATTGTGACGCCATTGAATTCGGCGATCGGTTACGAGGAGGCGGCGGCCGTCGCGAAGGATGCGTTGAAGCACAAGAAGACAATTCGCCAGACGGTTATCGATCGCGGTCTGCTCGACGAGAAGCTCACCGAGGAAGAACTCGACCGCCGATTGGATGTGCTGTCGATGGCGAAGGTCGAAGAGAAGAAATAGTTAGCACTTTTGACGCGCGCCGAGCGTCACGCCGGTGACCTTCACGCTGGCCCGATGTGACGCTCGGCAGAGAGTGGGGCGCGGGCAGGCAGCGTGCGCCGACGCACCCGCAGGGATTTCAGAAGATGATGCCGAGCGCCTGGAGGAACGCCTTGGCGCCGACACCGAACAGGGCGACCATGCCATCGACGAATGCTTCAACCATTGTTCTTTCCTTTCTCGCCTCCGCATAAAGCGGATGTACTCAGCTAATCGGAGGCGATACCGCGTGTGTTTCATCACACATATACGGAAGCAGGAAAGAATCCGGTCGGCGCGGTAAATTCACGCGCCGACCGGAAGAACTCAGTCGCGCAGGTGCGCGAGTTCGGCGCGGGCCGCTTCGCCCACTTCACCGAAATCCGTCCGGGTGAATACGTTCCACCGCTGCAGCAGCGGCTTGAAAACCAGCTCGTTCTCGTCGGCCCGGTTGTAGATTCCGGCCGCGGCGAGCACGTCGTCGCTGTTGCGACCGTCGGCCAACGTCACCGACGGCACCGCGAAGCCCGCGACCTGGTCGGCGATGGCGCGCATCGCCTGATCGGGCGCCAGGTTCAGGCCCGCCTCGACCAGCTCGGCGAACACGGTCGCCTGCAGCTCGTCGTCGAGCGCGATGCGCTCGGCGATCGCGGTGACCATCGGGTTCTCGCCGAGAGCCGCGGTGTTGCGGTGCCGGATGGCCGCCGCCGTCTCCTCGAACGCGCAGGTGGCGAGCACGTCGAGCAGGTGCATGCCGGGGCGGCGGAAGCCGGTGGTCATGTGCGCCATCCGCATGCGCTCCAGCTCGACCGGGTCGACCGCCCTGGTCACCATGAGGTAGTTGCGGATCATGATCTCGTGGCGGTTCTCCTCGGCGGTCCACCGGCCGACCCAGCGCCACCACGCGCCGGTGCGCAGGTACTTGCCGAGCTCGCGGTGGTACGAGGGCAGGTTGTCCGCGATCAGCACGCTGACGGTCAGGGCCAGCTTGGCGACCTCGCTGAGCTCGGATTGCTCCGGCGCCCAATCGGTTCCGTGGAGGAACGCGAAGTTGCGGCCGTCGTCCCACGGCACGAAGTCGTGCGGCTGCCATCCGTCGGCGGCGTCGATGTGGCGTCGCAGGATGGATTCCACGTCCAGCGCGAGGGATTCGAGCAACTCGCGATCGGTCAAGAGAGTTTGCACCTAGACAACCTAGCGGTTGGGCCCGTGATCCGGGGAGTTTGAATGAGACTGGACGGGCGTCCGGGGTCGGCGGGGCCGCCCCGGACGCCGCATCGGGTGCTACTTCGGCGTGACCGTGGTCTTGCCGTCGACCCAGGTGATGGTGCCACCGGTGAAGTCGCTCTCCTTGCCGCCCGCGATGTCCTTCTCGTCGCTGATGGGGTAGCCGAGTTTGCCCTTCGCGCCGCCGTTGTCCTCCCACGCCTTGCGGATCTCGCCCCACACGATGTGCGCGTCGCTGTCCTTGGCCTTGTAGATGGTTCCGCCGACGAAGTCCTGATACTTGCCGTCGTCGGGCCCGTCCTCCTGCGCCTCCAGCGGAGCGCCGAGCGCACCCGACGGGCCGCCGGACGCCACGTACTTGTCGAGGATGGACCCGGACACCGTGATGTCGCCGCGCTGCGTCGCGATCTTGGTTTCCTCCGCGGCGCCGGGAGTGCGCTGCTCGGTGGTGCCCATCGGAACCGTGGTGGTCTGCAGAACCGAGGACGTCACCGTGGCCGCCGAGGAGGCGACCGAGGAAGAGATCGACGATATCGAGGAGGCCACGGTGTCGTTCTTGTCGTTGTCGTCGTCCTTGCTGCAACCGGCGACGACCAGGCCGGCAGCGGCGAGCAGGGCAGTGTATCCAGCCGTTCGTCGAGCGAAGTGGTGCATTTCCATCCTCTCGCAAGTGGCTGCCGACACCGTCGCCCGACCGGGTGACACCGTCGGCAACCTAGGCCGATGTTCAGAAATGACCCGGCGAATCACCAGAGGACTCGCCGGGTCATGCCGAACAGCTATCGCCGAGATATTACCCGGCGACTGTGAGCGGAAACACACCACCCAACTCAGGCGTTGGGGCCATACTCCTCCAGCATCTCGGTCACCAGCGCCGCGATCGGCGAACGCTCACTCCGGGTCAGGGTGATGTGGGCGAACAGCGGGTGCCCCTTGAGCTTTTCGATCACCGCGGCGACGCCGTCGTGCCGGCCGACCCGCAGATTGTCCCGCTGCGCCACGTCGTGGGTGAGCACCACCCGCGAGCCGGTGCCGAGGCGGCTCAGCACCGTGAGCAGCACATTGCGCTCCAGCGACTGCGCCTCGTCGACGATCACGAACGAGTCGTGCAGCGAGCGGCCGCGAATGTGGGTGAGCGGCAACACCTCCAGCATGTCGCGGGCCAGCACCTCCTCCATCACCTCGCGACTGGCCAACCCGTCGAGAGTGTCGAAGACGGCCTGGGCCCACGGCCCCATCTTCTCGCTCTCGCTGCCCGGCAGATAGCCGAGCTCCTGACCGCCGACCGCGTAGAGCGGACGGAACACGACCACCTTTCGCTGAGTTCGCCGCTCCAGCACCGCCTCCAGGCCCGCGGTCAACGCGAGCGCGGACTTGCCGGTGCCCGCCCGGCCGCCGAGCGAGACGATGCCGATGCTCTCGTCGAGCAGCAGATCGAGCGCGATGCGCTGCTCGGCGGAGCGGCCGTGCAGGCCGAAGGCCTCACGTTCGCGCACCAGCTGGACCCGCTTGTCCGGGGTGACCCGGCCAAGCGCGCTGGAGCTGCTGCCCAGCAACCGGATCCCGGTGTGGCAGGGCAGTTCCCGGGCGTCGTCGAGGTCGAGGACGGACTCGGAGTAGAGCTGGTCGATCTGCGCCGTGCTGACGTCGAGTTCCACCATGCCGGACCAGCCGGAGGTGACCACGTCCTGCGCGTGGTACTCGTCGGCCTGCAGGCCCACCGCACTCGCCTTGACCCGGAGCGGAATGTCCTTGGACACGAGCACCACCCGGCGGCCCTCCGCCGCCAGATTGAGTGCGCAGGCCAGGATTCGGGAATCATTGGTGTCGGTGCGGAAGCCGACCGGAAGTACCGCGGGATCGGTGTGGTTCAGTTCCACCTGCAGCGTTCCACCCTCGGTGCCGATCGGCACCTGCTGATCGAGCCTGCCGTGCAGCAGGCGCAGATCGTCCAGGTTGCGCAGGGCCTCCCGCGCGAACCAGCCCAATTCGTGATGATGCCGTTTGCCTTCGAGTTCGCTGATGACCACCAGCGGTAGCACGACGTCGTGCTCGCCGAACCGGGTGAACGCCCAGGGATCGGACAGCAGGACCGAGGTGTCGATGACGAAGGTGTTGGCGAGGGAATGCGAGGGGTGTGCCCCCTTCGCGGCGGTTCCGCCTTTCGCGGAACGGGATTGCGCCGAGGGAGCGGGAACGGAGCGTGAAGCATTCACGGTGGGCTCCTCTGTGTCCGCGCGGCACCCGCACGAACGATCTCGCTGGACCGGTCCGTCCTGATGGGATCCGACGTCGCCGTCAGATGCCACGAGGGCCGGGTGCCGGCCCCCTCGTACTGAGTAGCTCAGTCACGGTCAGGACCTCCCGTACGAGCCACACCGCCGCGGCCCGCACCATCGACGCTACCGCCGAACCACACTTCCCCGCTCCCGCACAGGTAGGCGTGTCCGTGAATCTTTCGTTAACCTCGCCCGCGAGCCGGAACGGCCCCGGTCCGTCGCCACCGGTCGACGGCGACGGATAGAGTCGCAGGCATGGCAGGTAACGAGGACCTCGAGCGGCTGTCGTCGAAGGAACTGCACGATCGAGCGGTGAAGCTGGCCGTGCGGCACGGGGACGTGAAGTTCCTGTGGCGGCTGCTCACCTCGATCCCGGCCGCCGAGGCCGCCGCGGGCAATGTCGGCGAGAGCGAGGCGGACATCAAATACGTGCTGCCGATGCTGGACGACTACATCCACGCGGGCGACGGCGAGATCGCCGAGGTGCTGCGGCCGTTCTATCTCGAGTATCTGAGCGAGCGCGACTGAGTCCGGGCTCACCCCTCTGACCAGCGGTTACGAGTTGCCCTCCGGCACAAGGACGATGGCGCCGGACGGGCACGCCCGCTCCGCGTCCCGCGCCGCCGCACGCTCGGCGGACGGTGGCGACGGGTGCAGCAGCCGCACCTTTCCGTCGTCGGCGTCCTGATCGAAGACCGCGCCCGCGAGCAGCGCGCACATGCCCGCGCCGACGCAGCGATGGCGGTCGACGGTGATTCTCATCACGCCCCTCCCTTACCAGGTGACCGGGAGCCGGTGCACGCCGTAGATGTCCATGTCGTGGCGCAGCGGGATGTCTTCCGCCGGGACGGCCAGCCGCAGCGTGGGAAAGCGAGTCACCAAGGCGGGCAGGGCGACCCGCATCTCGACGCGGGCGAGTTGCTGGCCCAGGCATTGGTGCGGGCCGTGCCCGAAGCCGAGATGGCCGACGGCGCTGCGCTGGATGTCGAAGGTGTCGGGCTCGTCGAACCTCGCGGGGTCGCGATTCGCGGCCTGCAAGGACAGCGCGACCGTCTCGCCCGACTTGATCAGCTGACCGTCGAGCTCGAGGTCCGCGAGGGCCGTGCGCGAGGTGGTGTGCACGATGCTCAGGTAGCGCATGAGTTCCTCGACGGTCTGGTTGCCGAGATCGGGCCGGGCGCGTAGCTCGGCGAGCTGGTCGGGGTGCGACAGCAGCGCGAAGGTGCCCAGGGCCAGCATGTTCGCGGTGGTGTCCAGGCCCGCGCCGAGCAGCAGGGTGCCGACGCCGGTCAGTTCGTCGGCGTCGA
Organism: Nocardia tenerifensis NBRC 101015; assembly: GCF_000308715.1. GTDB lineage: Bacteria > Actinomycetota > Actinomycetes > Mycobacteriales > Mycobacteriaceae > Nocardia > Nocardia tenerifensis. The sequence goes on from NZ_BAGH01000349.1 coordinate 9,355, forward strand.
GGTCGGAGTCGGTGAGGTCGCTGAGCAGGTCGTCGGTGGGGTCGGCGCGCTTGGCGGCCACCAGGGCGCGCATGTACTCCTCGCCCTTCGCGTACGCCGCCATGCGCTCGTCGACGGTCGCTTCGTGGTCGTTGACCACGGCGACGGACTCGCGGAAGCTGTCGCGGTCCTCGGCGGGGACGCCGAGCAACTCGCAGATGGTCAGCGCGGGAACGGGAAAGGCGAACGCGTCGATCAGATCCACCGGGCCGCCGGTGCGCGCCATGGCGTCCAGATGCTCGGCCGTGATCTGCTCCACGCGCTCGGTGAGCGCGGCCATTCGGCGCACGGTGAACTTGCCCGCCAACAACTTTCGATACCGGGTGTGCTCCGGCGCGTCGACGCCGAGCATGTCGCCCGGCAGCGCGGCCGGCATCGCGCCGCCGTCGGAGAGCGGGTTGTGCCCGAGCTCGTAGCGCACACTGAAACGGGGGTCGGCGAAGACGGCGCGGGCGGTCGCGTGGGTGGTGGCGAGCCAGCCGCGATGGCCGTCGGGGAAGTTCATGCGGACGAGCGAGGGCAGCGTGGCCAGTTCCGCGGGTGGGTCGAAAGGGCAGCCGGGCGGGCGGGTGGTGGGGAGTTCGACGGCCTCGGACAGCGGTTGATTCACCATTTGTTCCTGTTTCGATAGGTATTCGGAGATATCCGAACGCTACGTTGCGTTCAAGATCTGCTCAACGAGATAAGCGAACCATTCCATTGTTTCTACTGGTAGATCGACTAACAGAATTGCAATGGTGCTGCCGATGAATGCGCTTGTTAGACAACGATGTTGCAACGACCTGTAGCTGAGCGCAATACTCGTTACCGATGAGCCGTTCGACAGGGAGGCGATGCCGTGCCCGGTGGCAGATTGACCCAGCACGATCGCCGACAGATCGCGGACGGCCTGGCCGAAGGTCTCGGGTACGCCGAGATCGCCAGGCAGCTCGGCAGGCCGACGTCCACCGTCAGCCGTGAGGTCATCCGCAACGGCGGGCCCGGCCGCTACCACCCAGGGCGGGCACATCGAGCCACCGAACAGCGCGCCCGCCGGAACCGGCCGAAACTCGTCACCGAAAATACGGACGCCGCAACCGATCCCGCGGTCGAGAAGTACCTGACACAGTTCATCGCGCAGATGACCAGGACCGGGGTTCCGCGCACCGCGGCGGCCGCGCTGGCCTGCCTGTACAGCACCGACAGCGGCAGTCTTACCGCCGCCGAACTGGCCGCACGGCTGCGGGTCAGCCCCGCCACCATCTCCTCGGCCGTCGGCATGCTCGAGAGCCAAGGGTTGATCCAGCGCGAGCGGGACGCCCGCAGCCGCCGGGAGCGCTACGTCATCGACGACAACATATGGGTGCGCGCGACTTTGGTCAGTGCGCGACAAGTATCGGAGCTGGCCGAGACCGCTCGGCGCGGCGCGGAGGTATTCGGCGGCGACACTCCCGCGGGTGTGCGCGCGCACAACACCAGTCGCTTCCTCGACTTCGTCGGCCGCGACATGGTCGATTCCGCCGAACGGTGGCGCAAGATCCTCGAACAGCAGGCCGAAGAATGAGCTGGCGGCTATTCGGCTGATCGCGGCGCAGGACCCTGTTCGCGGGCAACGCCTACTTGCGGGGCAAGGCGGCGCGGAACAGGCCGACGGCCGTGCCCCGCAGGAAGTTCTCCCAGCTGAAGTGGTCGTGCCAGAGGATGATTCGGCCGTCGCGGAGTTCGAAGGTGCCGGTCACCCAGAACGCGATGCTGACGGGGCCGAAGCGCAGGATGTCGGTGCGGTCGGTGAGCACGATGTCGCCGTCGGCGGCGATGTGATGCATCTCGACCGCGAATCCGAGACCGTCGCGGTTCAGGCCTCGCAGGATCTTCCGGGCCAAGCCGCCGCCGATATCGGGCAGGGTGGTGTTCTTCCACACGAGGTCCGGATGCAGCAGGTCCAGCGCCTCCGCGACGGCGCCGAGCTCGAGCGCGGCGAAGAACTCCCGCACCGTGGTGATCGCGTCCTGCTGTAGCTCGATGTCCTGGGTCATGGTCCGACGATAGGCCGTCCGGCGGCCATCAGACAGAGGTCAACCGCGCGCCCGCGCCGCGATCAGCACACCCAATCCGTCGAGCACGCGCTCGATACCGAAGTCCATGGCTTTGTTCGCACCGCCCGAACCGGCCGAGGCCGCCTCCTCGGCGAAGGCCGCGGCGACCGCCGGAAAGCGCTCGCCCGCCACGGACATCATCTCGGCGAACTGGTCGGCGAGGCGCTGCGTCGCGTCGTCGCCCAGCGATTGCGTCTGCTGGACCAAGCTGCGGATGTGACCGTTGACCAGCACGATGGTGTCGAGCCGCTCCGAGCCGGTGAGGCCGGTGTCGCCGAGCGCGACCAACGCGCTCTCCGTCCACCCCATCTCGTTGGGGCCGAGCGGGCGCTGGCCGAGGGTGAGTTCGATGGCCCAGGGATGCGCCTCATAGCGCTCGAGAATCGACTCCGCCCACAGGCGCAGCGCGGCTCGCCACCCGCCGCCGGCCGGATCCCGCAGTACCGCCGCGGTATCCGGCGGCGTGCCCATGGCCGCGTCGAGCATCAGCGCGGTCAACTGCTCTTTACCCGGCACGTACCGGTACAGCGACATCTTGGTGAAACCGAGCCGCTCGGCCAGCCGCTGCATGGACAGGTTCGCCAGGCCCTCCGCGTCCACCAGCGCGATCGCCTCCGCCACGATCGCCGGCAGCGAGAGAGCGGGCTTCGGTCCGCGCTTGGGGCGCTGCTGGGTGCCCCACAGCAGCTGAACGGTGGTCGGTGTCGGCATGAGCAAATCCTTCCGGAGAACGGGCTTGACGTGAAACTGTGTCTACCATACGCTTATCTGCGTCCGACGGAAACAGAATCCGCTGGATACAGATTAGGAGTCATCATGCGCAACAAGTCCGTTCTCATCTCCGGTGCCAGCATCGCGGGCCCGGCCCTCGCTTATTGGCTGCACCGCTACGGTTTCGACGTGACCGTGGTCGAGCGCGCCCCCGCCCTGCGGGCCGGCGGGCAGGCCGTCGACTTCAAGGGCAAAACCCACTTCACCGTCTTGGAGCGCATGGGCATCCTCGACGACATCCACGAGCGCCGGACCGGCACCACCGACACCGTCTTCGTCGACGAGGACGGCCGGCGGCTCGCCACCATGTCCGGCGACTTCACCGGCGGCGACGTCGAGATCCTGCGCGGCGACCTCGCCGAGATCATGTACAAGCGCACCGCCGAGCACTGCGAATACCTCTTCGGCGACTCGATCAGCGCGCTCACCGAGCTGTCCGACGGCGTGTACGTCGAGTTCGAACACGGCCCCGCCCGCACCTTCGATCTGGTCTTCGGGGCCGACGGAATCCATTCGCGCGTGCGCAAACTCGCGTTCGGACCGGAGAAGGACTTCGTCAAGTACCTCGGCCACTACTACTGCGTCGCCGGCGCGAGTCCGTGGAGCGCGGACGCCACCGGCCCCCGCGAGCGCGTCACCGCCTACGGCCACAACGCCCCCGGCAAGCTCGCGATCAGCGGCGGCTCCAAGGCTCAGCAGTTGTATATGTTCGTCTCCCCCGAGTTGCGCTACTCCCGCGACGACACCGCCGCGCAGCGTCGCATCGTCGAACAGGTCTACGCCGACGTGAACTGGGACGTTCCCCGCATGCTCAGCGAGATGGCCGATTTCGACGACTTCTACCTCGACTCGGTCAGCCAGGTGCGGCTCGCGGGGGGCTACACCAAGGGCCGGATCGCGCTGGTCGGCGACTCCGCGTACGGAAACACGTTGGCGGGCTTCGGCACCGGGCTCGCGGTGGTCGGCGCGTATGTCATCGCGGGCGAACTCGCCGTCGCGGACGGCGACTACGAGGTGGCTTTCGCGCGCTACAACAAGATCATGCGCCGCTACGCCAAGATCATGGGGAACAGCAACGCTGGAAGGTTCCTGGCACCGAAGACCGCGCGGGGGATCAAGTGGCGCAACTGGTTCCTCGAATCGCGGATGCTCACCCTCATGATGAAGTACGCCGACAAGGCCGCCAACGACATCGACCTGCGGGACTACCCCGCCTTGGCCAGCGTGTCCGGGAACAACTGAAACCGTTGGCCGCCCTCATGTTTCGCCCGCATGCCGGTTCGAGGCCGACCGGTATGCGCGCTCGATCCGCCGATGTGCCCGCGCCGGAGAATCCGCTGTGTTTCGATGGAACCGAAGCGGGGCGGAGCGCGTCTATAGGGTCAGAGACACTGATGAAAGGGGACGGTGATGGCGGTGGACAGCCCGTTTCCCGGGTACATCGAGGATGCGAAGTCCGGGGCGCTGAAGGTGCGGATGGACCCGCAGGGGTTCGTGGATATCGACAAGGCGTGCGAAGAACTGATCACTCAGCTCACCGGCGTTCGAGCCGACGCACGTGAGCTGGGCGAGAAGACCACCTGGGGCCTCGGCGAGAGCAACCCGCGCCTCTCGTCGGCCATCGAGCTCGTACAACTGTTCCGCGAGAAGGCCTTCGGCGGCCCCAACAACGCCTACGACACCCTGAGCGATTACATCACGGTGGCCGAGGACATCAGGGCGGTGTTCAAAGCCATCTGCGAGACCTACCAGCGCACCGACACCGAATTCGCGGCGAAGTTGCGGGAGATCAGCGTATGAGCGTTGTCCAGCCCGGAATACGTTCGCCGCGAATAGGTTTCGTCGCCGTGGCAAGCCTGGCGGCCCTGCTGACCGGATGCGGCGGCGAGGCGAAGCCCGCCGCGACTGCGACGACTCCGGCCTCGACCGCGCCATCCACCACCACGACAACGGGTTCGGCCCCGCAACCGGCGTTCGACCCCTGCACCGCATTGACCCCGCAGTTCCTCAGCGAACACCAGTGGGACGGGTCGCCGCCCTCGCCTAAACAGAACAGCACGGCCGGTATGAGCTGGAAGGGTTGCCGCTACATCGCCAAAGCCGGTTACGGCTTCACGATCGAAACCACCAACGGAACCCTCGAACAAGTCCGGCAGAAGTTCCCTGTCGCCGTGGACATCTCGATCGGCAACCGGAAGGCACTGCGGTATGAGGCCAGGCCGGACGTTCCCGGCGGGTGCACGATCAACATCGAGATGAAGGGCGGCTCGCTCTACGTCCTCGTGGACGACCCGACCGGCAAGCACCCGCGCAAACTGTCGCCCTGCGACATCGCCACCGACATCGCCCAGGCAGTCGCACCACTGCTGCCGGCAGGCAGCTGAACCAACCCTACGGGGAGCGATCATGAAACAGACCGACGGCCGCGCGATCACCAATCCCGAGAACGCGCAGAGCTTTACGCACGCCGAGATCAAGCAGGCGGCCGACGAGATGAACCCGGACGGGCTGGCCGGCGCGTTCGACGCCTGGTCGAAGATCGCGACGGCGGTGACCGACGCCGGGCACCAGTTCGAGACGGCCATCAAGCAGGCGATCGAACAGCATTGGGAGGGTGCGGCGGCCGACAGCGCGGTGCGCGGCATCCGCGAGTACGCGACCCAGGTCGGTGAATTCGGCGAGACGCTGCACGCGCAGAGCACACCCCTGTCCCAGGCGGCGAGCGCGGCCTCGAAGTTCAAGCTGTCGGTGCCCGACGTGGTGGACACTTCGACCAACCCACGCGGAGCCGAGCTACGCAACTCGAGCGAGGAGCAGGCTCGCGACGAGATGACCCGGCAGTACATCCAGCCGTACGGAACCACCGCGCCCGCCATTCCGACGCTACCGCCGCCGATCAATCCGATCTCCGTGCCGCCCGTGGGAGACCTTGGCACGGGCACCGGCACGAATCCCAGCCCGGGTAAGACGACCGATCAGACCGGTTCCGGTACGGAAGACTCCAGCAAGCAGGCCCCCACCGAGAAGACGGACAAGGCTGGCCAGGCGGACAAGGGATCGGACGCGAGCACCCCGGAGGCTGCGGAAACCACGGAACAGACTGCTCCGCAATCGGTTTCGCAAGACCAGAACACCAACCCGTCGACCACACCCGCCGCCACAACCCCGGCGGCGACCTCGAAAACGCCGACCACCTCACCCCTCTCGGCAAGCCCCATCACCACAACCATCCCCACCACGGCCCTCCCGTCGACACCCGCGACCGTCACCTCCGCCTCGTTCAACGGCACACCGAGTAATTCCCACGCACCGATCAGCACCGGCGATCACCCGACCAACTCGACGGCCCCCCACACCTCGTCCGCCCCGAATAGTGAAGCCCGCCAGGGCACTTCCCGTCCGCCGTTACCCACCACCACACCCGGCGCAGCGGGCCCCCAACCCGCCGTCGCTCCCGCCCGGACGGGCGCGCCGGGCACCGCGGGTTACCCCGGAATGTTTCCGCACGGCGTTCGCGGCCGCGGCGAGGACGACGGCGAACACAAGTCCCCCGGCTTTCTGCGCACCGAGGAGCACGCCAAGGAACTGCTCGGCGAGGTGGAGAAAACGGTGCCGCCGGTGCTCGGAGAGAAATGACGGCGCAGTGGTCGCTGTCTGCGGAGCAGTTCGCGGCGGCCTGGTTCGGCACCGGCCTGGATCGCCTGCCCTTTCCGTTCCGTTTCACCAGTCGTTTTCCCGGCCTCCGGGAATACCAGGAGTACCAGCGACAATTCCGCGATGAGCTGGCGCGGCCCGAGCGCGTCCCGCTCTCGCGCGCCATCGCCGTGCTCGCGCAACCGGATTGGCGCGTCGAGATGTTCGGCTACGACAACACCCGGGACGGCGTCGAGCTCCGGGCGATCGGCTGCGCCACCCGCGGCGGCGCGGGCGTGCTCGCACAGCAGACGCCCGCGCCGACCGGCGGCCGAGTGCAGCTGCGCCGCTGCCGCGTCGAGCGACTCGCCGCCGAACTCGTCCGGCTGCTGCCCGAGGCCACGGCGGGCATCACGGGTGAAAAGTCTTTCTTGCTGGACGATCTCAACGACGAACGCCCCGACCCGTTCGGCAACGCCCCCGCCGGTGAGGTCAAGGATCGTTATCGGCGCTTCTGGCGCCAGCCCTGCGGCACCCGCGGCACCGCCGCCGTTCTGCTCGGGCCGCGCAACGCCGAGCCGCTGCGCACCGGCCGTGTCCGCTGGATCGACACCGCCGACGGCCGCTACTACGAGGTCCCGGCCAACCGTGCGTTGATGATCCGGCCGGGCACCGGCGCCGACATCACGCGCTATCTCGACGAGGCGATCGCCCGCGCCAAGGCCAGGATGGACTCGATGTGATCCGCCTCACCAGCGACCCATCGGCTTCAGTACCTTGTACGCCATGACAACCACCCGGGACGAAATCGAGGCTTTTCTCGTCGAATACCAGGACTCCCTGAGCGCTTTCGACGCCGAACGCTCAGTCGCGCAATGGGGTACGCCCGGCATGATCATCAACGACGCCTTCGCGGGCACCCTGTCCTCCCCGGAGGAGATGGCCGCAGGCTTGAAACAGTCCTATCCCTTCTATCAATCGCTAGGCTTGGCCTCCGTCGACCACACCTTGCTCGAGCAGGCCGATCTCACCGCCCGCCTCACGCGAATCCACGTGCGCTGGCACTTCTACGACGGCGAGGGCACGAAACTCACCGACGGCGACTACGAATACCTGCTGCGCCGCGACGACGACGGCAAGCTGAAGGTCTATGTCGCGGTCGCCATCGATGAGATGGAGAAGCTCACGGCGCTGGCCGTCGAGAAGGGCATCGCGATGCCGACGGCTTGAGGCTGGAGACGTCTCAGGACTGAGGCTGCCGAACGGGCCAAGAGCATTGGCCCGCAAGGCTTTACGCAGGGGCTATAACTCTGCCCGGCGAACCTTCGCGGGGCGACAAGTCCGCCCCTGTGGACCTCCGCGAGGCGACAACTCCGCCCCGGCGAACCTCCGCAGGGCGACAACTCCGCCCCTGTGGACTTCCGCGGGACGACAGCTCCGCCCGGCAGGGCTTCGCAGGGCCATAGCCCCGCAAGCCTTCGCCGGGCGGTAGGCCCGCTCACCACACCTACCGGCGCGACCGACCTTTAGGAAATGGACACCAACGCGCTCGCGCACCCTCCGGATGCGCGAGCCCGCAAGCGGATTCGCCAGCTCAGCCCAGCAGGCGCCAGTCCTCCAGACCGTCGTACAGCGGCACGCTCTGCGCCAGCTTGGTGACGCGCCCGCGCAGGGTGTCGACGTCGGAGGTGCCCGCGAGCGCGGTGGCGATGATGTCGGCGACCTCGGTGAACTCGGTGTCGCCGAAGCCTCGGGTGGCCAGGGCGGCGGTGCCGATACGCAGGCCGGAGGTGACCATCGGCGGGCGCGGGTCGAACGGAACGGCGTTGCGGTTCACCGTGATTCCGATCTCGTGCAGCAGGTCCTCGCCCTGCTGTCCGTCGAGCTCGGAGTTGCGCAGGTCGACGAGCACCAGGTGCACGTCGGTGCCGCCGGTGAGCACGCTGACGCCCTTGTCCTTGACGTCGCCCGCGGTGAGCCGCTCGGCCAGGATCTTGGCGCCGGACAGGGTGCGTTCCTGACGCTCCTTGAACTCACCGCCCGCCGCGATCTTGAAGGCGACGGCCTTCGCGGCGATGGCGTGCATGAGCGGGCCGCCCTGCTGGCCGGGGAACACCGCGCTGTTGAGCTTCTTGGCGAAGTCCTGCTTGGCCAGGATCAGGCCGGAGCGCGGGCCGCCGAGGGTCTTGTGCACGGTCGAGGAGACGACGTCGGCGTGCGGCACCGGCGAGGGGTGCAGGCCGGCCGCGACCAGCCCGGCGAAGTGCGCCATGTCCACCCACAGGTAGGCGCCCACCTCGTCGGCGATCTCGCGGAACGCGGCGAAGTCCTGCTGACGCGGGTAGGCCGACCAGCCCGCCACGATCACCTTCGGACGAGCCTGGAGCGCGATGGTGCGCACCTCGTCCATGTCGATGCGGTGGTCTTCCTTGCTGACGCCGTAGAAGTGCGTCTCGTAGAGCTTGCCGGAGAAGTTCAGCCGCATGCCGTGGGTCAGGTGGCCGCCGTGCGCGAGGTCGAGGCCGAGCAGCTTGTCGCCGGGGTTCATCAGTGCCATCAGCACCGCGGCGTTCGCCTGCGCGCCGGAATGCGGCTGCACATTGGCGAATTCGGCGCCGAAGAGCTCCTTGGCACGGTCGCGGGCGAGGGTCTCGACGACGTCGACGTGCTCGCACCCGCCGTAGTAGCGCCTGCCGGGGTAGCCCTCGGCGTACTTGTTGGTGAGCACGCTGCCCTGCGCCTGGAGCACCGCGCGGGGCACGAAGTTCTCCGAGGCGATCATCTCGAGGGTGTCGCGTTCACGGGCGAGCTCACCCGCCATCGCGGCGGCGAGCTCCGGATCGAGCTCACCGAGAGACTGGGTATTGACCGAGGCCGTCGTCTGCGTCACCGCCACAGTCTATTGGCCGCCGCTGTCGTCGTCAGCATGGGGTTGCGGGCAACTCGGTCGCCAGACGGAGGAGCCTCAGCGCTCGGCGGCGGGCGGCAGATAGCGCTCGAGCAGGACCGTGAGGTGCCGCTGCGCGTCGGTCAGCGGCGCGGTGGATTTCATCGCCCGCGACTGCACGATCGCCCCCTCGATCGCGCTGATGACGAAGCTGGCGAAGGAGTTCGCCTCCTCGGCGGACAGGCCCGCGGTCGCGAAGCCCGCGCCCAGTTTTTCGTGCCACTCGCTGAACACCGCGCCCGCCGAGGACTGCACGCCGGGCTCGGACTCGGCGAGCGCGGCCCCGGCGATCGGGCAGCCGGTGCGGAACGAACTCGCCGTCAGCGTGCTGACCCACCAGCCGAACAGCGCCTCTAGCCACCGGTCGGGCGGCCGGGACGCGGTGATCTTCTCGATCACCGCCGAGAGGCGGGCGCCGGCGATCGTGGTCGCGGTCGCGACCAACTCGCTCTTGCCCGACGGGAAGTGCTGGTACAGCGAGTTGCGCGAGGCCTTACTCCGGTCGAGCAGCGCCGCGAGACCCGCCGCGTGCACGCCCTGTTCGCGAACCAGCTCGATCGCGCTCTCGATCAGCCTCGTGCGTGGGCCGGTCATCCGGGCTCCTTCTGCGGTTGCGTGAACCGATCGGTCCATGCTCCAATCATGACAGATGTGGACCGATCGGTTCACCGAAAGGACGGATTCATGTCGGAGACCACGATCGATTTCGCACAGCTGAACGGCCTGGAGCTGCTCAGGACCGCGATGGCGACGAAGGACCGCCCGCCGTTCATCGGCGACCTGCTCGGCATGGAGGTGGACCTGCTCGAGCACGGCAAGGCGGTGTTCGCCCTGCGGACCCGGCCCGATTTCGCCAACCCGCTCGGCACCACCCACGGCGGCATCTGCGCCACCCTGCTCGACTCGGTCATGGGCTGCGCGGTGCACACCACCCTCGAGGCGGGCGTCGGCTACACCACGCTCGAGCTGAAGATCAACTACATCCGTTCGGCGCCGACCGACGGGCAGCGACTCACCGCCACCGGCACCACCATTCACGTCGGCCGCACCACCGCGACCGCCGAGGGGCGCGTCGTCGACGAACAGGGCCGCCTGGTCGCGCACGCGACGACCACCTGCGTCATCTTCCGCGGAAATCGCTGAGCCACAAGGAGACTCGCCATGCGCACCCGCAGCACCGACGCCGCCGTCCGCAAGTTCCGCCGCGAGCGCCTGATCGGCCGCTACCTGGCCAACCCCGCCGTCGGCCTGCTCGACCGCCTCGGCGTCCGCTCGGCCCTGCTCGCCGAGCTGGAGACCACCGGCGCCAAAACCGGGCAGCCGCGCCGCGTTCCGGTGACCGTCTCGGTGGACGACCGAGGCGCGTGGCTCATCTCGCAGCACGGCCGCCGCTCCGGCTGGGCCCGCAATATCGCCGCCGACCCGAAAGTCCGCCTGCGCCAAGGCAAACGCTGGCACACCGGCACCGCCGCCTTCGTCCCCGACGACGACGTGGTCGCCCGCGCCCGCAGCTTCGCCAAGGGCCGCGTCCCCGAGTCCGCCGCGGAGTGGACGATGAAAGCGCTGGAGAGCGACCCGATCTCGGTCCGCATCACCTTCACCGAAGCCTGACGGCCGGTCAGTCGCGGCGAATCGCGCCTGGAGTCAACGGCTCGTCGAGCAGACGGCGGAAGCGGTCGGCCCGGTCGTCGGCGTCGACCGCACGATCCAGCCAGCCGCCGAGCAGCCGATAGCCCTCCACATAGGTGGAGATGTAGGCGCGCCACAGCGGGGAGGACAGGAAGCGCAGGGACTGGCGGGCGCGTTCCGGGGTGGTCAGGTTCCAGGTCTGCAGGAACTCGGCGACCTCCGTCTCGTCGCGGTGCCGGTCGTGCAGCAGCAGCGCCGCGTCCTGCCGGACGCCGAGCAGGTTCGCCGAGGCCTCCGAGAGTCGTTCCGCCCGTTCACCATCGAAGCGCAGGCCGAGGTCGGCGTAGATCTCCTGGGCCCACTTGCCCCAGCCGGGTCCGACGATGGAGCGCAGGGCCAGGTCGGCGAGACCCTCGGCCATCAGGCACTGCGGGGTGTTCACCAGGAAGAGGGTTTGCTCGGCCTGGCCCGCGGCGACCAGCCCGGCCTCCTTGCGGCAGTGCTCGGTGTGGTGGCCCGGGTAGGACTCGTGCGCGATCAACGTCGGCAGGATCGTCATGTGCTGCTTCAGGTCGGAGTTGATGGCGACCTTGGAGTGGTAGTTGCCCAGGTAGTAGTTGAACCCGGACCAGGGCTTGTCGCCGACGACCTCGTAGGTGACGTGCTCGTGGTCGGGCAGCGGATAGCGGTCGCGCACCAGTTCGCGCAACGCACTGGAGAAGGCCTCGACGCAGGCGGACAGCCGCTCGGGCGGGATCTCGTCGGCCTTGCGATGGGCGGCGACGCGCTCGGCCAGCGGGCCCGCGCCGGCGAGGACCTCATCCATCTGCCGGTGCGCGTCCCGGTAGTCCTCGACGTCGCCGGGCGCGATGTCCACGTCGAAGTAGGCGCGCACCTCGTCCACGAAGCCGATCTCGTCACCGGCGAACTTCCGGCCGGAGCACTCCAGCGCGCGCAGGTGCACGTCCAGGAACTCGGTGCGGTCGGCGGCGAGCCCCGCGTCGGGCAGGGCCGCGCGCAGTTCGGCCGCCTTACGCGCGAGCTGACGCGGCTCCGGCGCCGGGGCGTTCTGCACCTCGCGGCGCAGGGCCGGATCGCCGGTGAACGCGTCGACGAACCCGTCCTCGAGCCGGTCGAAGGCCAGCCCGAGCCGCAGGTACTCGGTCACGAGTGGATGCGCTTCCATCCGACCGACATTAGCCGCTCACCGGGGGTCCGCGCGCGGCACAATCGAGCGCGTTCCGCGGGGAAATAGCGCCCGGCATCTTCCCGGTTACCCCCGTATCGGTACCCCGCTTTTCGCACGCCGTTGACGCAGAGCAGAATTCGGCTATGCGGCGAGAGTTAGACCGAATCCCACGGAGCCGGCACGGTATGTGTACGCGTTTGCCGAACCGGAGCGTCGGGTAAGTGGCACGAATGAGCGAGCCCAGTCCGTATGTGGAATTCGACCGGAAACAGTGGCGAACACTGCGTAAGTCGACTCCCCTGGTGCTCACCGAGGAAGAACTGCGGGGCCTGCGCGGTCTCGGCGAACAGATCGACCTCGAAGAAGTCGCCGAGGTGTATCTGCCGCTCGCTCGCCTCATCCACCTGCAGGTGGCCGCGCGCCAGCGGTTGTTCGCCGCGACCGCGACCTTCCTCGGCGAGACCCACCCCGATCGGCAGGTGCCCTTCGTGATCGGCGTCGCGGGCAGCGTGGCGGTCGGCAAATCCACCACCGCCCGCGTGCTGCAGGCGCTGCTGGCCCGCTGGGATCACCATCCGCGGGTCGACCTGGTCACCACCGACGGATTCCTCTATCCCACCGCCGAACTCACCCGCCGCGGCATCATGCACCGCAAGGGTTTTCCGGAGAGCTACGACCGCCGCAAGCTGCTGCGATTCGTCACCGAGGTGAAGTCGGGCGCGGCCGAGGTGTGCGCGCCGGTGTACTCGCACATCTCCTACGACATCGTGCCGGACAAGTTCCACTGCGTGCACCAGCCCGACATCCTCATCGTCGAGGGCCTGAACGTGCTGCAGACCGGGCCTCGGCTGATGGTCTCGGACCTGTTCGACTTCTCGATCTATGTCGACGCGCGCATCGAGGACATCGAGAGTTGGTACGTGCAAAGGTTTCTCACCCTGCGCGAGACCGCCTTCGCGAACCCGAACGCGCATTTCCACCACTACTCCGGATTCACCGACGACCAGGCGACGCACGCCGCGGAGGAGATCTGGAACAACACCAACCGGCCGAATCTGGTGGAGAACATTCTGCCGACCCGGCCGCGCGCCACCCTGGTGTTACGCAAGGACGCCGACCACAGCATCAATAGACTGCGACTACGTAAATTGTGATCCCGCTTACAATTTCCACGCCGCGTCGAGGCGTTCGGCCACATTGATATCGCGCGCCGCGGCAATGTGCGGTTTCTGGATCTCCTTCGCGATATAGCGGGCGACGAAACGCCGGATCTCCCGATCGACGCTGGCGAGGATGCGCAGCAGCTGCCCGCGAATCGTGTCGGTGGCGACATTGATCCGGACGTCGCTCGAGCGCGGGGTCGCGATGTCGATGATCACGCGCAGCGGCTCGGCGGTCCGCACGATCAGGTGCAGATGAATGTGGCCGTCGACCTCGAAGCGGTGCTTGTCCAGCGCCAGATCGATGAGCATGTCGACGCTGAGCGGGATCTTCAGCGCGAACGAGATCACCTCGTCGATATCGCGACGCACCTGTGCCTGCCCGAGCCGCACCTGCGCGCTGGCTTTGGCCAAACGTCCCGGACCGACCCCGATCGGGCCGAAATCGAAGGCGGCGCCGGTCAATTGGTCGAAGGCGCCGAGGATGCGCTCCTCGGTGGCGGCGTACTCGAGGAACCGCCGGCCGAAGTCCTGGTAGCTGATGTAGGGCACCGCCTCGGGCTGGGGCGGCGCGTCCCGGCGGCTGTCGAGGTCGCTCATGACCACCGCGCGGAGGCCGAAAACCGAAGGGCGGCCGTCAGATGCCGAAGCGCCGATGCCGTGCCGCGAAGTCGCGCAGTGCCCGCAGGAAGTCCACGCGCCGGAACTCCGGCCAGTATGCCTCGGTGAACCATATCTCCGAGTATGCGCTCTGCCACAGCAGGAATCCGGAGAGTCGCTGTTCTCCGGAGGTGCGGATGACCAGATCCGGGTCCGGCTGACCGGAGGTGTAGAGGTGCTGGCCGATGGCGTTCACGGTGATCGACTGCACCAGATCCTCGCCCGTCTCCCCCGCGGCGATCTCCTGGCGGACCAGCGAGCGCACCGCGTCGGTGATCTCCTGCCTGCCGCCGTAGCCGACGGCCACGTTGACGTGCACGCCGTCGCGCCCCTCGGTGCGTTCGGCGGCAGTGCGCAGGCGCTTGGCGATCAGCTCGGGGAACCCGTCGAGCGAGCCGACGATGCGCACACTCCAGTTCTGCTCCGGCGCCGATAGCTCCTCGAGCACGTCGGTGATCACCTCGAACAGCGTCTCCAGCTCGTCGGGGTCGCGCTGGAGGTTCTCGGTGGAGAGCAGATAGACGGTGACCATCTCGATGCCCTCGGCCTCACACCAGCCGACGAGTTCGGCGATCTTCACCGCACCGACCCGATGTCCGTGGCTGACGTCGGTGAAGCCGTTCTCGCGGGCCCACCGCCGATTACCATCGCACATCACCGCGACATGGCGGGGATGTTGTTTGCCGGCCAGCTGCTTCATGAGCCGGGCCTCATAGATGCGATACGGCAAACCCCGCACCTGAACCGGAAGCTCCACGCGGCCACCCTACGCCCCACCGGCGTGATCGCGGCAGCGACCGGGGTCTCCCGGTACAGTGACGGAGGGCCGAAACCTACGGTTCCGTAGGTTACCGGTGAGTTCAACCAGGAGGTAGCTCGTGTCCGAATCGGTCGGCGCCGCAGACACCGGAGCGGTCGACGGTTCACTCGCCGAGGTGCTCGGCAAGCCCCGTCTGCGCGGCTGGATCCACACCTGGGCGGTCGGCATCGCGGCCGTCGCCGCCGTCGTGCTCGTCGCGAAGGCGGCCACCATCTCGGCCACCGCCGGCTGGTCCACGGCCGTCTACGGGCTGACCGTGTGCGGGCTGTTCGGCATCAGCGCGGTCTATCACCGGGTGACCTGGCCTACCCCGCAGGCGCGGATCCGGATGAAACGCGCCGACCACTCGATGATCTTCCTGTTCATCGCGGGCAGTTACACACCGTTCGCCCTGCTCGGGCTGCCCGGCCGCACCGGGCAGACGCTGCTCATCGTGGTGTGGGCGGGCGCGCTGGCCGGCGTCGCGCTGAAACTGTTGTGGCCCACCGCGCCTCGCTGGGTCGGCGTGCCGCTCTACCTGTTGCTCGGCTGGGCGATCGTGCCGGTCGCCGGGCAGCTGAACAACCAGATCGGCATCGCGCCGCTCATCCTGCTGCTCGTCGGCGGCCTGATCTACAGCGGTGGCGCGATCCTCTACGCCACCAAATGGCCCAACCCGTGGCCGGCCGTGTTCGGCCATCACGAGTTCTTCCATGCCGCGACGGTGCTCGCCGCGCTGACCCACTACGTGGCGGTCTGGCTCGTCGTCCTGCGCTGACCGGATCGAACGGCCGAGGCACGCGGCCCGCTGTCCCCTTTTCGCCGCTCCGGCAATAAAGTCGGCAGCGAGGCCGGAACGAGACGGGGCGAGCAGCGACGATGGCACAGCAGACGATCGAAGTCGGCGCACCGAGGGTGGCGCCCAGTGCCTGGCGGTGCCGAGCGGGCACGTTCGCCGTCGGGCCGACGCCATGATGGCCCGGCTGATCATCTGGGCACTCAAGGCGAGGGCGGGCCTGGCCGCGGTGGTGATCACCGCGAACCTCAGCGGGTTCGGCGTGATCGTCACCGAGCTGTGGCTCAGCGGATCGCTCAGCAGGTTCGGTCACGACTGGATACGGTCCATCGTGCTCGCCGGGATCTACCCCAGCCTCGGCTTCGTGGCAGGCATCGCGCTCGCGCTCCGGGATCGGTCCCGGCACTTCGGCTGGCTCGATCAGGTCCGCAAACCGACCGAGGAGGAAGCTCGCCGGGTCCTGCGCCTGCCGCTCGCCGTCACGGCGCGCTCGTTCGCCGTGTGGATCACCGGCGTCATCGTCGCCACCGTCACGCTCATGCACCTGGCGCCGGACAACGACCCGGCGGTGATCGCGTCCCTGTTCGCGCTCGGCGCGATCGAGTCGGTCGGGCTGACCTTCCTCATCGTCGACCGGCTCATCCGGCCGACCATTCCCGTGGTCGCCGCGGTCCTCGGGCCAACCATGCACTGGAGCTCCTCTGTGCTGGTCCGGGTGGTGGTGAGCTGGGCGGTCGCCTCGGCATTGCCGCTGCTCATGCTGATCGTGGTGCTGGCCAATCGCGCGGCCGCCCCGACCGATCGCATCCGCACCGCCATCTACCTCTCCGTGGTCGGACTCGCCGTCGGCGCGCTGGCCACCGCGTTTCTCGCCCGGGCGGTCGCGACGCCGATGCGGACCCTGCGCAAGGCGCTGGATCGGATCACCAAGGGCGATCTCGACGTGCGGGTGCCCGTCGGCAGTACTAGTGAGATCGGCAGGCTGGAGAACTCCGTCAACGAGCTGGCCGCGAATCTGCTGGAGCGGCAACGGGTCCGGGACCTGTTCGGCAGGCACGTCGGCACCGAGGTGGCCGAGCGCGCCCTGGCCGGCGGGCTGGACCTGACCGGTGACGTGCGGGTGGTCTCCGCGCTGTTCGTCGACGTCACCGGCTCGGTCGAGCTGTCCACCGGGCTGCCGCCGGAGGAGTTCGTCGCCAAGCTCAACCGGCTGCTCGCCACCGTGGTCGCCGCGACCGAGGAGAACAACGGGCTGGTCAACAAGTTCGAGGGCGACGCGGCGCTGTGCATCTTCGGCGCGCCGATCGCCCTGCGCGACAACGCGACTCCCGCCCTGCGCGCCGCGCGCCGGATCAGGGACGAGGTGGTCGCCGCCGGCGAACTCGACATCGGTATCGGCGTCGCCCACGGCCGGGTCTTCGCCGGCGACATCGGCTCCGACACCCGCCTCGAGTACACCGTCATCGGCGACGCCGTCAACGAGGCTGCCCGCCTCACCACCGAGGCCAAGGAGGTTCCCCGCCGGATCCTGGTGAGCGGCTCCGTCATCGAGGCCGGCTCGCCGCACGAACGCGCGAAATGGACTCTGTACGAGACGATTCTGCTGCGCGGCATGAAACAGCCCACCGCCTGCTGGACCGACCTGGACCAGCACGCCGACACCAACGGAGCGCTCTCGTCCGCACCGAGCGGGACCGCCGACCCGACCATCGAGCGCAGTGCGGTGGTCGAAGTTCGTACGGCGGCAACGGAAGTCGAGTAGGCATTGATACCGGTCAGACGACTCGCGACTGCGCTGCCGTGCGCTCCTCGATGCATCGCGAATGCGGCAGGCAGCTCCGCAGCGGTCGCGGCGCGGCAGGCCGAGCCGCAGTAGTCGGCGGCGGCAGACTCGTTCCATGCGGGGTCTATCCCTGTTCCAGGGCTGCGCGGAGTTCTGCGGCAGTCGTTACCGGTAGGTCACAGACAGTGCCGCGGCAGACGTAGGCGGCGGGTTGGCCTTGTACTAGTGGGCGGTCGGCGAGCAGGGGGACGGAGTTGGGTGGGGCGGCGAGGATCAGGGAGCCGCCGGGGGCCGATGCCCGAGCCGTTGCGAGGAGTTCGCTTGACTCACTGGGTGATTCGGTGGAGATCGCGATTTGCAATGGACCACGGACGGCGGCTTCGGCGACGGTGAGCCACTGGCCGGCCGAGCGCGGGGCGCGGGCCAAGACGACCGCGCCGCGCTGAAGCGTCTGCTCGGCGAGGGCGAAGTAAGGGACGGCGCGGTCGGGTTCGCTGGCGGCCGCGGCGGTGAACAACGCTTCGGCGAGGGCGGACGCGCCCGCAGGGGTGGCGCCGTCGATGGGGTCGCGGGGCCGGGCGACCAGAGTTTCGGCGTCGTCGGCGGTGTCGAACCAGCTGCCCGCGTTGTCGGGATCGGCGAAGTGCTGAATCGCGGTGTCCAGCAGGCGTTGTGCCTCGATGAGCCAGTCGAGTTCGCCGGTGGCTTGGTGCAGGGCGAGCAAGCCGGTGACGAGCCAGGCGTAGTCCTCCAGCACCCCCGGTGAGGTGCCCGCGGTGCCGTTCAGCGAGGCGCGCCGCACCCGGCCGTCGATCACGTGCTCCGACAACAGGAATCGCGCACAACGCACGGCCGCCGCCACCCAATCGTGCACACCCAGCGCGGTGCCCGCCTCGGCCAAGGCCGTGATCGCCATCCCGTTCCACGCCGTGACCACCTTGTCGTCGCGGTCCGGTTGCGGCCTCGCGTCGCGAGCCTCGCGGAGCGCGGCGGTGATTCGCTCGAGCCGGTCGCCGTCGGCGGGCGCGGGATCGGTGTATCGGGTGAACACCGAGGTCCCCTGCTCGAAGTTCCCGCCGGTGGTGACGCCGAAAAACTCTGCCGCCCAAGCACCGTCGATCGGCCCGAGTTCGCCGACCAGTTCCGCCGGCGTCCAGACATACGTCGCGCCCTCGACCCCCGGCTTGCCCGGCTCCAGATGCGTATCCGCGTCGAGGGCGGAGGCGAAGCCGCCGTGCTCGGTACCGAGATCATCGAGCAAGAACCGCACGGTTTCCCGAGTGACGCGGTCCGCCAACGACCCAGCCGGCGCACGCCGCGCCAAATGACCGTAGGCACGCAGCAATTGGGCATTGTCGTACAGCATTTTCTCGAAATGCGGTATCAGCCAAGCGGAATCGACGGAGTAGCGCGCGAAGCCGCCGCGCAGCTGATCGTAGATACCGCCGCGCGCCATCGCCTCCGCCGTCCGATTCACCGCCGCCAGCACCGCCGGATCGCCGCCGCGCTCCCAACTGCGCAGCAGCCCCTCCAGCAACGCCGACGGCGGAAACTTCGGCGCCCCACCGAATCCCGCGTGCTCCGGATCCTCGTCGCGCAGCACCGCGGCCACCGCGTGGTCGAGCAACTCCGCGGTGATCCTCAGATCCGAGTCAGGCAGCCCCGCCGCCTGCGCCTGCAACGCCTCGGCCACCTGCGCCGACGCCTTGTTCACCTCATCGCGCCGCTGCTGCCACGTCTCCGTGATAGCCGTCAGCAACTGCGTGAACGACGGCATCCCCCCACGCGGCAACTTCGGATAGTAGGTCCCGCAGTAGAACGGCTCCCCCTCCGGCGTGAGAAAACACGTCATAGGCCACCCACCCTGCCCCGTCATAGCCACGGTCGCATTCATATACACCGCATCCAGATCAGGCCGCTCCTCCCGATCCACCTTCACACACACAAAATTCTCATTCATCAACGCAGCCGTCCCCCCATCCTCGAACGACTCATGCGCCATCACATGACACCAATGACAACTCGCATACCCCACCGACAACAGAATCGGCACATCCCGCTCCGCCGCCTCCGCCAGCGCCTCCGCACTCCACTCCCACCAGTGCACCGGGTTATCCGCATGCTGCCGCAGATACGGAGAGGTCGCGTTCCCGAGCCGATTCATCCCTCCACCGTCTCACAATCCGCCAACCAGAACCCCGCACCAGCTCACCGTGTTCTGCACAAGGACTGGCATCGCTTGTGCCCGCGTGGCCGATCCACATACCAGCGTCAGACCGGATGTAGAGCGTCCCCCCGAGCAGGTATAGCAAATGCTATACTTTCCTCATGGACTGGGACATCTACCAGACCGACGAGGTCGCAGCATGGGTGGCAGAGCTGCGACGTATCGATCCGGACGCTGCGGCCCATGTCGAAGCGGCCGTTGACGTGCTATCTGAACATGGGCCGACACTCGGGCGACCACTTGTCGACACGCTTTCCGGAACCAGCCTTGCGAACCTCAAGGAACTGAGGCCTCGCCAGACCATGATCCGGATCCTGTTCGTGTTCGATCCGTGGCGCTCAGCCATCCTGTTGGTCGGTGGCGATAAGACAGGCCAGTGGAACGCTTGGTATCAGCGAGCCATACCGCAAGCCGAGGCACTTTACGAGATTTACCTGAAGGAAAGGGCCGAGGAGGAAGACAGAACATGACGAGTTTCAGCAAATGGGATAAGGACGCCTACCGCAAGCGGGTCGGCGAGGACGAGGCGGCTCGGCGACGCGGTGCAATCATGGCCGAACAGTGGGGTTTTCAACTTGCCGAGGAACGGAAGCGACTGAACTTCACCCAGGCTGGACTTGCGGAGATCATGGGCGTCACACCAGGCCGCGTCTCCCAGATCGAACGGGGTGAGGTCGCCACAGTGGACGCCATCGCCGCATATGTGGCCGCTCTCGGCGGCACACTTGAACTGCTCGCGGATATCGGCGGTCACCTGCTGCGAATGCCCGCCAATCCGGCCGCCTGACCATAGTCGGTCTGGTCTGATCACATGGCCACGACCATCTCGAGTCGAGGCAAGCGCATTTCATCAGCATGTCGTGTTGCTCGGGCGTCAGTCATGAGCTCGACCCTCGGCTCGTTTAGCGGCTGCCAGTATGTTTGCGGCGGCTAAGTCATGCTGACCGGTCGTGGGCGGGCGAAGCGATGGCCCAGCGGAGGAAGCCGCTGGGCCATCGCTCATGGCACGGGTTTACGGGAGGCTGCGGAAGAGGGCGGCGCCTAGTTTGTTGGCGTCGGCGCAGGAGTCGAAGTCGTCGGTTTGGACTTTGGTGGTGCGGACGGCGAATTCGGTGCTGCCGTAGGGGGCGGGGGTGGCGACGTTGCAGGTGCGGAGGTGCGTGTCTTGGACGGAGCGGTATTGGACTACCTGGCGGCCGTAGTATTCGGTCCTGCGGAGATCCTTGTAGGTGCCGGGTGCGAGGAGGTCGTCGGTTGTTTTGGCGGTCGCGCCGATCACGAGCTCGAATGAGCGGTCGGTGGCTTGCCACTGGCACATCCGCCACGACGGGTAGTCGGGGTAGTTGAGTCGCTTCTTCGTTGCTGGGTCCAGGCCGGCCGCGGAGATGTTGGATTCCGGAAGCGTGCACGGGTCCCAGATGGCGTCCGCGGCGGGCGGAGCCGGTGTGGCGGCGGGCTTTTCGGGTGCGGGGGCACCGGGCGCAGGCGCGGGATCGCCGGGTGCGGGTGCGGGAACGCCGGGCGCGGGT
>NZ_BAGH01000348.1 GCF_000308715.1 Nocardia tenerifensis NBRC 101015
CGCCACGGCCGCACCACGATCAGTCAATACGCGGAGCCGAGAGCTCCTAAGATCACCCGTGAGTGCGTCGAGGGGTGGTAGTAGACCGCGAGTGCGACCGTCCCCTCAGGAGAGTCAGCCGACATGGCGACCACATCGGAGAGGTTGTGTTTCCGCACTGCCTCTTCGGCCTGTTGCAAAGTCGACGGGAGGTAGATGGCGAAACCATGGTCACGCCACACTTGGTTCAGCGCGGCGGGCAGCGCGGAATTGTGCAGCGCGACCGTCTCCGCATGGTCCAACTCCACGCCGTACACGCCGAGATCCGGCTCGATCACCGGGTTGAACGCGGCGGCCTGTCCCGCTCCGGCCGACACCATGATCGCGGCCAGTCCCGCTCCGATGCCCAATGTCGCAGCGGTAGCACGTATACCCATGACAAGCTCCAATATCCTTACACGCCAACAGAAATGCTGCCGGACCGAGCCGTGTCGCCACTGCGCACAGCGGTCTCAACTTAGCAGGACGAATGCACGACGATTTGCCCGTTTCGCCTTGTTGCCGTGTGGTTTCGCCGACCGGCGGCTCTCGAGGTACGGAACGCGCGGTGCGGGTCTCGGCCGGCTCCGCGGGCAGTAGAGGTGCACGCCGACTTGATGCATCCGTCGACCCCGACGGCCCGATCCAAGTCACACAGCGCGGTCGACATCGAAGGCGCCCGCACGCGAAGCGCGCTCACGTTTCCCGTCAGCGCCTATCCGACTGGCATTCGGGGATGATGCCGGGCCGACAGCGACAGCGCGACAGGCTCTATCCAGCGTGGGTGATGCGGGTCAGCGTGCGCGGCTGGTGCGGAGTTCGCGGGGCAGGGCGAAGACCAGGGTCTCGTTGGCGGTCGTGACCGGTTGTACGTCGGCGTAGCCGTGCTCTTCAAGCATGTCCAGGACGCCGCGGACCAAGATCTCGGGCACCGAGGCGCCGGAGGTGATGCCGATGGTGTGGGCGTCGGCAAGCCAGGCGGGATCCACCTCGCGGGCGTAGTCGACCAGGTGGGCCGCCTTGGCGCCGGCGTTGAGCGCCACCTCGACCAGACGCACCGAGTTCGAGGAGTTGCGCGACCCGACCACGATCACCAGATCGCACTCCGGCGCCATCGCCTTCACCGCGACCTGACGGTTCTGGGTGGCGTAGCAGATGTCGTCGCTCGGCGGATCCTGCAGCGCGGGGAAGCGTTCGCGCAGCCGCTGCACCGTCTCCATGGTCTCGTCGACGCTGAGCGTGGTCTGGGAGAGCCAGATCACCTTCGACTCGTCGCGCACGGTGACCTTGTCCACCGACGCGGGGCCGTCCACCAGCTGCACATGGTCGGGCGCCTCGCCCGCCGTGCCCTCGACCTCCTCGTGGCCCTCGTGGCCGATCAGCAGGATGTCGTAGTCGTCGCGGGCGAAGCGCTTCGCCTCCTGGTGCACCTTCGTCACCAGCGGGCAGGTCGCGTCGATGGTGTGCAGATTGCGCGCGGCCGCCGAGGAGTGCACGGCGGGCG
Organism: Nocardia tenerifensis NBRC 101015; assembly: GCF_000308715.1. Taxonomy (GTDB): domain Bacteria; phylum Actinomycetota; class Actinomycetes; order Mycobacteriales; family Mycobacteriaceae; genus Nocardia; species Nocardia tenerifensis. The sequence goes on from NZ_BAGH01000348.1 coordinate 1,523, forward strand.
AGACTCCGTGCGCGGAGAACACGACGACCGAGCCCTCCGGCACCTCGTCGGTCTCGTCGACGAAGATGACGCCCTGCTCACGCAGCGTCTCCACGACGTGACGGTTGTGCACGATCTCCTTGCGCACGTAGATCGGCGCGCCGTGCTTCTCGAGGGTCTTCTCCACGGTCTCCACCGCCCGGTCCACGCCGGCGCAGTACCCACGCGGCTCCGCGAGCAGCACCCGCTTGCCGCCCGCGGGATCGGCGGCTCCGGCACCCGCTGAGCGGGTGATTCCGACGTTCAAGGGTATGGCCGTGGACATGCCGACCAGCTTACGTGCGCACACCGACTTCGCGCCGTCCGGGCGTCGACGGCGAGGACCGTGCGTCGGCGAGGCGCGCTCCCTACTCACCGATTCATACGCCAGAATCATCGCGGTGAGCCCCGACCTTTGCACAGCACACCATTTCGGGCAGGCTAGGACCATGTTTCGACCACCGTTTCTGGCCCGGGTAGCCGCCGGGGCAGCCGTGTACGCCATCGAGGAGACTCGCAGGCTACCCACGGCCGCAATGAATTTGCCGATCACCGCCATCAGTCAGGTGCTGCAGACGACGATGCACGTCCAGCAGTTCGTGACCAGCCTGGCGCTCAAGGGCGACGCCGTCTTCGAACGTCTCGGCAACGCGCCGCAGGAGCAGCCGGAGTGGGCCACCTTCGACGAGGACCTGCCCGACGAGCCGGCCCCGAGCGGCGCGACGGCCCGCACCAGCCGTTTCGACCTGTACGCCGACGAGCCGGAGTCGTCCGCCTTCGACACCCTGCCCGCCGACGCCGCTACCCGCGCGAGCGAGCGCAACGGCCACACCGGCCCGGCGCAGCTCGTCGACGAGCCCGAATCCGCCGAGCGGGAACCACAATTGGAGATCGTCCGCGCGGCCGACCCCGCGCCGGAGATCAGCGAGCCGGAAGTAGCCACCCGCTACGACTACGCCAACATGACCGTGGCCCAGCTGCGCGCCCGCCTGCGCATGCTCAGCCTCGAAGACCTCACCGCGCTGCTGGACTACGAGCAGCGCACCCTCGCCAGGGCGCCGTTCGTGACCATGCTGACGAATCGGATCGCCACCGTGCAGGCCCAGTGACGGCACGCGAACCGGTCCCGGGTACCCCGGCGCGCGAACCCGCCCGCGGTACCCAGGACAGCCCTACTCAGCGCGGCTCCGCACCGGACGCCCAGGCCTCCGCACCGGGCAACTCCGCCGAGCAGCCCTACCCCGTCCGCTCCGTCGCTATCAAGGTCGCGCAGTGGATCGACCGGCTCGGCAGCATCTGGGTCGAGGGCCAGATCACGCAGATCAATCTGCGCCCCGGCACGCGCACCGCGTTCCTGGTGCTGCGCGACCCGTCCGCGGACATGTCGCTCTCGGTGACCTGCGACCCGGACCTCATCCGCAAGTCCCCGATCCCGCTGCAGGAAGGCAGCCGGGTCGTCGTCTACGGCAAACTGTCCTTCTTCACCGGCCGCGGCACGCTGTCGCTGCGCGTCATCGAGATCCGCCCGGTCGGCATCGGCGAGTTGCTCGCCCGCATCGAACGGCTCAAGGCCCTGCTCGCCGCCGAGGGGCTGTTCGATCCCCGGCTCAAGCGGCCGATCCCGTTCCTGCCCAAGACCGTCGGCCTCATCACCGGCCGCGCGAGCGCCGCCGAGCGCGACGTCCTGACCGTGGCCCGAAACCGTTGGCCCGCAGTGCGTTTCGAGATCCGCAATACCGCGGTGCAGGGCCCGACGGCGGTCCCGCAGATGCTGGAGGCGCTGGCGCAGCTCGACCGCGACCCGGCCGTGGACGTGATCGTGCTCGCCCGGGGCGGCGGCAGCGTCGAGGACCTGCTCGCGTTCTCCGACGAGGCGCTGTGCCGCGCCATCGTCGCCGCGACC
>NZ_BAGH01000347.1 GCF_000308715.1 Nocardia tenerifensis NBRC 101015
TACTTCGGTGTCGCGGCGGCCGTGCACTCGCTCACGGTAGCGCAACTCCGGGTTGCCCTCCGGCCGCACCCACTCCACGTGCACCGCGTGCGGGAATCGTTCGCGCAGCTTGCGCATGGCGTCGACGGGTCGGGCCGAGTCGGTGAGCACCGCCGAGACGTAGTGCTCCTCGGCCGGCGCGTGGCTCGCGTCGGTGAGCAGCTCGTCGAGTGTTCCGGTGAGCTTGCTCAGCCCGCGGACCATGGGCAGATCGCGGCGCTCGACCGAACGCAACCCGGCGGCGTCCAGCTCGACCAGCCAGACGGCCTTGCGATGCGAGCTCTCCGCGAACGAATACGGCAGCGGCGACCCGCAATAGCGCACCGACTCCGACAGCGTCTGCGGGGAATGCAGATGGCCGAGGGCCACGTAGTCGATGCCGTCGAAGGCCGACATCGGCACCGTCTCCACGCCGCCCACCGAGATCGAGCGCTCCGAACCGGTCGCCTCACCGCCGACCACGAAGGCGTGGGCGAGCACCACCGTGCGCGCGCCGTCGCGTCGCGCGATGTCCGCGCGGATGCGGGCCATCGCGGCGTCGAGGATCTCGGCGTGCGAACGCGCCTGCGGCACACCGAGTTCCGCGCGCGTGAGGTCCGGCTCCAGGTACGGGATGCCGTAGAACGCCACCTGACCGTGCTCGTCGTCGAGCAGGATCGGCCGGTCGGCGTCGGCGACGGTGGTGCGCAGATGGAGCCCGCCTGCCGCCGCGAAGCTCGCGCCCGCGCCTAGTCGCGCGGGAGAATCATGGTTCCCCGAGGTGGCGACGATGCGGGCGCCCGCGGCGCGGATGGCCTCGAATCCCCGGTTGCACACCGCGATCGCGTCGGCGCTGGGGATGGACCGGTCGTACACGTCGCCGGGCACCACCACCACGTCGACCGACTCCTCGGCCACCAGCTCCGCGACGGCGGTGAGCGCACGAGCCTGGTCGGCCAGCAGATCGACCCCGTGGAACGTGCGCCCGATGTGCCAGTCCGAGGTGTGCAGCATCCGCATCCGCGAAACCGTAGGGCACCGCACCGACACAATTCAATCGCCGAGGGCGTCGTGTCGGATTGCGGCGGTATGGCTCGGCGTGTCATCGGTGATTTCGCGACGCCTCGTGTATGCACGGCTTGACTGCGATTCGCCTTCTCCGCCGAGGGGATTCGCCGACCCGTCCGGTGTCGATTTGCCGACACGGCGCTGTGTAGATTTGCCGACACGGCGCTGTGTAATTGCCCGCCAACGCTTCTTGTCGGTGGCGTGCGGCACTATCGGCGCTATGACCGCACCGATGCTCCTCGCACTGATGCTGGTGTTCGCCGCCGGGGTAGGGCTCGGCTGGCTCGGCCACGCCGCGCGCGCCGGGCATCGGGCGACGGCGGCGGAGGCGAGACTGGCGGCGGCCACCGACAACGAGCGGCTCCTGCGCCAGTCGCTCACCGCGGCGAACGAGGATGCGGCGCGCAGACATTCGCACGCGATCGGCGCCATGGTCGACCCGCTGCGCGAGGCGGTCGGCGCGCTGAACCAGCACATTCAACAGGTCGAACACCATCGGATCAACGCGTATTCGAGCCTGCGCGAACAGGTCGCGGGCATGCAGCGCACCTCGCTGCAGCTCACCAGCCAGACCAGTCAGCTGGTCGCCGCGCTGCGCGCGCCGCAGATCCGCGGGCGCTGGGGCGAGATCCAATTGGAGCGCGTGGTCGAGTTGGCGGGGATGACGCGGCACGTCGACTTCGACACCCAGGTCACCCGCGCGGCCCGCGGCGACGGCGCGGGCGACCGGAGCGGCAGCGTCCGCCCCGACCTGGTGGTGAACCTCGCGGGCGGCAGGCACATCGTGGTCGACGCCAAGGTGCCGTTCAGCGCCTACCTCGACGCCAGCATGGTCGACGATCCCGACCTGCGCGCCGAGCACCTGACGAGGCACGCGAAACACCTGCGGGGGCACATCGACCAGCTGGCCGACAAGGCGTACTGGGCCGCGTTCGATCCGGCGCCGGAGTTCGTGGTGCTGTTCGTGCCGGGCGATCCGTTCCTCGACGCCGCGCTGACCACGGACTCCGGGCTGTTGGAGTACGCGTTCGGGCGCAACGTGATCCTCGCGACGCCGACCACGTTGATCGCGCTGCTGCGTACGGTCGCGTTCGGATGGCGGCAGGAGGCGCTGTCCCGCGATATGGCAACCATTCAGCAACTGGGTCGGGAGTTGTATGCCCGGCTCGGCATGACCGGCCGGCATCTGGACCGGCTCGGCGCGCAACTCGGCAAGGCCGTCGACGCTTTCAACTACACCGTCGCCTCGGTGGAGTCGCGGGTCATGGTCACCGCGCGCAAACTGCACGACCTCGAAATAGCGGAACAGGAGGTGCCAGCAATCCAGCGGGTGGATTCGTGGCCGCGCGCGGTGGGCTTCGCCGACGCCGACGATTAGCCGGGACAACCGCCGTGCCATAACGCCGTCGAGGGCGGCGAAGGTTAGTGTTCATCCTGTGGCTGCTTCCCAACGTGTGCGAACCCGGGTGCCCGCGCCGCATCGCTCGATACTGCCGACGGTCCCGGGTCTCCCGGTGGGCGCGGCGGTCCTGATCGCGGTCGCCTGCACGTTTCTGGGTTTCTTGATCGACGCGAACGGCGACAGTACCGATTTGACCGGTACCTTCGCCGCGCTGTACATCGTCGGTTGTGTCGCAGCCGTACTGACCGTCCGCTATCGCGGCCTGTTCACCGCCATGGTGCTGCCGCCGCTGCTGCTGTTCGTCGCGGTTCCGCTGGCCTACAAGCAGCTGACCGGCGTGGCGATGACCTCCATCACCGAGGTGCTGCTCAAACTGGCCGTGCCGCTGGTCGAACGCTTCCCCACCATGTTCCTGGCCACCGCGCTCGTCCTGCTGATCGGCGGGGCGCGCATCATGCT
>NZ_BAGH01000346.1 GCF_000308715.1 Nocardia tenerifensis NBRC 101015
GACCGGCTCGCCCCCACCATCGGCGAGCTCACCGCCATCGGCCGGTTCGCCGCCGGAGATCAGCTCGCCGCCGCCGAGTTCCGCCCCGGCGGGCTCGCCGAGCCGCGCCGCCAATTGCCTGCTGGCGCTGAGCTTCTCGGTGTCACGGCGGCGCATCCGCATGACGGCGTCGCGCGCCTCGTCGATGGCCGCCGCGACCGGCTCGGCCCGGCGAGCCGCCTCCAGCTCGGCCAGCAACGCGGCGCGCTGATCCGCGGCCGCCGCATAGTCGTCGAGTTGCTTGCGCGCGGCCGTCATTCGGCGATGCAGCTCGTGCAGGCGACGCTGCTCCTCCGCGATCGCCCGCACGCGAGCCGACTCCTGTTGGCAGCGTTCGGCTTCCGCCGCGGCAGTGGACAGGTCGGTGCGGGCGGTGGCGAGCAACTCCTGCGACCACCCGACGGCCTCGAGCGGACCGACGGTCTCGGCGGCGCTCGCCCCCGCCGCGACGCCGACCTGGGCGATGAGACGGTCGATGCCCTGCTTGCGCGCGTCGAGGTCCGCGGCGGAGGCGCGACGCCGGTCCGCGAGCCACTGCTCGGCGCTGCCGAATCGCTCGGTGTCGAAAAGCTTTTCGAGCAGCTTCTCGCGATCCTCGTTGTCCGCCCGCAGAAACCGCGCGAAGTCGCCCTGCGGCAGCAGCACCACCTGGAAGAACTGGTCGGCGCTCATGCCGAGCAGCCGGACGATCTCCTCGCCGATATCGGGTATGCGGGAGAGGTTTTCGCCGCGCCCGTCCAGCCACGCCAGCGTCGCCTTGGCAGGGTCGGTGCGCATGCCGGTGCCGCGCAGCTTCGGACGCTCGAACTCGGGGATGCGGGTCAGGCGCACGCGCCGCCCGCCGAGGGTGGCCTCCAGAATCACCTGCGGCGGAGTCTGTTCCGGCGCGTGGTCGGAGTGCAGCCGCTTGCTCTCGCCCCGCGCGCCGGGGACGCGGCCGTAGAGCGCGAACGCGATCGCGTCGAGCACTGTGGTCTTGCCCGCGCCGGT
>NZ_BAGH01000345.1 GCF_000308715.1 Nocardia tenerifensis NBRC 101015
CCGGAATCGGCGAGGCCATCGCGACGGTGAGCAGCGCGTAGTCGGCGTAGCTGTGGCCGAAAACCAGCCCGGTCACCCGGTATCCGGGCGCGTATCCGGTGACGCCCTCACCCACCGCGACGACCTCGCCCGCGACCTCGCCGCCGAGCGCGATCGGCTCGCGCTGCTCGCGGACCTTCCGCACCATCGGCAGGGTCACCCCGATCGCCTCGACCCGGACCAGGAGCTCCCCGGGCCCCGGCGTCGGCACGTCGACCGACACGACCTCGAGCACCTCAGGACCACCGCTGCGCTCGTATTGGACCCGCCGCATCACACCTCCAGAAATCATTTGCGAAGACGACACGGTAACCACGCCGGGCTGTGTCCTCCTACCCGATTTCACCTGCGAGTGCTCCATCTCACCGCATTTGCGGTCGTCGGCGGGCGGCGTAGCGTGCTCCGCATGGAGCCGAGCACCGAGCGGGTGACGGCGCGGCCGGCGCCCGCGCTCGCGCCGTTCATCGACCACTACGTCGGCTACCGCATGTTCGGCTACGCGCCGGGTCTGCACCGCGGCCTGCCCTCGGCGCACATGACGTTCATCGTCAGCATCGGACCTTCCATAGACGTTGTCGCACAAACGGATCCGGGCCAAGCCCCGCAGGACTATCGGTGCTCGGTGGGCGGACTTCAGGCGAGTTCGGCGTTGATCTCGCACGACGGTCGTCAAGAGGGCGTGTCGGTCGCCCTGACGCCGCTCGGCAGCCGCGCCCTGTTCGGCGTGCCCGCCGCCGCGCTGTGGGACACGTCGGCCGAGTTCGCCGATGTGGTCGGCCCGGTCGGCCGCGAACTGTGGGAACGATTGCAGGAACCGCTCGGCTGGCCGGAACGCTTCGCCACCGTCGACCGGATTCTGTCCCGGCTGGCCGACCCGGATCGCGTGGTCGCACCGGAACTGAGCTGGGCGTGGCGCGCGGTCGTCGGCTCGGGCGGGACGCTGCCCGTCGGCACGCTGGTCGAGGAGATCGGTTGGAGCAGACAGCATCTCGCGCGCCGGTTCGGCGGCGAGTTCGGCCTGAGCCCGAAGCTCGCGGCCCGGATCACCCGCTTCGAACGGGCGCGGCGGATGATCGAGCGCACCCCGTCGTTCGTCAGCATCGCGCAGGTCGCGGCCGTCTGCGGCTACTACGACCAGGCCCATCTGAACCGCGACTTCGCCGAGTTGGCGGGCACCAGCCCGACGAACTGGCTGCGCGAGGAGGTTCCATCCGTCCAAGACACCGACCGGTCCGTCGAGCGACGCTGAGGGCATGACGAATCAGACCGACATCAGCACCCGCACCGCCGTCTGGCCCGCCCTGACCTTCCGCGACGGCAGAGCCATGGCGAACTTCCTCGTCGAGGCCTTCGGCTTCGAGCAGACCGCGATGTACACCCGCGAGGACGACCCGACGATCATCGAGCACGCCGAACTGCGCTGGCCACTGGGCGGCGGCATCATGTTCGGCACCGCGTGCAAGGACGCGAGCGAGTTCGGGCAGCGCGTCCCGGGCAACGACTCCACCTACGTCGTGTGTGACGACCCGGACGCCCTGTTCAGCCGCGCCACCGCGGCCGGCGCCGAGGTGGTGCGCGGGCTGCGCGACGAGGACTACGGCTCCCGCGGGTTCACCGTCCGCGATCCCGAGGGCAATCTCTGGAGTTTCGGCACCTACTGGGGAGCGTAGGCTCAGCGGCCGCCGAGACCGGACATGGCCATGCCGCGGACGAACGCGCGCTGGGCGAGCGCGTACACCACGAGCAAGGGCGCGAGAATGACCATCGAGGCGGCCATGAGTATCGGCCACTGCGTGTGATACTGCCCCTGGAGCCGCACCAAACCCAATGTCGCGGTGGCGATCTCGTTGCGCTGGATCATGACGAGCGGCCACAGGAAGTCGTTCCAGACCGTGATCCAGGTGAGCACGCCGAGCACCATCAGGGCAGGACGGGTGTGCGGCAACAGGACACGCCAGTAGACCTGCCAGGTGGAGCAGCCGTCGAGAATGGCGGCCTCCTCCAGCTCCACCGGCAGGGTGGCGAAGAACTGGCGCATCAGGTACGTGCCGAAGGCGCCGCCGAACAGGCCGGGCACGATCATCGCCCACGGCGTGTCCACCCAGCCGAACGCCCGCATCACGAGGAACTGCGGGATGACCGTGACGGTCAACGGCACCATGAGCGTGCCGAGGTAGGCGACGAACAGCACGTCGCGCCCGCGAAATCGCAAGCGCGCGAACGCGTATCCGGCCAGCGAGCAGAAGAACAGCTGCCCGGCGGTGACGCACGCCGCGTACATGCCGGTATTGAACAGCATCCGTCCGAGCGGCAGCAGTTCGAAGACCGTGCCGTAGTTGGACCATTGCGGACTCGCCGGAAGCAGGGTCCGCTCGGCCATCTCTCCCTCCCGTTTCAACGAACTCGACAGCGCCCACAGAATCGGCGCCAGCGCACACCACGCGATGCCGATCAGTACGACATAGAGGCCTATCCCGCGCAGCGTCCGCCGCAAGACAACCCGCTCCGGCTTACCGCGAACACGCACGGGCGCAGCGGCATTCACAGTTCCACGTCCTCCCGCCGCGCAAACCGCAACTGCAACAGCGTGAGCAGCAGCAGAATCGCGAAGATCACCCAGGCCAACGCCGACGCGTACCCCACCTCGTAGAACCCGAAGGCGTTCTGGTACAGCATGATTCCCAGGAGATAGGTCCCGGTCTCCGGCCCTCCGTTGCTTCCGGTCAGCGCGTACACCTGATCGAACGCCTGCACCGAGTTGATGACGGTGATCACGAAGACGAACGACAGCGGCCCGCGGATCAACGGCAGGGTGATCGCCGAGAACCGCCGCAGCGCACCGGCTCCGTCGATCCTCGCCGCCTCGTAGAACGGCTCCGGCACCCCCTGCATGGCGGCGAGCAGGATGACGGTCGCGAACGGCACGCCCTTCCACACGGTGACGATGCTCAGCGAGACCAACGCCATGTTCGGATCGGTCAACCACGGCACCGGCCCGACGCCGAACCAGCCGAGCCCGGCATCGAGCATCCCGTCCGGAGTGAAGATGAACCGCCACACCACCGCCATCGCCACGGTCGAGGCCACGAGCGGCAGAAACGCCACCGTCCGAAAAGCACCGATACCGAACGACTTACGGTTCAGCGCCGCCGCGATCCCCAACCCGAGCAGCACCGTAGGCACCAGCGTCAGCACGGTGAACACCGCACTGTTGCGCAAAGCGATGAGGAACAGTGGATCGTCCCCGAACAACCGCGCATAGTTGCCCAACCCGACGAACCGCATCGGCCGGAACAGATCCCACTCGTGCAAGCTGAGATACAGCGAAAACGCAAGGGGGAACAGCAAGAACACGGCCACCGCGGCCACATTCGGCGCGACGAACATCCACCCGGCCCATTCCCTCCTACGCGCCAGCCGAGGCTTGACCCGCCGCGACCGCGGGCCGCTCACCGTGCCACCAACAGCGCGTCGAGATCGTCCGCGAATCGACCACCCAGCGAGGCGGCCTCGGCGGCGCCGCGCAGCACGCGATTGCCGCCGCGTTCCAGCAACGCGGACACCTTGCCCCAAGCCGGTGTCACCGGCAGGGGGCGAGAGCTGTCCGGCCCCTCGGTGAAGACTGCGAGATTGCGGATATCGCGATGCGCGGCAACGAATCCCGGCGAATTCATCGCCGACTTCAGCACCGGCACGAACAGACCCGACGCGGCGATGATCGCCTGCCCCACCGGCCCGGTGGCGAATTTGACGAACTCCCAAGCCTGTTCGACCCGAGGACTGTTCGCCGCGATGGACAGCCCGGTGCTGCCGACATCGGTGATCGCACCCGGACCCCCGTGCGGCCCGACCGGCAACACGGTGGCGTCGATGGAAAGCCCCTCCCGCCCGGCGAATTCGGCGTAGAGCCAGTGCCCGCCCAGCACCATGCCCGCCCGGCCGTCCCGGAACAGATCGGGCGCCGAGATCGACAACCGGTCGGCGACTCTCGGCGCGACCCGATGCCGCAGCGCGAGATCGGCGTAGAACTGGAAGCCCTCGGCGAAGCGGGGATCGCCGAGATTGGCCCTGGTCGGAGCGACCGGCGGCGTGAACCACTCCGCGCCGTTGTTCATGCCGAAGCAGGCGGCCGAGTAGTACGGCACCCAGGCGTCGGCGAAGCCCCACCGCCGGTCACGAGTGAGTGCCCGTGCGGCATCGAGGAATTCGTCGAACGACCAGGCGTCGCGCCACCGAGCCGGCGGGCGCACCCCGGCCGCGGCGCACAGTTCCCGGTTGTAATAGAGGAACACCCCGGACCACTGCTCCGGCAGGGCGTACTGCCCGCCGGCATAGGCGAAGGTGTCCAGCAGGGCCGGATAACTGTCCCGCCGCAACATCTCCGCGTAGTCCGGTTCGCGCGCGAGCAGCGTGCGCAGATCGAGCAGCACGCCGCGCTCGGCCAGCCCGGAGTAGAGCAGTTCCCAGGCCATGATGACGTCGGGACACTTGCCGCCCGCGCAATAGGTGAGCAGCTGCTGCTGCGGATCGGGCCCGGACATGATGGTGCGAATCCTGATGTCCGGGTGCCGCTTCTGAAACTCGTCGATGACTCGGAGTCGCCCCCGCGCCTCCTCCGGCCTGGCCTGGAAGAAGAAGGTCAGCGCGTCGTCGGCGGAGCCGCATCCGGTCGCGCCGAGGAGCGGCGCGGCCAGCGCCGAGCCGAGCAGGGTGCGGCGGCGAACCGGTGACACGAACTCCTCCACGGCGGACGGCGGGTGGATACGTGAACGGACATGAGAAACGTCGGTGTGTAGGACCGATCGGCGGATGTCTGAGCCAGCATGGCAGCATACGGGTGGCAACATCGCCGGACGAGGGAACACGCCCATCCGCACCGGCGCGATACCGGGGACCGTGACCACGGTCGAACCCGGGCAGCTGACCGACGCCTCGCGGGCCACCCGTACCCGCCGTGCGTCGCGGATCGAGCCCCGCTCGGCGGAACACCCGAGACGAGTGGTCGCGGCGACCACGATCCGTATCGCAATGTTCAGACTTCCCTAAGTCCGGCTCGAGCGCGCTTCGGTTCAGCTACGTTGTGAACGTTTCAGCAAGTCCAGCTCGATCACGGGAGAGTAGTTCGCATGGCGACCATCGAATACCTCCGGACAGATCCCGACCTACCTCCCGTGGGTGTCGTGGACCGTTCGCCTATCACCCCTGTTAAAAAAGGCATTTTCGCCGCGATCGCGGTAGTCGGCGCGATCGCGTGGGCGATCATCGCCATCGCCCGCGGCGAGTCGGTCAACGCGGTCTGGATCGTGGTCGCCGCCGTGGCCACGTACGTACTGGCCTACCAGTTCTACTCCAGGCTCATCGAATACAAGATCGTCAAACCGCGTGACGACCAAGCCACTCCGGCCGAGATCCTGGAGAACGGCAAGGACTACATGCCGATGGACCGGCGGGTGCTGTTCGGGCACCACTTCGCCGCCATCGCGGGCGCGGGTCCGCTCGTCGGCCCCGTCCTCGCCGCCCAGATGGGCTACCTGCCCGGCACGATCTGGATCGTCGTCGGCGTCGTCTTCGCCGGCGCGGTGCAGGACTACCTCGTGCTGTGGGCGTCGACCCGCCGCCGGGGGCGCAGCCTCGGGCAGATGGCCCGCGACGAGCTCGGCGCGGTCGGCGGCGTGGCCGCGATCGTCGCCGTGCTGGTGATCATGATGATCCTGCTCGCGGTGCTCGGCATCGTCGTGGTGAACGCGCTGGCCGCGACGCCCGGCAAGGACGGCGAGCTGCACGGCGGCAGCCCGTGGGGCGTGTTCTCCATCTCGATGACCATCCCGATCGCCCTGTTCATGGGCGTGTACCTGCGGTACTTCCGCCCCGGCAAGGTCGGCGAGATCTCGGTCATCGGGTTCGCGCTACTGCTGCTGGCCATCATCTCGGGCAACTGGGTCGCCGGATCCGGTTGGGGCCAGGACCTTTTCACGCTGTCGGGCACCACCATCGCGTGGTTGCTCATCGCCTACGGCTTCGTCGCCTCGGTGCTGCCGGTGTGGCTGCTGCTCGCGCCGCGTGACTACCTGTCGACCTTCATGAAGATCGGCACCATCGTCCTGCTCGCCGTCGGCGTTCTGATCACCATGCCGGTGTTGAAGGCCCCCGCCGTCTCCGACTTCGCCGGCTCGGGCAAGGGCCCGGCGTTCGCGGGCAGCCTGTTCCCGTTCCTGTTCATCACCATCGCCTGCGGCGCGCTGTCCGGATTCCACTCGCTGGTGTCCTCGGGCACCACGCCGAAGCTGCTGGAGAAGCAGTCGCAGGCCAGGATGATCGGGTACGCGGGCATGCTGATGGAGTCGTTCGTCGCCGTCATGGCGATCATCACGGCCAGCATCATCGACCAGCACCTGTACTTCGCCATGAACGCCAGCGCCGGCCTCACCGGCGGCACCGCGGAGAAGGCGGCCGCCTACACCAACAGCCTCGGCCTGAGCGGAAATCCGATCACCCCGGCCGAGCTGACCCAGGCGGCCAAGGACGTCGGCGAGAACAGCATCGTCTCGCGCACCGGCGGCGCGCCGACGCTGGCGGTCGGCATGTCGGAGGTGCTGCACAAGTTCCTCGGCGGCACCGGGCTCAAGGCGTTCTGGTACCACTTCGCGATCATGTTCGAGGCGCTGTTCATCCTCACCACGATCGACGCGGGCACCCGCGTCGCGCGCTTCATGCTGTCGGACTCGCTCGGCAACCTCGGCGGACCGGCCAAGAAGTTCAAGGATCCGTCCTGGCGGCCCGGTGCGTGGCTGTGCTCGGCGATCGTCGTCGCGGCGTGGGGTTCGGTGCTGCTGATGGGCGTCACCGATCCGCTCGGCGGCATCTACACGCTGTATCCGCTGTTCGGCATCTCCAACCAGTTGCTCGCGGCGATCGCGCTGACCGTGGTGCTCACCATCGTGATCAAGAAGGGCCTGATCAAGTGGGCCTGGATTCCGGCGCTCCCGCTCATCTGGGACCTGACGGTGACCATGACGGCGTCCTGGCAGAAGATCTTCTCCGGCGACCCGAGCATCGGGTACTGGAAGCAGCACAGCGTCTACAGCGCGGCGCTCGACGCCGGAAAGATTGTGGCGCCGGCCAAGTCGGCGGACGATATGGAGAAGGTGGTCCGCAACACCTTCATCCAGGGCAGCCTGTCGATCATCTTCGCGGTGCTCGTGCTGATCGTGGCGATCGTCGGGCTCGTGGTCTGCGTGCGAGCCTGGCGCGCGGGCGGCGGGCCGGACAGCGAGTCGCCGGACGAGCCGTCGAAGATCTTCGCGCCGAAGTCGTTCCTGGCGACCTCGACCGAGAAGGAGGTGCAGCAGGAATGGGACGCCCTGATCGAATCGGGGAAGGTCCGGGCACCGGGCGCGGCCCAGACGAGAGCGGCGCATTGACCGTGCACGTCACCCCGCGGGACGGCCGAGCGCCCGTCCTGCGGGGCCTGCGCTCCGCCGGAAGTGCTTGTGCGACAGCGATTCGCAAGACAGGCTGGTGGTTCAACTCGATCCTCGGCGGCCAGGACTACCAGCGGTATGTGGAGCACCTGACGCGCAACCATCCCGGCTGCGCGGTGCCGACCGAGCGCGAGTACTGGCGGACCAGGCACGCGGACGCGGACAGCAATCCGACGAATCGCTGCTGCTGAGTTGCGGCGGGGCGACGCGATGAGGGCGTCGCTCCGCCCGCCTCGGCGGCGCTGAACTGCCCGTTCGCCATTCGCCGCCGACCCGGTCGCGCGCGGACCGTCGTGGCAATGGCAGATTTCCGCTAGCGGAGGCCGCCCGAGCCTGACATTGTGGTTGGCGTGACGATCACGGCGTTGGATTTCGAGCGGTGCTATCGAGCGGTATCGACGAGGGACTCCCGTTTCGACGGGCAATTCTTCACGGCGGTGCGGACGACCGGAATCTATTGTCGCCCTTCGTGTCCGGCGATCACGCCGAAACGGGCCAACGTGTCGTTCCTGCCGACCGCCGCGGCCGCGCAGCAGGCAGGCTACCGCGCCTGCCGCCGGTGCCTGCCCGACGCCGCGCCCGGATCCCCGCTCTGGAACACCCGCGCCGACCTCGCCGCCCGCGCCATGCGCCTGATCGGCGACGGCGTCATCGAACGCGGCGGGGTGCCCGCGCTGGCCGCCACGCTCGGCTATTCGCAGCGACAGCTGACCCGCGTGCTCACCACCGAACTCGGCGCGGGCCCACTGGCACTGGCCCGCGCGCACCGGGCGCACACCGCCCGGCTGCTGATCCAGACCACGGCAATGCCCATGTCCGACATAGCCTTCGCGGCCGGGTTCGCCAGCATCCGGCAGTTCAACGACACCGTGCGCGAGGTGTTCGCGGTCAGCCCGAGCACCATGCGGGCCGAGGCGCACCGGGCGAAGTCCGGCTCGAACGGGCGTCCGGCGCCCGCGGTCAACGGCACGCTCAGCCTGCGCCTGCCCTACCGCGAGCCGCTGGACCGGGCATGGCTGGAGTGGTTCCTGTCCGCGCACGTCGCGCCGGGCATGGAGCTGTGGGAGAACCGCGCCTACACCCGCAACCTGCGCACCCCGCACGGTCACGCGACGACCCGGCTCAGCTTCCAGCGCGACCACGTGCGAGCCGAACTCGCGCTGCACGACATGCGCGACCTCGCGCCGACGGTCGCGCGGCTGCGGCACCTGCTCGATCTCGACGCCGACCCGATCGGCATCGACGAGGCGCTGGGAGTCGCTCCGGGACAGCGGGTTTCGACGCCGGGACTGGCCGACCCGGACACCACCCGGCTGCCGGACGCGGGCGCGGGCTCGCCGCCGGACGCCGAGACCGCGCTCGACCACGGCGAGGTGGGGCGGCCGGCCTTCTCACCCGGGATCCGGGTGCCCGGCTGCCTGGACGGACCGGAACTGTTGCTGCGCACCATGATCGGCCAGCAGATCTCGGTCTCGGCGGCGGCGACGCACACCGCGCGGCTGGTCGAGGCGCTCGGCGAACGCGTCGACGGGCCGATCCCCCTGCTGTTCCCCACCCCGGCGGCGATCGCCGAGCACGGCGCCGAGGTGCTCACCGGCCCGACGCGGCGGATCCGCTCGATCATCGGCGCGGCCGAGGCGCTGGCCAGTGGCGAACTGGCGCTGCACCAGGGCCGCACCGCCGCCGACCTGCGGCGCGACCTGCTCGCCCTGGACGGGGTCGGCCCGTGGACGGCCGACTACGTCACGATGCGCCTGCTCGCCGATCCGGACGTGCTGCTGAACACCGATCTCGTGGTGCGTCAGGGGGCCGCCGTCTTGGGCATCGACCTCACCGACACCGCGCGCTGGGCGCCGTGGCGGTCCTATCTGTCCATGCAGCTATGGAAGGCGGCGCTGACCGACCGTGCCGCCCGCTCCAAGTCCGCCGCGGCCAAATCCGCCTCCTCGAAAGCGATCTCCGAATCATGAACGCCACCACCGTTGTTCGCCCGGCCAAGCGTCAGACCGGGCTCGCCACCGCGGATTTCGCGACGGTCGACACCCCGATCGGCCCGTTCACCGCGGTGGTCGACGCCGACGGCGCGGTGCTCGCCGCCGGTTGGACAGCCGACACGGACCTGCTGTCCCCGGTGATCCACCCGACCCTGCGCCCCGCCGAGCTGCGCCGACGCGACTCCCTCGGCGAGCTCACCCGCGTGATCACCGCCTATCACGAGGGGGACGTGACCGCGATCGACGACGTCCCGGTCCGTCAGCGCTCCGGCGAATTCCTCATGCACGCTTGGGAAGTCCTGCGCAAGGTCCCCGCAGGCGCACCCATCACCTACACCGAGTACGCCGCCGTATCCGGCCGCCCCGACGCCACCCGCGCCGCCGCCAATGCCTGCGCGCGCAACGCCGCGGCACTGTTCGTGCCCTGCCACCGGATCTACCGCATCGGCGGCGCCCTCGGCGGGTTCCGCTGGGGCCTGCCGATCAAACGCTGGCTGCTCGATCACGAAGCGGCGGGGCAGAGCAACGAGCTGGCGCGCTTGTTATAGGCGGTGCTCAGGACCTCGGCGCGGTCGGCGGTCACGCGACCGTTGCCTCCAGGTGGGAACCGTTTCGTCCGCGGCGGACGTGGAGGCGGCTGGGGATGCGCTGGCGCATTTCGTCGACGTGGCTGACGAGGCCGACTACGCGGCCGCCGGCGCGGAGTTCGTCGAGGACGCCCATCACCGCGTCGAGGGTGTCGGCGTCGAGGCCGCCGAAGCCCTCGTCGATGAAGAGGGTGTCCAGCACGAGGCCGCCGGATTCGGCGGCTACGGTGTCGGCCAGGCCTAGGGCCAAAGACAGTGAGGCCATGAAGGTTTCGCCGCCGGAGAGGGTTTTGGCGGGGCGGACGGCGCCGGTGTAGTCGTCGCGGATGTCGAGGCCGAGGCCGCCGCGGCGACCGCGCGGGCCCGCCTTGTCGGAGTGCACGAATTCGTAACGGCCGCCCGACATCCGGCGCAGGCGCAGCGAACCGGCCTGCGCCACCTCCTCCAGGCGGGCGGCGAGAACGTAAGAGCGCAGCGACATTCGGCGGTTGTTCTCGCCGCGGCCCGCCACCACCTCGGCGAGGCCGGCCAGCTCGTCGTGGGTGCGCTGCAACGGGGCGATGCGGTCCACCGCCGCCCAGAGCTGACCGCCGAGATCCTCCAGCAAGCCGACCCGCCTGCTCGCCTCGGCGTGCGCGGCGATGGCGGTGTTCAACCGCGCCTGCGCGGCGGCGACGGCGGCGTCCAGCTCGGCCAGATCGCCCGGTGCGAGCGATTCCGCGGCGCGGATCTCCGGCTCGGCGAGCACGGCCTCCGCGTTGGAGCGGGCGCGGTCGGCGGCGGTTAGCTCGGCCTCGATGTCGTTGCGGCGCTGAGGCGTTCGACTGGCTGCGGTGACCACGCGCGCGATCGCGGTCAACCGGGCCACCTCGTCTCGCTGGGCGGTGGATGAACCGTTTCGCGCGGAAGTGGAGGAATCGTCTCGCGCAGCGGCGGACGAATCATCCTGCGCGGTAGTAGAGGAATCGTCACGCGCGGCCGCGGACGAATCGTCCTGCGCGGTAGTAGAGGAGTCGCCTCGCGCGGCCGCGGACGAATCATCCTGCGCCGCAGGAGTGGAATCGCCTCGCGCGGCGGCGGAGGAATCATCTCGCGCGTCGGTCGACGAATCGCTCTGCGCGGTATCGGCGTGGTGGCCCGGCCCCGACTCCTCCATCGGCGCGAAACCGGCTGCGCGGGCAAGATTTTCGACGCGGTCGGCGATGACCGCCACCTGTTCGCGGGCCGAGGCGGCGGCGGCGCGGGCGTCGCGAAGGCCGGTCGCGTCGGCGACGAGGGCCGTGAGGCGGGCGTGGCGGCGGTCGATGGTCTCGTCGGCGCCCGCCGCGGCGCGCAGGCGTTCGTTGAGTTCGGCGAGGCGGGTGGTGGCGGCGGCGACGTTCGCGGCGACCGTGCTTCGGCGGGAATCGGATTCGCGGAGTTCGTCGTGCAGCCGAGCCTCGTCGGCGCGCAGCCGGGTGAGCTCGGCGGTCAGTCCGTCGGCGAGGGCGGCCAGCTCGGCGGCGTCCTCGTAGCGGTCGGTCGCGGCGCGCAGGGCGGCGGCCAGCTCGACCCGGTCGGTGTCGCCACCGCGC
>NZ_BAGH01000344.1 GCF_000308715.1 Nocardia tenerifensis NBRC 101015
CGGGGCCGCCGCCGTCGCCGCGTCGATCGCGGCCCGCGCTTCGGAGTGCGTGGCGTCGGTGTAGGTGCCCAGCACGTGGCGGTGCCGGTGCGGCGCGACGATATCGTGGCGCCGCCCGCTGCCCGGCCGGTGCTTGCCGTCGATGACCAGCGGCACTTCGACGGTGTTCGCGGAGATCTCGGCGAGCGCGGCGACCAGCGCGTCGCGCTCGCGACTGCCCGGTGCGTAGGAGTGCACCGGCTCGTTGACGGGGGTAGGAACAACCGTGACAGCGTCCATACTTCAGGCTAGCGCCACCGGCAGGCCGAGTCTTCGGCCCGACGGACAGGTTCCGGCGTGTCGTGAGCGCGGGATCAGCCGTCGGTCAGGCGCTCCGCGGCGGCGGCGATGCGTTCGTCGGTGGCGGTCAGCGCGATGCGGACGTGCTGGGCGCCGGTCGGCCCGTAGAAGTCGCCGGGGGCGGCGAGGATGCCGCGGTCGGCGAGCCAGTCGAGGGTGTCACGGCACGATTCGCCGCGGGTGGACCAGAGGTACAGGCCCGCCTCGGAGTGATCGATGCGGAAACCGGCCTGCTCCAACGCCTTTCGCAGGATCTCGCGGCGGTGCCCGTAGCGCTCGCGCTGCTCGGCCTCGTGCGCGTCGTCGCCGAGGGCGGCGGTCATCGCGGCCTGGATGGGGTAGGGCACCATCATCCCGGCATGCTTGCGCACCTCGAGCAGCTCGGCGACCAGCGCCGGGTCGCCCGCGACGAAGCCGGCGCGGTAGCTCGCCAGGTTGGAGGTCTTCGAGAGCGAGTGCACCGCAAGCAGATTCGTGTGGTCACCGTCGCAGACCTCGGGGTGCAGGATGGAGAGGGCGCGGCCCTCCCAGGTGAGCCCGAGGTAGCACTCGTCGGAGGCGACGATCACGTCGCGCTCGCGGGCGAACTCGACGACCTTGCGCAGGTGCTCGACGCCGAGCACGCGTCCGGTCGGATTCGACGGCGAGTTCACGAACAGCAGGGCCGGTCTGCGTGGGCCGAGCTGAGTCAGCCCGTCGGCGCGGGCGATCTGCGCGCCCGCGAGCAGCGCGCCGACCTCGTAGGTCGGGTAGGCGACCTCGGGAATGACGACCAGGTCGTCCGCGCCGAGGCCGAGCAGCCGGGGCAGTCCGGCGATCAGCTCCTTGGTGCCGATCGCGGGCAGCACCGCCGCCTGGTCGAGACCGATGATGCCGTAGCGCCGCTCGAGCGCGTCGACCGCGGCCGCGCGCAGCTGCGGCGTGCCGTGCGTCATCGGGTAACCGGGCACCGCGGCGGCCGCGCTCAGCGCCGCGCGAATGATCGGATCGACCGGGTCCACCGGGGTGCCGACGGACAGGTCGACGATCCCGCCGGGGTGCGTCGCCGCCTTCGCCTTCACCGAAGCGATGGTATCCCAGGGAAAATCGGGAAGCAGACTGCTGACCCGGCCACGAGCGGACACGACAGAGCTACTCGCTCGCCATGGGCGGTAGTTCCTTGATGAACGGCGGGTCGTAGTCGACCTGACCGACCTTGGTCGCGCCGCCGGGCGAGCCGAGTTCGTTGAAGAAGTCGACGTTGGCGTTCACGTACCCGCTCCACTGGTCCGGGGTGTCGTCCTCGTAGAAGATCGCCTCCACCGGGCACACCGGCTCACACGCACCGCAGTCCACGCACTCGTCGGGATGGATGTACAGCATGCGGCCACCCTCGTAGATGCAGTCCACGGGGCATTCCTCGATGCATGCCTTGTCCTTCACGTCAACGCACGGTTCAGCGATGATGTACGGCACTGCCGCTCTCCTAGTCTGTCCTCACCTTGCGGGGATAGTCCGCCCAGCGAAACCCTATCCGGACACCCCACCCTACTCCGGGTCAGCCTTGCCTAACTTCAGATATTGTGCGCACAACCGCCGCCGTGCGGAACCCGCCGATCGGGTGTGTTCGCCGCCGCCCCACGTCACCGCGGGTACGGCCGCGTCCACTCAGCGACCGCCCGGTCGGCCCGCCGGTTCGCGGCGAGCCGACCGAGATCCGAATTCGGTCCGACCGCGGGTCGCACGACCCGCACGTCTTCTCCTCCGGCAGCCTACGCCGCTAGCCCACCGAGAGTGGCAGCGCCGAAACCTTGTGCCGCGGAACGCCGTACGTGGTGGTCCGCTCGCGGGCCGGGCGGCCGATGCCTGCGGCGATGTCGACCAGTTCCGCGACGGTCTTGGCCGAGCCGTGCTGCGAGCCGGCCATGCGGGAGATGGTCTCCTCCATCAGCGTGCCGCCCAGGTCGTTGGCGCCGCTGTTGAGCATCACCCGAGTGCCGACGGTGCCGAGCTTCACCCAGCTGGTCTGGATGTTGTCGATCCGGCCGTGCAGCATGATCCGCGACAGCGCGTGCGCGGCCCGGTTGTCCCGATTCGTCGGACCGGGGCGCGCGGCGCCCGCCAGATACAGCGGCGCGCTCTGGTGCACGAACGGCAGCAGCACGAACTCGGTGAAACCGCCTGTCTCGTCCTGGATTCCGCGCAGCACGCGCAGATGACCGACCCAGTGTTTCGGGTTGTCCACGTGCCCGTACATCATGGTCGAGCTGGAACGCAGGCCGACCTGGTGCGCGGTGGTGATCACGTCGATCCACGCCGAGGTCGGCAGCTTGCCCTTGGTGAGCACCCAGCGCACCTCGTCGTCGAGGATCTCGGCGGCGGTGCCCGGGATGGTGTCCAGGCCGGCCTCCTTCAGCGCGACCAGCCAGTCGCGCACGCTCTGCCCGCCGCGCGAGGCGCCGTTGACGATCTCCATCGGGCTGAAGGCGTGCACGTGCATCGAGGGCACGCGCTGCTTCACCGCCCGGACGATGTCGGCGTACCCGGTGACCGGCAGGTCGGGGTCGATGCCGCCCTGCATGCAGACCTCGGTGGCGCCGTCGACGTGCGCCTCCCAGGCCCGGTCGGCGACCTCGTCCATGCTGAGGGTGAACGCGTCGGCGTCGCCCTTGCGCTGCGCGAACGCGCAGAAGCGGCAGCCGGTGTAGCAGATATTGGTGAAGTTGATGTTCCGGTTCACCACGTAGGTGACGTCGTCGCCGACCACGTCCCGGCGCAACTGATCGGCCAGCGCGGCGACCGCCTCCAGGTTCGCGCCGTCGGCCGTCGCCAGCGCGAGGTACTCGGCGTCGCTGAGCCCGGCCGGGTCGTGCTCGGCGGCCCGCAGCGCGGCGAGCACCTCGGAGTCGAGGCGCTCGGGCGCGGTGACCGCGAGGTCGCGAGCCTGTTCACGAATGGTGTCCCAATCACCGAACGCACCGACGACATCCTGGCCTATCGCGGAGTCACTGCGGCTCTCGGTATTTCGACCCTCGGTGTCGATGGCGGTGTTGAGGTCGACGCGTCCGGCGGATTCCCAGGACTGGTCCGGCTCCTGCCAGGGCAGGCCGACGGGCATGGCGTCCGGATCGGCCAGGCCGGTGACCGGATCGCTGAGCGCGGCGACGTGCGCGCCGATCCTCGGATCGATCCACGGGCTGCCCGCCCGCACGTACTTCGGGTGCGCGGAGGTCCGCTCGACCAGCTGGTAACCGGCCTTCTCGGTGATCTCGCGCAGCGTGTCGAGGTTCGGCCACGGCCGTTCGGGATTGACGTGGTCCACCGTCACCGGCGACACGCCGCCCCAGTCGTCGATGCCCGCGTCGATCAACGCCAGGCAGTCCTCGTCCGACACCAGGTTCGGCGGCGCCTGCACCGGCACGTCCGGGCCCAGCACCAGCCTGGTCACGGCGATGGTGGCCAGGAACTCCTCGATGCCCGCGTCCGGGACGTCGCGCATCGCGGTGTCGTCCTTGGCCCGGAAGTTCTGGATGATCACTTCCTGGATATGCCCGAAAGCCTTGTGCTGCTTGCGAATCGCCATGATCGACTCGGCGCGCTCGGTCAGCGTCTCGCCGATGCCGACCAGCAGGCCGGTGGTGTACGGGACCGACAGCCGGCCCGCGTCGGTGATCGCGCGCAGCCGGACCGCCGGGTCCTTGTCCGGGCTGCCGTAGTGGCAGGCGCCCTTCTCGGTGAACAGGCGGGTGGCGGTGGTCTCGAGCATCATGCCCATCGACTGGGCGACGGGCTTGAGCCGGGAGATCTCCTCCCAGGACATCACGCCCGGATTCAGGTGCGGCAGCAGGCCGGTCTCCTCGAGCACCATGATCGAGACGGCGCGCAGGTAGTCCAGCGTCGAGTCGTAGCCGCGCTCGTCGAGCCACTGCGCGGCCTCCGGCCAGCGATCCTCGGGCCGGTCACCCAGCGTGAACAGGGCCTCCTTGCAGCCGAGCGCGGCGCCGCGGCGGGCGATGTCGAGGACCTCGTCGGGCTCGAGGAACATGCCCTTGCCCTCGGCGCGCAGCTTGCCCGGAACGGTGACGAAGGTGCAGTAGTGGCACTTGTCGCGACACAATCGGGTCAGCGGGATGAAGACGTTGCGCGAGTAGCTGATGGTCTTCGGCCGTCCGGCCGACTCCAGTCCCGCGTCGCGCACTCTGGCGGCGCTGTGACTGAGATCCTTCAGATCGTCGCCGGTGGCATGCAGCAGCACCGCGGCCTCGTCCACGTTGAGCGTGACGCCGTCACGGGCTCGGCGCAGCGCGCGGCGCATGGCCGACGCGGAGGGGGGTGCGGCAGGAATGCTCGGGTTCGGCAGTTCACTCACGTTCTCGATCATGCGTTGACCATCCGGACCTGTCTCCTTCCGATGCTGATGAGTGAGCGTAGCGACCGAGCCCGATCGGGGCACATGAGCGCTGCGCGCACCACGCCACCCCGGTGCGAGCGAGGCGCCATGTGAGCGTTGACAACTGCGCGCGGGTCGGGGCTATTCCATCGGCGGCGAGCAGTGCGCTTTCCTGGGCTGGGGCCGTGCGCTTGCCTCGACTGACGCTGTGCACGTCCGTCGGCCGGCGCCGTGCACTTCCATCGGCCGATGGCGTTCGTCTCGAGCGACGTCCGCCGGGCGCGCCGCGCAGATCGGCGGCGCCACCGGCCGGACTTCATGGAACCATGGCAGGCATGTCGCAGCCGCGCACCATCATGGCCGATCCGGCCTGGCGCCCCAGTCCCAAGGCGAAACTGCTCTGGACGATCCGCGCCGCCCTGGTCTGGGTTGTCCCGTTCGTGGCGCAGCTCGTCTGGGCGGTGTTCGACTCCGGCGATCGCGGAATACAACTCGCGGTGTTCGTGGTGACGCTGGTGCTCGCCGGCCTGCACATCGGCGTGGTGCCGTGGTGGCGGTACGCGGTGCACCGGTGGGAGGTCACCGAGGAGGCCGTGTACACGCGGGTCGGCTGGCTCACCCAGGAGAGCCGGGTGGCGCCGATCTCGCGGGTGCAGACCGTGGACACCGAGCGCGGGCCGCTGGAGCGGCTGCTCGGGCTGGCCACGGTGACGGTGACCACCGCCTCGTCCGCGGGCGCGGTGCAGATCTCCGAGCTCGACCTGCCCATGGCCGAGGAGACGGTGACCCGGCTGACCCGGATCGCCGCCCAGCATCGGGGCGACGCGACGTGAACCCGACGGCAAGCCCCGCGCCGGAGACCGATCAGCCGTGGTCGCGGCTGGACAAGCGAATGTTGCTGGTACATCCGGTAACTGAAGTGGTCAAGTTCATCCCCGTGCTGATCGGCTCGGTGATCCTCGGCACGAGCAGCGGCAACCACGGGTGGAGCGTCATACCGCTGGCGCTGATCGTCGGCTTCGCGCTCACCCGCTGGTTCACCACCACCTATCGGGTCGGGCCCACCCACGTCGAGCTGCGCACCGGGTTGATACAGCGCAAGAAGCTGGCGGTGCCGCGCTCGCGCATCCGCTCGGTGGACATCGAGGCCGACCTGCTGCACCGGCTGCTCGGACTCGCCGTGCTCGCCATCGGCACTGGGCAGCAGGCGGATTCGGGGGAGAAGTTCAAGCTGGACGCGCTCGACGCGCGGTTGGTGCCGGATCTGCGGACCGCCCTGCTCGCCCACACCGCGACGCCGCACAGCGTTACGGGGCAGCCGGTTCCGGCCCACGACACCGACGAGCGCCCGGACGCCCACCGCGGGCGGGAGATCGCGCACTGGAATCCGGGGTGGGTTCGTTACGCGCCGCTGTCGTTGACCGGTTTCGCGATCATCGCGCCGATCGTCGGCCTGGCATTCCAGTACGGCGTCGGTCAGGTGCTGTTCCGCTCGGACGCCGTGCGCCGGGTGGAGGACGGCGGCGCGCTGATCATCGCGCTCGGCGCCGTCGCGCTGTTCCTGGTGATCGTGCTCATCGTCAGCCTCGCCGCCTGTGCCCGTTATCTCACAACGTATTTCGGCCTTCGCGTCACCGACGACGGACGGACGCTGCACCTGCGCCACGGGCTGTTCACCACCCGCCAGATCACCCTGGATCTGGCCCGCTTCCGCGGCGCGACCGTGAACGAGCCGCTGCTGCTGCGCCTGGCGGGCGCCGCCGAGTTGGAGGCGATCATGGTGGGCGAGAATCCGCGCCAGAAGGTCCTCCCGCAGGCGCCGCGCACCGCCGTGGAGCACACGCTGAGCCATCTGCTCGCGCCGAACGAGTTCCAGGACAAGGCGATTGCCACGCCCGCCGCCGGGCCGTCCCCCGGCAGCGCGCCGCTGATCGCGCACGGGCCGGTCGCCCGGCGCAGGCGCTACACCCGCACGCTGACCCCCATCGCCGTGGCCGCACTCGTCCTGCTGGCGTTTTCGCTTGCGGGCGTGGACTTTTCACCGTGGTGGTGGCTGGTACCGGTGGTCATGGTTCCGGTCGCGATCGCGCTGGCGGAGGACCGTTATCGCGGCCTCGGCCACGCCGTGCTGCCCGAAACGGCAACGAGCCCAGCCTGGTTGATCACTCGCTCCGGCTCGCTGGACCGAGATCGCGACTGCCTGGAGGCGCCCGGCGTGATCGGCTGGACCGTGCGCCAGTCGTTCTTCCAGCGCAGGGCCGGCGTCGCCACGGTGGTCGCGGCCGCCGCGGCGGGCAAGAAGCGATACCACGTGCTCGACCTCCCGCTCGACGACGCGTGGGCGCTGATCGAGGCGGTCACCCCGGGACGGCTCGGCCGCCGTTAGCGCCTGCTGAACAAGCCGGAGTTCACGCGAATGTAGATGTACACCAGCGGTGGCACCAGTCCGCAGAACAGCAGCAGCACCGTGCGCCAATCGCTGGCGAGCATGATGTCGCCGCCGGGGCCGGTGCTCGCGCAGACGAGAAACCCGAAGGCCCAGGCGGCCAACGGCAGAAACATCGCGGCCGCCCGGGTGGAGACCGCGCGCACGCCGAGCACGAGAAGCACGTTCACCAGACCGGCCAGCACACCCGCCAGGGGAAACGCGGTAGCGCCGAGGTAGGCGGGCAAATACAGCACCTCTATCGCGAGCGTGAGGAAGGCGTCGATCACCAGGATCGCGAGGATCAGTGGCGCCAGCCAGACCGGGGCGAGGGGCGAATCCCCCGCCGCCACGGATGTGCGAGCGCCGTCCAGGTCCGTCCTCACGGCACCGGCGGGAAGCCGAGCAGGGTCAACAGGTGACTCTGCATCTCGACGAACCCGTGCAGCGCGGAGAGGTACAGCTCGTGCTGGGCCTGCCAGTTCGGCTTCATGCTCTCGACGAACGCCACGATCGCGTCCTGGACCGACCAGTTGTACATGGCAGCGAGTCTATTCCGGCGCTTCCGTCCGCATGATCACTTCTCCCCGTCGACCGGGATGTTCGCCACCACCGGGAACTCGCCGGTGTAGCCCGAGCGCTCCGCGGCGATGGACAGCACCCGCTTGCGGGCTACCAGCCAGCCGACGATCAGCATCGGGACGATCACCGCCAGCGTGGCCACCGTCCAGGTGCCCACGGGATAGTCGAAACCGGTCAGCACCACCACGAAGAACAGGAACACCAGCGTGAGCAGCCCGGTGTAGGGCGCGCCGAACATCCGGAACGACGGCCGCTCGGTCTTGCCCTGCTTGCTCCACCGCCACAGCTGCAACTGGCACAGCACGATGGTGGCCCAGGAGGCGACGATGCCGAGGGAGGCCATGTTCAGCACGATCTCGAAGGCCCGGTCCGGCACCACGCCGTTGAGCGCGATGCCGACCAGCGCGATCAGGCTGGTCAGCAGGATGCCGCCGTAGGGAACGCCGTTGCGCCCCATCACACCGGTGAACTTCGGCGCGCTGCCGTTCATCGACATGGACCGCAGGATGCGACCGGTCGAGTACAGGCCCGCGTTCAGCGACGAGAACGCGGCGGTGAGCACGACCAGGTTCATCACGCTGCCGATGCCCGGCACGCCGAGCATGGTGAAGAAGGTGACGAACGGGCTCTCCTTGGCGGTGTAGGCCGTGTACGGCAGCAGCAGGCCGAGCAGCACCAGCGAACCGACGTAGAAGATGGCGATACGGGCGATCACCGAGTTGATCGCGCGCGGCATGATCTTGGCCGGGTTCTCCGTCTCGCCCGCCGCCGTGCCGACCAATTCGACCGCCGCGTAGGCGAACACGACGCCGGAGACCACGACGACCAGCGGCAGCACGCCCGTCGGGAACAGCCCGCCGCTGTCGGCGATCACGCTGGGCCCGGTCGGGTTGCCCTGCACGGTGAACCGGCCGATGAGGAAGACGGTGCCGACGATCAGGAACGCGCTCAGCGCGAACACCTTCACCAGCGCCGCCCAGAACTCCATCTCGCCGAACCACTTCACCGAGATCAGGTTGATGCTGAGCACCACGAGCAGCGCGATGAGCGCGAGCAGCCACTGCGGGATGCTGCTGAACCCGGACCAGTAGTGGAAATACTGGGCAATCGCGGTGGTGTCGGCGATGCCGGTCATCGACCAGTTCAGGAAGTACATCCAACCGGCCACGAACGCGGCCTTCTCGCCGAAGAACTCACGCGCGTAGGAGACGAACGACCCGGAGGAGGGCCGGTGCAGCACCAGCTCGCCGAGCGCGCGCAGGATGAGAAACGCGAAGAAACCGCAGACGCCGTAGACGAGGAACAACCCGGGGCCCGCGCTGGCCAGCCTGCCGCCCGCGCCGAGGAACAGCCCGGTGCCGATGGCGCCGCCGATGGCGATCATCTGCAGCTGCCGCGGTTTGAGACTCTTGTGATAACCCTCGTCCTCGATGCTGAGGTGAGCCTTGTCGCCGACCGCCGTCATGAACCGCTTCGCCCTCCGCATCGATGAATCGAAATCACGCCGAACGGTACCCGGCGAAAGATTTCCGGTGAACAGCAACCCTCAGGCTACGAACATTC
The DNA here is from genome assembly GCF_000308715.1 of Nocardia tenerifensis NBRC 101015. Taxonomy (GTDB): domain Bacteria; phylum Actinomycetota; class Actinomycetes; order Mycobacteriales; family Mycobacteriaceae; genus Nocardia; species Nocardia tenerifensis. The sequence continues at coordinate 9,279 of NZ_BAGH01000344.1, forward strand.
GCAGCTCAGGGCGCGTTCGACGATTATGCCGCAATGAGGAAGAACCTGCGAAAGTTCAGCGATACCGTCGATGGAAGTTCATTGTTCGAGCCCGGCTAAGAGATCATGTTCGCGACCGTCCGAACCGACCGGTCCGCGTCTACCCCGCACGAGGACGTAGCACTCGACGGGCAGTACCGGCTGAGCAACATTGTTGGACAGCGCGAACTCGCGACCGGACGGCGCCAGCGTCAGCTGGGTGGCGTGCGCGCGCAGGGCCGCGCGCTTGGCCGCGAGCACGTCGGACACGTCGATGGCGGTCGTCACGGTGTGGCTGGGCACGCTGGCGAGTTCACCCTCGGCGGGCAGCCGCCAGCCCGCCGGCAACCGTCCGGGCAACCCGTCGACGGTGCGCCTGGCCAGCGCGGTGGTGTGCTCGCGCAGCATGTCGGCGTCGGTGACGGTCCAGTAGAACTTCGGCGTGTCCCAGCCCTGCTCCGCCGCGGAATGCACTGCTGCCGTAGCGATCTGGTGCGCGCGAATGTGGTCGGGGTGTCCGTAGCCGCCGTTCGGGTCGTAGCTGATCACTACCTGCGGGCGCAGCTCGAGCACCACCTCGGTGAGCGCGCGCACCGCCGCGTCGCCGGACTTCACGAACACCCGCGGCTTCTCCGCCGCCGGGGTGCCCGCCATGCCGGAGTCGCGCCAGTGACCCGCGCCGCCGAGGAAGCGCGGGGGCGCGGCGTCCAAAGCCCGCAGCGCCCTGGTCAATTCGAGGATGCGGTAGCCGCCGAGCTGGTCGGCCTGGTCGGCGGCGAGCTGGGCCCACTCGTCCCCGATGACCTCGCCCTCCTCGCCGAGGGTGCAGGTCACCACGGTCACCGGCACGCCGCGGCGGCGGTAGTGCGCGATCGTCCCACCGGTGGTGATGGATTCGTCGTCCGGGTGCGCGTGCACCAGCAGCAGCCCGCCGGTCATTGGATCTTGCGCCACTGTCCGGCGTCGCCGAAGATGCCGACCTGGATGCTGCCGTTCAGCGACGCGCCGTCCACCCGCGGGCCGGCCGCGGCCACGACGTTGTCCTGCACGATCGGCAGCACCGTCGCCAACTCCCACAGCTTCGGCTCGGCCTCGGCGAGCACCCGGCCCGTCTCGATGCCGCGCAGCGCCTCGTCCATCGGCAGCTGCAGGGCCGGGTCGCACACCCCGGAGAGATTGGCCGGGGCGCGGCGCGCGGGGTCCGAGTTCGACTGCGCGGTGCCCGCGGCGCCGTTGCCGGGTTCCGGTGGGGGGGCAACCATATCGGGAGGCGAGCACGGTGGCCGGATCGCCGCCTGCCCGCTCCCACCCCACGATCGCGTCGATGGTGCCCTCGACGAGCTCGCGCCCGTAGAGCTGATCGGCCGAGACGCTGCGCACCGTGGCATCGATTCCGGCACTGCGCAATTGGTCGGCCGCGGTATTGGCGACCGCGCTGGCGGTGGTGTCGCCCTCGACCGATCCGATCCGAATCGACAGGGATTTACCGTTTTTCGCGATCGGGCGCGGCGTCGGCGCGGGCGAGGTCGGCGAGTTGACCGGCGGCGGCTCCGGCGCGCGGCCGTAGCCCGCCTCCGCGAGCAACGCGAAGGACTCCTCGGCGGGCGGGCGCGGCGGCGAGGTCGGGCCGTAGCCGGGGTCGGACGGCGAAAGTATCTGCGCGCGAGCCGGTTCCACCCACCCGCCGGTCTGCGCGCCGACCGTGGCGAGCAGGGCCGGGTCGAGCAGCGCGAGCACCGCGCGCCGGACCCGGATATCGCTCACCGGGCCGCTGCGGGCGTTGAGCGCGAGTTGCAGCACGCGCGACTGCGGCATGATCGCGGTGCGCACCGACGGAATGGCGGCCAGCTGCGCGCGCGTCGCGACCCCGCCGTGCACCAGCGTCATCTGCGCGTCGTTGGTCCGCAGCGACTCCGCCAGCTGCGCGGGAGTTCCGCCGCGCCGCAACAGGATTTCGTCCGGCGCGGCCGGGGTGCCCCAGAAGCGGGCGTTGCGTTCGAGCAGGATCTCCTCGCGGCCGCGGTCGATAGTCTTGATCGCGAACTGCGCGCCGGACACCCGGATGCTCTTCACCCAGCCGTCCTGGAACCCGCCGGGCGAGTCCTTCATCAGATGCGAGGGCAGCAGATTCGTGAACAGCTGCCGCCACGCCGGGAACGGCTCGCGCATCGTCACGGTCACGACCTTGCCGCCGCCCGCCGAGCCGATGTCGGTGATCAGCCGGTAATCGGCCGAGTCGACCACGCCGGGCTGGGAGATCATCTGCTGCCACAGGAACTGGAAGTCCTCGGCGGCGATCGGCGCGCCGTCGGACCAGTTCGCCTCGTTGCGCAGCGTGTAGGTGATGGTGAACGGCTCCTGCGGCGTGGCCGCCTCGAGCGGGGTGGCCTCGGCCGTCGCGATCAGCGAGGTGTCCGGCACCCAGTCCGTCGCGCCGGGCGCGGCCGGGCTCGGCACCGGCCGGAACGGGCTCGGCAACACCATCGAACTCAGCGCCGCCGTGGCGGGCGACTGATCCGAGCGCAGATGCGGATTGAACCCGATGCCGATGGTGTCGATCGCCACCACCACGGTGCTCTTGCCCGGCTTGGCCGGCGTGGTCTTCGGGCTGTCGGTGCTCTCGATGGGCGGCGGCGGGTTCGCCGTGCACCCGGCGAACACCGTCAACGACGCCGTCACGATGATCAACAGCGCGCGCCAGGTGGCGCCGCTCGCGCGCGAATTCCAGCCCGAAGGAGGCAGCCTGCGCGAGAACGCAGCGCCCCGAACGCGCCGACCAGATACAGCCCCCGGGCTCACGCTGCGCACTCTACCGCGAGTTACAGCGCGGCCCGGTCCCGTGCCTTTCGACGCGACAGTTCACGACCGCGCTCGGTCGCGCCCAGGATCACCTTGCGCACCCGGACCACCTCCGGCGTGACCTCGACGCACTCGTCGTCGGCGCAGAACTCCATCGCCGCCTCCAGATCGAGCTGCAGCGGCTTGGCCAGCGTCTCCATCACGTCCGCGGTAGAGCTGCGCATATTGGTCAGCTTCTTCTCGCGGGTCACGTTGATGTCGAGATCCTCCGCGCGCGGGTTGATGCCGACGACCATGCCCTCGTAGGTGTCCGCGCCGGGCTCGACGAAGAACTGCCCGCGATCGGCGAGCTGGATCATCGCGAACGGCGTCACGGTGCCCGCCCGGTCCGACACCAGCGCGCCGGTGTGCCTGGCCCGGATCTCGCCCGCCCACGGCGCGTAGCCGTGCGACACGGCGTTGGCGATGCCGGTGCCGCGGGTCTCGGTGAGGAAGTCGGTGCGGAAGCCGATCAGGCCGCGCGAGGGGACGATGAACTCCATCCGCACCCAGCCCGCGCTGTGGTTGGCCATCTGCACCATCTTGCCCTTGCGCGCGGCCAGCAGCTGGGTGACCGCGCCGAGGTACTCGTCGGGGCAGTCGACGGTGAGCTCCTCGTAGGGCTCGTGCACCTTGCCGTCGACCTGCTTGGTGACCACCTGCGGCTTGCCGACGGTCAGCTCGAAGCCCTCGCGGCGCATCTGCTCGACCAGGATGGCCAGCGCGAGCTCGCCGCGGCCCTGCACCTCCCAGGCGTCCGGGCGGCCGATGTCGAGCACGCGCAGCGACACGTTGCCGACCAGTTCCTGATCGAGGCGCGACTTCACCATGCGGGCGGTGAGCTTGTGGCCCTGCACCCGGCCGACCAGCGGCGAGGTGTTGGTGCCGATGGTCACCGAGATGGCGGGCTCGTCGACGGTGATGCGCGGCAGCGCGACCGGGTTGTCGATGTCGGCGAGCGTGTCGCCGATCATGATCTCCGGGATGCCCGCGATGGCGACGATGTCGCCGGCCACGGCGACCTCGCCCGGCTGCCGCTCGACGCCGATGGTCTGCAGCAGCTCGGTGATCTTCACCTGCTTGACGCCGTCGGCGTGCATCCACGCGACGTTCTGTCCCTTGCGCAGCTCGCCCTGGTAGATGCGGACCAGCGCGAGGCGGCCGAGGAACGCGGAGGCATCCAGGTTGGTGACGTGGGCCTGCAGCGGCGCGGCCGGATCGCCCTTGGGCGCCGGGATGTTGTTGAGCAGCACCTCGAAGAGGGCGTCCAGGTTCTCCGCGTCGGGGGCGTGGCCGTTCTCGGGCCGCTCCTTGGACGCCTTGCCCTCGCGGCCGGAGGCGTAGAGCACCGGCAGGTCGAGCGCGAGCTCGGCGGCCTCGGCCGCGGAGTCGTCCAGATCGGAGGCCAGGTCGAGCAGCAGGTCGTGGCTCTCCTCGACGACCTCCTCGATGCGCGCGTCGGGACGGTCGGTCTTGTTGACCACCAGGATCACCGGCAGCGACGCGGCCAGCGCCTTGCGCAGTACGAACCGGGTCTGCGGCAGCGGGCCCTCGGAGGCGTCGACCAGCAGCACGACACCGTCGACCATGGACAGGCCGCGCTCCACCTCGCCGCCGAAGTCGGCGTGGCCCGGGGTGTCGATCACGTTGATGACGGTGACGGAGCCGTCCGGGTGGTGGCGGTGCACCGCGGTGTTCTTGGCGAGAATGGTGATGCCCTTCTCGCGCTCCAGATCCCCGGAGTCCATCACCCGGTCGACGAGCTCGGCTCGCTCGGCGAACGCGCCGGACTGACGAAGCATGGCGTCGACCAGCGTCGTCTTACCGTGGTCGACGTGGGCCACGATGGCGACGTTGCGAAAATCGCGCGCAGACGACACGCTGAATCCTCCTGCTGTTAGGTGTTGGTACCGGCCGACCCCTGCAAACAGGTGGAGAATCGAGACTCACCGGGCATTGCGGCCGTATACACCCTACCTGCGTTCGGGCAACCCCTCCGCTTCAGGCGTGTTACTAAGGGTAAGCTAACCGCCATGGGTAAGGTCAAGGCTAAGCAGGTTTCGCGCCTGAAACCGAAGAAGAAGTGCTGTCGAAAAAAGACGCGCTGCCTGAAATGCCCTGTGGTCATTATGCGCATGAAGAAGTGCGAAGCCGCAGGCATCCGCGGCAAAGACCTGAAAAAGGCGCTCAAGCAAGCGCGCGCCGCCTGATCTCTCGACCTCTCCGCGCGGGCTCGTGGCCCGCCGCGCCCGTCCGTTGGCGACAATGACGGACATCACTGTCCGCACAGGTGTAGAACCGGGATATGAGCGCCCCGTTGCTGACCGAAACCGAACTCGCCGAGTCACTCACCGATCTGCCGGACTGGACCAGGGACGGCGACGTCCTCCGCCGCACCGTCCAGGCGCCGAACTTCCTCGCGGGCATCGAGCTCGTGCGACAGGTCGCCGACGCGGCCGAGGCCGCCAACCACCACCCCGACATCGACATCCGCTGGCGCAACGTCAGCTTCGGGTTGTCGACCCATGACTCCGGCGGGCTCACGGCGCTGGACACCGAGCTGGCCCACACCATCGATCAGCTGGCGGCCAGGCTCGACTGAAAAGACTCAGGCGGCGCGCGCTTGGCCCTCGGCGGCCACGCGCGCCGCCGGCTCGATCTTCCCGCCCCGCCCGGACCTGATCACCCAGACGAAGAACACCAGCGCCCCGAACACGTTCACCGTGCCGAGCCAGGCCAGCACCGCCGGGCGTGGAATGGTCCAGATGGAGTCCTGGAAGAACGAGAGCACCCACGGCACGCCGATGAGCGTGTCCACCAGCCAGTAGCCCGCCATGATCTTGGCCCCCGGCGCCCGCCGCAGCGGCCCGTAGAACAACCACAGCACCGTCGGCAGCAGCCAAACCCAGTGGTGCGACCAGGAAATCGGCGAGACGAGCAAACCGAAGAACTGCACCATGATGAGCGTGCCCATCCGGTCGTCCTTGTCGAGCGCCCGCCAGGCGAAGAAGGCCAGCACCGCGACGACGAGCACGCCCGCCAGCCACCACGGCCCGGATTCCACGTCGTAGCCCAGGATTCGGCTCAGCGCGCCGCGCAGCGACTGGTTCCACACCGAGCCGACCGGCCCGATCCGGTCGGCGTCGCCGAGCAGCTTGCCGAAGTAGTGGCGCGCCTCCTTCGGCGCGATCAGGAAGCTGATCCCGACCGTCGCGCCGAACACCACCGCCGACCACAGCACCGTCACCCAGCGCCGCCGGGCCACGAAGTACAGCCCGCTGATGGCCGGGGTCAGCTTGATCCCGGCGATGACGCCGATCAGCCCGCCGGAGAGCCACCACCGCGAGCTGCGCACCGCGATCATCGCGCCGAGCACCAGAAAGACATTGACCTGCCCGTAGTCGATGGTGGTGCGCACCGGCTCCATCCACATGCCGAGCGCGGTCCAGCCGACCGCCCCGGCCTGCCAGCCCGGCTCGCGCACGCGCTCCTCGCCCAGGATCAACTCCAGGGCGATGCGCACGACGACGTAGAGGGCGGCGACAGTGGCCAGCAGCCAGCCGACGGCGACGGCGGTGAACGGCAGATAGTGCAGCGGAAAGAAGACCAGCGCGGCGAACGGCGGATAGGTGAACGGCAGCGGGAAGTCCGGCGTCTTCTCGGCGTAGGTGAAGTCGTAGAGCTTGTCGGTCAGCAGCGACGCCGAGCCGTCCACGTAGACGTGCAGATCGACGACGTTGAGCCCGTTGTGGTTGAGGAACATCCAGAGCAGCCTGGCCAGCACGGACAAGCCGAGTGCCGTGAGAGCCCAACGGAGTTGACGGTTCAAATCGCAGGCTTTCGACTCGGGTGCGGTGCGTCGGCCCGGCACCCGGCGATGCGGGTGTTCGGCGACAAGAGTGGACGGCTCCGACTAGATTAACCGCAGCGCCGATCCAGATCGCCGCGCCCTCGCACCCACAAACCCCTTTTGAATCACTGATAACATTTGCATCACCTTTCACACCAGTAACTCCGAGGCCGCGCTACCGTCTGTTAACACTGATCGTCCGTAGCACCTTGTAGGGCGCGCAGCTGTACACATAGCCGCGTTGTCCCTAGAGTGACCCCCGAAACGATGGCTTTTCAGCATCGGCCCCAGATGTACCCGAGGTAAGGACGGCTAGACCAGTGCTTCGCACCCGAGGATCGCGGATCGCATTGTCCGCGCTCGCCATCGCGGCGAGCGCCACGCTTGCCGCGCCGATGACAGCGGTCGCGGCGCCCGCACCCGCGCCCGCCGCGTCCCCGAACACCGTGCCGATGGTTCCGGAGGGTGTCCCGATCGACGCCCTCGCCGCCCTGGCCCCCGCCATCGTCGGCTCGATCGCCGGCCCCGCCGACGTCGCCGCAGGCCCGCAGGCCGCGATCCTCGATCAGGCCAGGAAGCTGCTCGCGACGCTCGGCCTGCCGCCGCAGATCAAGTCGACGCTGGAGCGGATCATCACCTTCCTCGACGGCAGCGGCGGCGGCGGCCCCGAGCTGCCCCAGGAGGGACCGGCCATCGCGCAGTTCCTCTACCCGACCATCGGCAAGGGCTGCATCGGCCCGTCCGCCGACTCCGTCGGCACCGCGCTCGCCGTCTCCGGCCCGGCCCAGCTGCCGCCGCCGGGGCCGAAGGTCGGCCAAGCCGGGTTCGTCTTCACCGCGCTCGGCACCAAATCGCCCACGGCGGAACAGAACCCGCCGATGACCGTGCAGTGGATGAACCTGGACACCCGTCAGTCCGACCTGCTGCCGCTGACCGACGAGGCCAAGATCAACCCCGGCGGCCCGGCCACCCTGTCGGCCATCGCCGACACCGGCGCAGGCCGCGTGGTCGCGGTCATCTCCGGCTCGCTGACCACCAAGGCCGACGACGCGGACGCGCGCACCTGCTCGTTCCTGCCGACGCTGGGATTCTTCACCGTCGCATGAGTTTCGGTCGAAGGCGGCGGCCCCACGGGGTCGCCGCCTTCGTCGTCTCTGCGACATCTTTGTCCGCGAAACGCCGTGATGACCTATGAACAGGCGACGATTGTGGTAGACCGCTAACTATGGCGACGATCGAACGTTCGATACGGCCGGGCCGCTCCATCCGGAGCAGGCGCTCGCATCGCTCGATACTGTCCATCCGATCCGAGGGTTCCATCCTGTCGATCGGCTCGGCCTACTCGATCCTGTCGATCGGCAGCGTCGGCTCGGTCTTGTCCATCGGCTCCGTCGGCTCGTTCGGGTCGGCGATCTCCTCGTTCTCGTTCGCCAGCCTCGGCTCCGCGTTCTCCGGCGTTTCGCGCTGGTCGATGTTCTCCTGGCTCGGCGATCACGAGGCGCCGGACAGCCGCCCGACGCTACGGGTGGTACCCGACGAGGAGCTCACCCGCCTCCCCGAGTATTTAGGCCAGACTTAGGTGTGACAACAGCAGCGTTGGCGGCCGACAGCGTGATGGTCGGCGAGTTGGCTCATACCTGGCGAGTTACCCATGTCCTCGCGAAATCACTAGTGCAGTAGCGACGGGTCCTCACCACTGCCCGTACTGCTCGGCGAGCGCGTTGTTGAGGTCGATGCCGACGCCGTCGATCGAGCGCTTGTCGATCTCGAACTGGTGCAGGTGCGCGGCGGGGTGCACGACGCCGTCGGAGCCCCAATTGTGTTGCCAGTACCAGGAACCCAGGTCGGCGGCGCGGGCCAGCTCGATGGTCGGCGCGTTCGCGTACATGCCGGTGTTCTCCCGGCCGAGCACCGACTGCCAGCCCAGCAGGTAGGGCGCGATCATGGTGGCGAACTCGACCTCCGACGGGTTGTCGTCGATGGCAGCGTAGATCGGCACGTTGTCGGGGCCGCCCGCGGCGAGGTGCAGGTCGAGCCCGCGTTGCGCGTGCTTCTTGCCCGCCTCGAGGCCGCCGCGCCAGTCAGCGGTGGGACCCTTGCCGAACTGGTAGCAGGACACGATCTGCAGGCCGGCCTCGTGCAGCTGGTCGACCTCGTTGGCGCGCAACGGTTTGCCCGCCATCCACTCCGCGCCGGGGCGGCGGTCGGAGACGTACCGGATCACGCCCAGATGCCCGGCGTCGCGGATCGACTCGGCCGACGGCACGCCGCCCGCGTAGTCGATCAGGGTGCCGAAAGTGTTGGCGGCGGCGGGTTTCGCGGTGAGGGTGAGACCGAGGGCGGCGGCAGCGGCGGCGTACCCGAACAGCTCACGCCGGGAGACAGCAGAGGACCGCATCGTTGGACTCCTTCGGGCAACCCGACCGTGGATGGCTGTGTTCACTTGGCGACTCGCGGATCCCGCGGTGGTCGCGCTCCGCACCACTGCGGAACCGCCGCTCACATCGCAGCATGCCCGGCGCACCTTCCCCAGATGACGCACGCGCCGGGAGCCTCGAACGTGTACTCATTTCACCATATTCACATGGGAACCGCCAGACCCATGGGACACACTGTTTCACACTGGTCACACGGGACAGGGAGACGCGACTCGGCTAAGCCTTGGCGGAAGTACCCGAAGGCACCGAGGAGCCGATACGGGCGGCGACGTCGATGGTCCGGCCGGAACTGTCGGCGAGTTCTCTGGACACCACCCCCGCGACCTGCGCGATCACCTGCTTCTTGATGCCGGCGAGCGCGCCGAGCGTCGCCGCGCGCACTCCGTGTGCCTTGAACTCCAGCCGGATGTCGTCCGGGTCCGGCGGCGGCACGTCGATGACGACGAGCAACGGGTCGGCGGCGCGCGCGGTCAGCACCAGCGGCACCTCGACGTCGGCGCGGTAGCGGTTGGCCTTCAGCACGTCCACCGTGATGTCGAGGCTGACGGGCAGCATGAGGTCGAAAGACCGTGGCGTATCGGCCTTGTCGTCCACGTGGGGCACTCGGACGCTGCCCCGCACGGTGACCGTCGCCGACTTGCCCGGCCCGGTCTTGAGCGGCCCGACCTCGATCGGCCGTCCGGCCATCCGCTCCACCACGCCGAACACGCGCTCGCGCGTCACGATCCGGGAGAAGAACCGGTGCCCGAATTCGTCGTAGCCGATCCAGTCGAACTCTTCGCGCTCCCGGTGCTCGGAGCGCGTTCCGTTCACGATGGCCTCGATATCGAAGACCCGGGCGCGCCGCGCCTGTGGATCGGCGAGCATGCCGTTCACCCGGTTCGCCACCTCACGCTGAACCAGGCCCGCGATGGGATCGAGCAGCACCTCCCAGGCCGACTCGACGGCTTGGGCGCGCAGCACGAAGCTGACGTCGTCGGGGGTGACCGGCGGGATGTCGATGACGATCAGCAACGGGTCGGCGGTGCGCGCGTGCAGGGTGAGGTCGATCTCGACGCGCGCCTCGAGCCGCAGTTTCTTGCCGCCGAGCATCACCTTCAGCGCCAAGGACACCGGGACGGTGACGTCGAACGTGACGTGCGGGCCGCTGTGCACGACCTCCGGCTTACCGACCTTGCCCTCGGCGACGAATCCCGCGAGGCCGGCCGGGCCGAGCGAGAAGGGGCCGATCGCCATGCCCCGCCCGGTCATTCCGGACACCGCGGCCTCGATCCGGTCCTTCGTCACCGCGTGGGTGACGAAACGCTCTCCGAAATCGGCGTAGTCGATCCACGTCGGGTCGCTACGCGGTGCATCGGTCGACTGCATCAGATGTTCCGGAACCCTCACCTCTCGATGGACACTGACACGGTACGCGAGCGACATTGCCCGAAAGTTGCGGCGGGCGAACCCGAGATCCCCGTCCTGCCGATGAGGGGGAGGCAGGGCGGGGATCGGCGACGACGCTGCCGGGCGCCGTCACATCTATCGTAGGGCTATCGCGCGCGCTCCTCGGACGCGCGCACCCCGCAACACCGCCGCCGACGGCCGTCGATCGTCATAGTCGCCCGAATCCGACGACTCCCGGCACCTCGGCCGGCGCGAACGTGTGCACGCTGATCTCGCCGAACTCGTTGCCGCCGATGGTCGTCACGACGCCGGCCTCGGACTTCAGCACGATGTTCGTGTGCTGACCGAAAGGGCTGGTGGCGTCGTACATCAGCACGTCGCCCGTGCGCGGCCGGTAGTCGCCCACCGGGACGAATCGGCTCGTGCTCGCGTAGTACTCCTGCAGGGTGAACACGCCCGGGATCCGCCAGGAGCCCGAGTTCGGGTTCGCCAGCGGCGCGCCCGACTCCCGCATCACCCAGCTCACGAAGTCCGCGCACCACGGTTCGCGCACGCCCTCGGCGTACTTGGTGCCCGCGCCCTGGCCACGGAATTCCCGCGCCGTCACCGCGACCACCTTCGCCTGCGTCGGGTCCAGGGTCGACTCATCGATCGCCGGGAACTCGGTCGCGCGCTGCCCGACGATCGCCGCGGGGGTCGAATGCTCTTGCCACCAGCGGACTCCCACCACCGCGGCGGCGGTGAGGGCGAGCACGAGCAGCCCGATCACGAGCCACGGGCCCCGCCGAGCGTCCTCGCCGCGGGAACGCGCCCGATGAGAGCCTCCGACGTGCTGTTCCGACATTCTCTCCCCCGGTTCGTCCCGTGCTCGGCCGATCTCGGCCCTTGCTGCATTGGACGAACGGGAAGGCCGAACGGTTCCCGTCGAAAAAACATTTTGCCTTCCACGATTCTCGAGGTACTGTTCCACCATCCCGTTCTAGAGGGGTAGAAATCCCCAGTCCAGAAGGGTTGAGACCAATGGGCTTGAACATAAAAAACGAGAAGGTGCACGCCTTGGTGCGTGAGGCAGCGGCGCGGACGGGAATGTCCCAGACCGGCGTTATCGAGGAGGCAATGAAACGCATGTTGAAAGAGCTTGACGCCGAACGCGAAGCGGCGCACCAGTCCAGAAAGGCGCGGATCTGGGAGATCCTCGCCGATATCGACGCCAGGATGACAGCCGAGACGCGAGCATTGCTCGCGACCGACGATCTCTACGACGAGCAGGGGATGCCCGCATGATCGTAGACGCCTCGGCCTTGCTCGCCATCCTCCAGCAGGAGCCCGAACGGGGCAGCTTCATCGACGCGCTCGACGCGGCGAAGTCCCGGTCGATGTCCGTGATCAACCACTTCGAAGTAGCGATCAGGGTCGATCGGAGTGCCGACCCGGTCATCGCGCGGCGCTTCGAGGAATTGATGGAAGAGGGGGATATCGAACTCGCCCCCGTGTCGCTGGAGCAAGCCGCCATCGCCCGAGCCGCCTACCGCGACTTCGGCAAGGGCAGCGGGCACAAGGCACAGCTCAACCTCGGCGACTGCTTCGCCTACGCACTCGCCACCGTCACCAAGAAGCCGCTGCTCTACAAGGGCAACGACTTCGTGCACACCGATATCAGATCCGCGGTCTAACCACGGAGCGTGATTCCGGGCGGCGGTTCGCCGCCCGGAATACCCTCCGGGCGAACCGAATCCGCGCTACCCTCCCAGGACACCGGGCGACGGGGAGGTACGACCCTGGACACGCTGTGGACTTTCGTAGTGCATCGGCGACATCAGCTGCTCATCGACTCCTATCTGCATGTGTCGGCGGTGTTGCAGTCGGTGCTGATCGCGACCGTCGTCGCGGTGCTGGTCGGAGTTCTGGTGCACCGCAGCCCATTCGGCTCCTCCGTCTCGACGGCCGTGGCGAGCGCCATCCTCACCGTGCCGTCGTTCGCCCTGCTCGGCCTGCTGATCCCGGTGCTCGGGCTCGGCGTCGCCCCGACCATCACCGCGCTGGTGCTCTACGCGCTGCTGCCGATCCTGCGCAACACCATCATCGGTCTCTCGTCGGTGGACCCCGCGGTGACCGACGCGGCCCGCGGCGTCGGGATGAACCGCCTGCGAGTGCTCACCGCCATCGAACTCCCCCTCGCCTGGCCCGCCATCCTGGCCGGGATCCGGGTCAGCACGCAGCTGATCATGGGCATCCTCGCCATCGCCGCGTACGCCAAGGGTCCGGGGCTCGGCAACCTCATCTTCTCCGGGCTCGCCCGGCTCGGTAGCCCGAACGCGGTCCCCCAGGCGCTCGTCGGCACGGTGCTGATCGTCGTGCTCGCGCTGATCCTGGACGGGATCTACGTCCTCGTCGGACGTTTCACCACCTCGAGGGGAATCCGTGACTGACACCGAAACCCGTTCCGGCGGCACCGCGCCGGCGGTGTGCGGCGAGGAGATCGTGCTCGACGCCGTCACCAAACGCTATCCGGGCCAACGCGATCCGGCGGTCGCCGAGGTGTCGATGACCATCCCGGCCGGCGAGATCGTCGTGCTGGTCGGCCCGTCCGGCTGCGGCAAGACCACCACCATGCGGATGATCAACCGGCTGATCGAGCCGACCTCGGGCACCATCACCATCGGCGGGCGCGACGCCGCGTCGATGAACCCCGACCAGTTGCGCCGCGGCATCGGCTACTCGATCCAGCAGGCCGGGCTGTTCCCGCACATGACGGTCGCCAAGAACGTCGCGACCGTGCCCGGCCTGATCGGGTGGGATCGCAAGCGGGTCGCCGCCCGCACCGACGAGATGCTCGACCTGGTCGGCCTCGACCCCGACACCTATCGCGACCGCTACCCGCGCCAGCTCTCCGGCGGCCAGCAGCAGCGCGTCGGCGTCGCCCGCGCGCTCGCCGCCGACCCGCCGGTGCTGCTGATGGACGAGCCGTTCGGCGCGGTCGATCCGATCACCCGCGGCCTGCTGCAAGACGAATTACTGCGGCTGCAAGGCGAATTGGGCAAGACGATCGTCTTCGTCACGCACGACTTCACCGAGGCCGTCAAGCTCGGCGACCGAATCGCCGTGCTGGGCGATCGATCCCGCATCCTCCAGTACGACACCCCGGCCGCCGTTCTGGCCGATCCGGCGGACGAGACCGTCGCGGGCTTCGTCGGCGCGGACGCCTCGCTCAAGCAGCTCACGCTCACCCGGGTGAGCGACGTCGACCTAGGCCAATGCCCCACCGCCACCGAGGACGAACCCGTCGACACCCTGCGAACCGCCCTGTCCGACAAGGACTGGCCGTGGGCGCTGGTGCTCGACCGGCAGCGGCGGCCGCTGCGCTGGGTCTCGGCCGAGCACCTGGCGCACGCGAACTCGTTGCGCGACACCGGCTCTCCGATCGGTGAGCCGCTCTCGCTGCGCTCGACGCTGCAGGACGCGCTGGAGGCCCTGCTCGCCGACCAGACGGCCAACGCGGTCGTCACCGGCAAGCGCGGCGAGTACGCCGGGCTGATCACCATCGACACGCTCGTCGCGCATCTGTCGGCGATGCGCGCCGAGCACCGGTCCGCCCGCCCCGCATCGGGTGACGCGCCGTGACGACGGCCACCGGAACACCTCCCGCGAGGTCCGCCCCGGCCGCGCAGCGCCGGGCCGAGCGCATCCGGCTGGTCGTCCAGCCGGTCATCGTGCTGCTGCTCGCCGCGGGCGTGCTGGTGTGGGCCTTCGCCCGCGACCTCACCACCACGCAGCAGGCCAGCCTCAACACGCGCAATATCGCGACCTCGACGTGGCAGCACATCCTCATCACCGCGACCGTCGTGCTGATCGTCATCGCGGTCGCGGTGCCGCTCGGCACGCTGCTCACCCGGCCCGGATATCGCCGTCTGGCACCGTTTTTCGTCGGCATCGCCAATATCGGCGCGGCCGCGCCGGCGATCGGCCTGATCGTGCTGTTCTACCTCGTCACCCGCACGACCGGCTTCTGGATCGGTGTCGCGCCGATCGCGTTCTACTCGCTGCTTCCGGTGTTGCGCAATACGATCCTCGGCTACCAGCAGGTGGACAGCACGCTCACCGACGCGGGGCGCGGGCAGGGCATGTCGGCGGCGACGGTGTTGCGGCGCATCGAGTTTCCGCTCGCGGTGCCCTATATCCTGGCCGGCCTGCGCACCTCGCTCGTGCTGGCGGTCGGCACCGCCACGCTGTCGTTCCTGGTGAGCGCGGGCGGACTCGGCATCCTCATCGACACCGGCTACAAGCTGCGCGACAACGTCACGCTCGTGGTGGGCGCCGTGCTCGCGGTCGCGCTGGCCCTGCTCGTCGATTGGCTCGGCGCGCTGGCCGAGCAGTTCCTCGGGCCGAAGGGGTTGAAATGAGGCGGGCGTGGCGCGGCGTCGCGCTGGCGGCCGGGCTGCTGCTCGTCGCGGCGTGCGGCTTGGAATCCGGTAGCGCGGTGCCGCTTCGGGTGGGTCCCGGCAGCATCGGCCCGATTCCCGAACTCGACGGCGTGCGAATCACGGTGGGGTCCAAGGACTTCACCGAGCAGAACATCCTGGGCTACATCGTCGAGTTCGCCATGACGGCGGCGGGCGCCGAGGTGCGCGACCTGACGAACATCCAGGGCTCCAACAGTCTTCGCGACGCACAGCTGCACGGCCAGATCGACGTCGCCTACGACTACACCGGCACCGGCTGGGTCAACTACCTCGGCAAGGAGACCCCGATCCCGGACGAGGTGGGCCAGTTCGAGGCCGTCCGCGAGGCCGACCTCGCCGCCCACGGCATGCTGTGGACCGACATGGCCCCGATGAACAACACCTATGCGCTGGTGATGAGTTCGGCCACCGCTCAGGAGACGGGCGTGCGGACGCTGTCGGACTACGCCGCCCTCGTCGCGAAGGACCCGGCCGCCGCGGCCACCTGCGTCGGCACGGAATTCAATGTGCGCCAAGACGGTTACCCCGGCCTGGCGCGCAAGTACAACATCGATCTCGGCAAGGCCCGCAGGCAGATCGTCCAGGATGCCGTGGTCTATCAGGCCACCGCCGACGCCAAGCAGTGCCGGTTCGGCTCGGTCGCCGCCACCGACGGCCGCATTCCGGCGCTGAATCTCGTTCTGTTGCAAGACGATCAACGTTTTTTCCCGAAATATAATGCGGCAGTGGTGATGCGCAGATCCTTCGCTGACGCGCATCCGCAAGTGGCCGAGGTCTTGGCGCCGATCTCCAAGCGCCTCACCAACGAGTCCATCACCGAGCTGAATCGTCAGGTCGATGTCGAGGGTCGCGAGCCCGCCGATGTGGCGCGCGACTGGATGGTGGCCGAGGGGTTCGTCACCGCCCGCTGACGTTGCCCCGCAATGGTTCTCCCGCACCAAAGTGTGCGGGAGAACGGACAGCGCGTCAGCTGCGCGGGGCGCGACCGAGGTAGCGCAGGAGCTCGGCGACGACACCGCCGTCGGATCCGCCGTCAACGATCGCGGCGTACGCGCCCCACTGCCGCAGCGGCTCAACGATTTCCGCCTCCTGCCCGCTGCCCGGGGCGGGGTGCGCGGTGCGCGCGGCGGTGAGCAGATACCCGGCCAGCTCGTCGGTCAGCGGCGACGGCTGGCCGGTGCCGACGGCGATGTCCCAGGCGTGCACGGCGGCGTCCAGTGCGCCCATCACGGCGGCGACCGGGGTGGGCAGCGCGCCGTGCGGCAGCGGCGTCGGGACGGTCGCGGTGCCGTCGGCGACGGTCGCCCAGGCGGCCGCGGTCTGCTCGATCGCGTCCTGGACCAGCGCGGTCGGCGATCCGTCGATCGTGCCGGAGGGCTCGAAGGGGTTGTCGGACGGGCCGATTCCGATCCCGAGGGCCGCGGCGAAGGCGAGCTGGTCGCCCGCCGCGTGCTGAACCACCTGCGTCACCGTCCATTCCGAGCACGGCGTCGGCAGCTGCCATTGGTCGTCGCGGACCCCGGCGACGACGTTTGCCAGCGCGCGGTAGGACTCGGCGACGACGTCACGCCACACCGGCTCGAGGGTGGCGATGGAGGAGGTGGCGGCGTTCATGTCTCGGCCTTTCGATCGGTGTTTCTTGCTTCTGACATGAGCCTATGGCTCAATTAGGCTGCTTTCGTTCCTAAAATTTTCGAGGGTTGATGTGACGCCGACCACAGTCCGGGTGCTGCGTTTGCTGGCGCTACTACAGGACCGCGCGCACACCGGCCGCGAGCTGGCCGAGCGCCTCGCGATCACCGATCGCACCCTGCGCAGCGATATCCAGCGGCTGCGCGAACTCGGCTACCCGGTGCAGGCGCAGCGGGGCGCGATCGGCGGTTACCGCCTCGGTCGCGGCTCGACCATGCCGCCCCTGCTGCTGGACGACGACGAGGCGGTCGCCGTCGCGGTCGCCGTCGGCTTAGCCGAGGACGGCGCCACCGGCATCGCGGACATCGGCGAGAACGTCACCCGCGCCCTCGCCAAACTCGATCAGATCCTGCCGAAACGGTTGCAGCGCAAGGTGACCGCGCTGCGCCAGGCCACCGCCATCGGCCCCGCGACCACCGGATCCCGCGAACCCGACGCCCCCGTCCCCGCCGCGACCCTGACCACGCTGGCCGGCGCCATCCGCGACGGTGCCACCGTGCGGATAAGACTGACCGAGGGCAGCGAGGAGGTCGAGCCGTATCGGCTGATCAATTGGCAGCGCCGCTGGTACCTGGTCGCCTACCGGCTCGAAAGCCATTCCTGGAGCGCGATTCCCGTCGCCAGGATCGAACAGGCCGGACGCGGCCGAGCGCCGCTTCGCCGCCCGCGCACTGCCCGACGAGGACCTCGTCGCCTTCGTCATGCGAGACATCGCGAGCACCGGCTGGCGGGTGCACGCCCGCGTGACCGTGCTCGCCCCCGCCGAAACCGTCATCGCCCGAATCAATCCCGCGGTCGGTGTCGTGGAGGCCATCGACGCCGACAGCTGCGCACTATTGACCGGCGCCGACGCCTTGGAGACCATCGCCATCTACCTCAGCATGCTGATGATGGACTTCCGCGTGGACAGCCCGCCGGAGCTCGTCGACCACATCCGCACCCTGGCCCGCCGCTACACCGAGGCCCTACCACCCGATGAGGTTTGATCAGGGCCTACGACAAAGCCGGCCCCGGTTTTCCCGGGGCCGGCTTCAACTTCGGCTCAGGCGTGTCCGACGGTCGTCGCCGCGTCGGGCGCCTTGCGCATCGGGATCAAGGTGGTCAGCACGATGGCGACCACGGCGGCCGCGGTGGCGATCAGGAAGGTGGTGTGGAAGCCGTCGCGCGACGGGAACACGTGCACGCCGAGCTGCATGGTCATGTGGGCGAGCACGACGCTCATGACGGCCGAGGAGGTCGACGTGCCGACGGAACGCATGAGCGAGTTCAGGCCGTTGGCCGCGGCGGTCTCGGTGATCGGCACCGCGCCCATGATGAGCGCGGGCATCGCGGCGTAGGCGAGGCCGACGCCCGCGGCGACGATCATCGACGCCAGCATGATCTCCCAGACGCTGTTCATCAGCACCAGCGCGCACAGGTAACCGGCCGCGATCACCGCGGAGCCGAGTGCGAGGGTGACCTTGGGACCGCGCGCCGCGGACAGCTTGGCCGACACCGGCGAGAGCAGCATCATCACGAAACCGGTTGGCGCCAGCGCCAATCCGGCGTTGACCATGGTCAAGCCGAAGCCGTACCCGGTCTGCTCCGGCGCCATCAGCAGCTGCGGGAAGGTCAGCGACATGCCGTAGAGCGCGAACCCGACCGCGACGGAGGCGATATTGGTGAACAGCACCCGCGGCCGCGCCGAGACCCGCAGGTCGACCAGCGGCGAACGCTGACGCAGCTCGAACGCGCCACAGCCGACGAACACCACGACCGACACCGCGAACAGGATCAGGGTCGTCGGGCTGCCCCAGCCCCAGTCCGCGCCCTTGGTGATCGGAATGAGCAGCGCCAGCAGCGCCACGGAGAGACCGATCGCGCCACCGAAGTCGAACCGCGCGGGCGTGCGCACCGGCGACTCCGGCACGAAGACGAAAACCAGTGCGGCGCAGATGAGGCCGAGCCCCGCCGCGGTCCAGAACAGCACGTGCCAGTCCGCGTTCTGCGCGATCGCGGCGGCGAGCGGCAGGCCGAGGGCGCCGCCGACGCCGAGCGTCGCGCTCATGATCGCCATCGCCGAACCCACCTTCTCGGCGGGCAGTTCGTCGCGCATGATGCTGATGCCCAGCGGAATGGCGCCGACCGCCGCGCCCTGCAGGGAGCGGCCGACGATCTCGGGGATCAGCGCGGAGAAGCTCGCGCAGACGACCGATCCGGCGACCAGCGAGAGCAGGTTGACGAACAGCACCCGTCGCTTGCCGAACATGTCGCCGAGCCGGCCGCTGATCGGGGTGAACACGGCGCCGGCCAGCAGCGTGGCGGTGACCACCCAGGAGGCGTTGGACGCCGAGGTGCTCAGCAGGTCGGGCAGCGACGGAATGATCGGGATGACCAGCGTCTGCATGAGCGAGACGACGACGCCGACCATTCCGAGGGTCGCGATGAGAACCGCCGGCGTGGGACGCCTTCGGTCGTCGGTATCGGAGACGGTCGAAGACGCGTCGGCAGCAACAGTCACTATGTGCACGCTACACATGTTGTGTATGGTGCACAATTGGATAAAACGTGACGCACCCGACATAGTGAGGCCCATGTCCGATTTCGGTCCCGCCGACGACAACGCAGCGCTCTCCCGCCTGGTCTTCGAGTTGTCCCTGCTAGCCAGGCACTTTCCCGCGTCGCTGCTGCGTCGCCCCGGCTTCCAGCTAGACCGTTCGGCATTCCTCATCCTGACCAGGCTCGAGTTCGACGAGCCGCTGAGCCTGCGCCAGCTGTCCGAGGCGTTCCAGCTCGATATCTCCACAATCAATCGCCAGGTCGGCGCGATGCTCAAACAGGGGCTCGTCGACCGCGTGCCCGACCCGAGCGGAGGCATCGCCCGCAAGATTCAGGCCACCACCAAAGGCCTGGATGTGCTGGCCTCCGATCGGCGGCAGAGCCGCGAAGGCATCGGGGCGGTGGTCGCCGACTGGGCCGATACCGACGTCGATCAGTTGAGCAGGCTGATCGCGCGGTTCAACCAGTCCGTCGAGCACATCGAGGAGAATCCCTGGCCGCGGCCACCGCTGATTCGCTAGCGCACAAGCTTGTTCAACTCCGACACCGCCCGCCCGCCTGCCTTCACCGTCGCGAGGACCGGAGCGGTCTCGAGCGTTCGGATCGCATCGATCGCGCCGAGACGGCCGGTGAGATATCGGTGCAGGGCGGCGGGATCCGGGCACATGGCCTGGGCGACGAGGTTCGCCGACCCCGTGGTTGCCGCGACGAAGGCGAGCTCGTCGTGCGTTGCCAGCGCGGTGGCGACCGCGTCGAGGCGGGCCGGGGTGACCGACATCCACAGCAGCGCCCGCGTGGTCGCGCCGAGGAGCGCGTCGTCGAACTCGACGTCGAAGAAGAGCGCGCCGGTCGCGCGCAGCTCGGTCAGTCGCCTGGTGACCGTCGCGGGTGACCAGCCGGTCGCCGCGGCGAGCTCGGTGAGGCCGGCGCGGCCGTCCCGGCTCAGCGCGGCGAGCAGAGCGGTCTCGGCGGGGGCGAGTTCGCGCTGTCGCGGCGGCGCGGCTTCGACCCGAAGTTGTTGCTGCTGAGCGGTGTTCAGCGCGTTGACGTGGCCGTGCCATACCCCGGGGCCGCCGTGATAGATGTGCAGCACCAAATGCGCGGACACCCCGGTGATTCCGGCCGTGCGCGGAATGTCGTGCAGCAGTAGGGATCGCGAGGTCTGCGCACCCAACGGGACGTCGACGATGAGCAGGATCTCGGTGCCGCCGGACACCAGCTTCACCCAGGAGGTGTCGGGTCTGGCCGCCAGGGAGCCGGCCAGGGTCCGCGCGGCGGCCGTCGTGGTGGTGAGCCGAACCAGCCACTGCGCCTTGCCGATTCCGTCCATGTTCGGCAGGCCGACGACGCGCAGGCCAGCCTCGGTGCGGAGCCGGCGGTATCGCCGGGCGACGGTCTGGGTCGACACACCGAGGACCGCGCCGATCCGGGCGAACGGCGCCCTGCCGTCGATGTGCAGCGCGTGGATCAGGCCGCGATCGACCTCGTCCAGTGTGGTCATTCCTTTCATATCACCATCCGGCATGGAAAGTTTCCACCGATCTCATGCGGCAGATGGAGTGGTTCCCCGTGCCGATCGCACTCTGGTCCAGGCAGCGGGCGCTCGACGGGATCGCCCGCACGATCGAAAGAGCAAGCGACATCATGATTCTCGTGACCGGAGCCACCGGAACCGTCGGCCGCGCCCTGATCGACCACTTGCGGACCGCGGGCGAGCGAGTACGCGCGACCACCCGGCACCCGGCGACGGCGCAACTGCCGACCGACGTCGAAGTCGTCCGCGCCGATCTGAGCGACCGCAGTGAGGTGGCCGCCGCGATGCGCGGTGTGGATCGGGTATTCCTGCTGTCCACCGGCCCGGCGATTCCCGAGCACGACGCCGTGGTCGCCGCGGCCGCCGCCGACGCGAGCGTCGCGCGCCTGGTCAAACTGTCGTCGGGCCGCACCGGCGACGACACCGCGACCGACCCGATCCCCACCTGGCACCGCGCGGGCGAGCACGCGGTGCGCGCGTCCGGCGTGCCATGGACGATCGTGCGCCCGCTCGGGTTCATGTCCAACGCGCTGCACTGGGCGGGCACGATCCGCGACCACGGGGCCGTGTACGCGCCCTATGGTCAGGGGCGGATCGCCGTCATCGATCCGCGCGACATCGCCGCCGTCGCGCAGGTAGCGCTCACCACCGACGGGCACGACGGGCAGGTGTACACGGTGAGCGGACCACAGGCGCTCTCGCCCGCCGAGCAGACCGCCGTCCTCGGCGAGGTCATCGGCCGACGGCTCGGCTTCGTGGAGGTCGAGCCCGAACAAGCACGCCGGGCGATCATCGACCACGGTGTGCCCGCCGACATGGCGGACGCGATCATGGCGCTGCGAGCCACCGCGCTGGAGGCCTTCACCTCCGTCGTGCACGACACCGTCGAACGGGTCACCGGCGTACCGCCGCGCACGTTCCGCGCGTGGGCGGTCGAGCACGCGGCCCAGTTCCGGTCCGCCGCAGCCTGACTCGGCCCGGCCCCCGTACGATCGAGGTGTGAGGCTGGGTGTCGTATTGCTGGCCGTGACGGTCCTGGCGGCCGGATGCGACGCCGGCGCGGACGAGTGGTCCGACTGGACCGTCACGGTGTATTACACCGCGGTCGAGTCGTACCACGACGGCCCCCGCGAGACGGTGCACGGCTGCCTCGACCTCGACTGCGCCGACTCCGACGCCCGAATCGGCGAGCTGCCCAGCGATTTCGTCGACGCCGTCCGCGACGAGGGCACCGGCCGGATCACCAGCGGGGCCAACGCGGGCACCTACCTGAACTGGTCCTACGACATCGGCTTCTGGCTCGACACGCAGCCGCGCGACGCCGGGGGCGAGATCTTGCAACCGTTCCGCAGCGCCGCCGCCGAGGGGATGGCGCCCGGCACGCGGCTGCGCCTCGCCGACTGCGGCATCATCGACCCCGAATCCGCCCCGCCCTGCACCGAATTCCAGTCCGCCGAGTGGATCATCGGCGACGAGTTCATCCCCGGGCCGGGTGGACCGCATCATCTCGACCTCTACATCGGCGAGGAGACCGCCGAAGCCACCCCCGACATCTCCGTGTTTCCGTTGTTCGCGGGGGCCACCGTGGAACCGCTCTCGTAGGTACGTCGCCGTTGAGCGCGGGCGTACGGGCAAGATCACAGGGATTGCTCGTCGGCCGTCCGTAGAGTTGTCGGCATCGAGCTTTTTGCCGCGTGATCGACGGACGGAGGCCCTGGTGAGCGATGGCAAGGCCCGGACATGGGACGTACGCGGCATCGCGTGGTGGCTGCCCGGGCTCGCCGTGATCCTCTCGGGTGTGTTGCTCTACTCGCCCTTCGGCGTCTCGTTGATCGAGGGACGGTTTGTCGTGGCGGTCGCGATGCTGCTGCTCGGCGCATCGGCTGCCGCGCGATG
Source organism: Nocardia tenerifensis NBRC 101015 (assembly GCF_000308715.1). Classification (GTDB taxonomy): domain Bacteria; phylum Actinomycetota; class Actinomycetes; order Mycobacteriales; family Mycobacteriaceae; genus Nocardia; species Nocardia tenerifensis. Next base: position 31,932 of record NZ_BAGH01000344.1, read on the forward strand.
GTGGATGACGCGAACCGACGGCGAGGCGCCGAGGCGGCTCGTTCACGCTCGGCGTTCGCTGGGTGTCGAGGCCGTGCTGGCGGCGGGGTTCGGCGTCCTCGGTATCGCCGCGTCGACCATGCCGGTGTCGCTGTCGCTGGTGTGGGTCGGAGCGTTCTGGATCGCGCTCGGCGGCTGCGGGCTGCTGGCCGGAGCGCGGCGCGATGACGTCGTGGTCGCGTCCGCCGCGCTCGCGGGCTGGCAGGTGCTGGCCGGGGCGATCCTCGCGACGCTGCCCTTCCGCACCGGCTTGGACTTCACCGCGTGGACCATCCTCTCGCTGGTGAGCACCGGGGTGGCGATGGTGGTCCGCGGCGTCCGGTTGACCGCGCCCCTCCCCCGCCTGAGCGCGCTGCGCTGGTGGCGTCCGGCGGCGGTGAGCGTGCAGTTAATCGTGCTCGCCGTGGTGGCCGGCTGGTACGGGACCGTCGTCACGCAGGCCGCGCGACAAGACGCGGAACAGGCGCGGCTGGCCGCGTTCTACGAAGTGCCGCAGGGGGTTTCACCGGAGCCGCCGGGCACCGTCATCCGCTCCTCGCCGATGTCACTGCCCGGAGTGAACGGCCGCGGTCAACGCATTCTGTATTGGTCGCAAGACCGTAATGGCGCCCCGACGGTGTCGTCCGGCATGGTCTGGACGCCGCTCACGGAGGGTGCCGACCGGCCCATCCTCAACTTCGCGCACGGCACCGTGAGCCTCGGCGCCGAGTGCGCGCCGAGCAGGCAGTCGGGGATCGCGGCGTCCATGCCGTGGCTCAACGACGCGCTCGGGCGCGGCTGGGTGGTCGCCGCCAGCGACTACGCGGGCGCAGCGGGCACCGGCGACGGCGAGCACTACCTCGTCGCCGCCGACCAGGGCCGCGACACCGTGAACGCCGCCCGCGCCGCCCGCAACCTGCCCGGCACCGGCGCGAGCACCGACATGCTGATCTACGGCGTCTCCCAGGGCGGACTCGTCTCGCTGGCCGCCGCCGCCCAATCCCCCACCTACGCACCCGAATTGCACCTGGTCGCCGACGCCGCCACCGCGCCCGCCTCCGATATCGCGGGCATCCTGCGCGAGCGCCCACCCCAACTCCTCGACGGCTGGGCCGTCGTCCCCTTCCTCACCACCCAGTACGCCAAGGCCTATCCCCAACTCGACCCCAACGCCCTGCTCACTCCCCAAGCCGCCGCCCGCAATCATGAGCTGGCCGAAGCAGGCTGCGCCGCAACACCTTTCGCCGCGCTATTCCCCCGGCTCACCGTAATCCCCGGCATGGGCGACTATTTCAAAGGTGATCCGCTCGCCGACCCCCGCTGGCGACGCGCCTTCGAGGACAACCGCGCCCCCGACATGTCCCCCGGCACCCCCGTCTACCTCGCCCAAGGCCTAGACGACCAACTGGTCCCCCCGAAATTCACCGCCGCCCTGGTCGAACGCTACTGCGCCGCAGGCACCCCCGTAACCACCCAGTGGAACCCCGGTGTCGGCCACGACAACCACAACGAAAAAGCCGTCTCCCCCCGAGTAATCCAATGGTTCGCCGCCCACCTGACCAAAACCCCCACCCCGAACAACTGCCCCGACCCCCTCCCCACGCGGTGATTGCATATCTAGCTATATCTAGGTAGTTTTGCAAGATGACATCTGTCCGAGTGCCTATCACCACCGCCTCCCGCAAAGGCGTCTCCGGACTCGTCGCCGCGAGCGAAGAGCAGCGGGTGATACTGACCAGTCACGGCCGGGCCGTGGCAGTGGTCGACTCGGCCGACCGGATCGATGAGGACCTGCGCAAAATTCGCGAGGCCAAGCTCGCGATCCTCGATGCCGCGGCCGATCTCGCGTCGAACCGGACGCGGACGTTCGACCTCGCGGAGGTGTGCGTCCGGCTGGGGGTCGACGAGGCCAGGGTGCGTGCCATCGCGGCCGAGCGCGTCGCGAATCGGTGAGGAAGGGCGAGTCGTTCCCCGGCGACCAGGCGGAGATCCAGTTCTCCGACGCGTTCGTCGAGTACCTCGAGGACCTGCCTCCTGCCGAATGCGAGTCGGTCCTGGTGGATCTCCTTGCGCTGTGCGGCAATCCGGCGGGTAGCCATCCGCTGAGCAACCGGGGCAGTGGGGATCGGCTGGCGGGCTGGAACACCCTCGATGTTCTGGGCAAGCAGCATCGGGTCGTTTTCTCCAGCCGGATAGTCGGCGACGTCGGCCTCATCGAGGTCCTCTGCGCGGGCCCGCGCCGGGCCGACGCCGCCTACGACATGGCGAATGCGTTGATCCAGTGCGGGCGGCTCACGCTCGACGAAGCCACCGAACTATGGCAAGCCCTGGTCTTGCTCGACCTGCTCGCCGAGGACATCGGCCTCGACGGCTGGGACTTCCGACCGGAACCGGCGCCGGAAGGTCTCATTCGTACCGTCGTCGCCGCCGGATTACTCGACGAGACCATCGCCCTTGTGTTGTCGAAAGACGAGATCGATGCGGCGATGTCGCGGGGCTGGGGACCGGAGGGACCGGATCCCGAGGCCGCACTGCGCGCCGCGTTGGCGCGCGCACGCGCCGGAGTGGACGCCGGCGACCTCGGCCGGATCATGCAGGGTCGGCGCGAAGAGCGTTGTGGCGCAGCGCTTCCGCGTGCCGGGGCCGCCTGCATCCGGCGGAAGGATCATCCTGGGCCGCACCGCGCCACCGCTTGATCAGGCCGCGTAAGGGTTTTGGGTGCGGGCGGTGCGGAGGGCGGATGCCCACCAGTGGAGTTGGTCGAGGAGTTGGTCGGCGGCGGCCGCGGGGGCGGCGGGGTCGGTGGGATTGCCTGTGGCGTCGAAGAGTTGGGCGGCGCCGTGGAAGCTCACGGTGTCGCGGACGGTGACGGCGTGCAGTTCGGCGAAGACGTGGCGCAGGTGTTCCACGGCGCGCAGGCCGCCGGAGACGCCGCCGTAGGAGACGAATCCGATGGGCTTGGCTTGCCATTCGGTGTAGTGGCTGTCGATCGCGCTCTTGAGCGGGGCCGGGTAGCTGTGGTTGTACTCGGGAGTCACGACGACGAAACCATCGGCGGCAGCCAGCCGAGCGCTGATAGACGTCCCCGAGACATGTTCTGACAGTCGGTCTTCCGCGAGATCGATGAGATCGAGCGTGACGTCCCCACGCCGCCGGGCATGCTCGACGAACCAGGCGGACACCGTGGGCCCGAACCGTCCCGTCCGGGTACTTCCCACGATGACCGCGACCTTGACCGGATTTTCCGACATGCCAATTCCTTTCGACGTGCGCTGGTGTCGCAGGCAAGCGTCGAACATGAACAAAGGTTCAGGTCAAGTCGGCGTGCTCCGGGTCCCTATTTGGCGGTGGTGGTCGCCGTCGGCTCGGGAGCTGGCGACGTGGTCACCGTGGTGGCGGGTGGTGGCGTCGTCGACGACGGGGCAGGCGTGGGCGTCGGCTTGATCGGCGGCGGCGGGCACTTTCCCGTCTGCTGAGCGATCGCGTTGATCTCGGCCGGCGACCGTGGATCGCCCGTGTAATCGAACCGCTCCGTGCAGAGCGCACCGCAGTTGTCGTTGCAGTTGTCCGTCCCGCCGGGGCGCGGAGCGGGTAGCTCGCCACAGAAGATCTGGCCGCAGTTGTCGGTACCGCCGGGTTGCGGAGCGGGCGGCTCACCGCAGAGAATTTGGCCGCAGTTGTCGGTGCCCCCGGGCGGCGGCTGGACGGCGGGTGCACCCTGATCACCCCGCTTCGATGCTTCGACCTGCGGTACACCGGGATGGGGTGGCAACGGAGCCCAACTCGTCGGCGTCATCGTCTTCGCGGCGACCGACGTGGCGGTCGCCTTAGACGTGGGGGCGGCGGAGTCGGACCCTTTCGACCCACACCCCGCCAACACCAATACCAACGTCACCGCGGCCAGCAGCGCACCTGCGATCGCACGCAGCCGAATACCCCGCACCATGGAAACCCTCATCTCCTCCTGCTGCCGAAGCAGCCCACCCCGAACCAAGGCCAAACGTACACGGCAGTACACGCTTTCGGACAGCGGGCCGACCATCCCTTGATCATCGCGTCCGGTTTCGAGTGCTATCTGTCCGAGAACGTAACGGCGACAGCCGATCCCGGCCTGGGTGCCAACGTGTCGTTCGAGGGACGACGGCGGCTTTCTCGGCATCCTCATCGGCACCACCGCCGACGGCGACGTTATCGTGGAGGCGGTGGGCTTCATCCGCGACACCGCGAGCTCCACCAGCCCCGACTATCAATTCAGCTGGTACACCTAGCTATCGCTCACCCGCCGACCGCGGGCGCGAGGACCTCCGCGCACCACTCGCGGAAGGTCGTCGGGCTCTCGGTCTCCGGTGTGCGCGCCACGCCAGTGTCGAGGCCCGCGTCCTTGGCCCACATCATGTCGATCAAGCCCTGCGCCATCGCCTCGCTGCCGCCGCGGCAGAGGAACGCGGCGCGGAAGTCATCGATAGACTGCCGCTGGTAACGGATCGGGCGGCCGAGCACGTCGGACATGATGCGCGCCATGTCATTCGGCGAAAGATCCTCGGGTCCGAGCACCGGGACCTCGCCCGTGCCGGTCCACGAGCGGTCGAGCAGCAGGCCGGCGGCGACGGCGGCGATATCGCGGGTGGCCGCCAGCGGCGCTGCGCGGTCGGCGTCGACGATATCGGTGAACACGCCGTGCTCGCGGATCGGAATCACTTGCCGCAGAAGGTTGTCCATGAACGACGGATTGGCCAGCGCGCGGTAGGCCACGCCCGTTTCGGCGATGAGGTCGTCCATGGCCAGCGACGCGGTCACATGCCCGGCGCGTTCCGCGACGGGGGTGCCGCGGCCGACCGCCGAGACGCCGACGACGTGCCCGACCCCATGAGCGGTGAAGGCCTTGGCGGCGGCACGCGTGAACTCGGTGTACACGGCTTCCAGGCTCGGCGCCCGCGGATCCGGCGGGACCAGCCAGAAGACGGCGTCCGCGCCCGCGAAGGCGCGGTCGACGGTCTCGGCGTCGCCGTGCGAGCCGGTGACGACCTCGACGCGGTCGCGGACCGAGTCGGCCAGCTTCGCCGGGTCGCGCGCGATGACGCGCAGTTTCTCGTCGGGTGCTTGTTCGAGCAGGATTTCCAGGACCCGGCCACCGATCTGGGCGGTGGGGGCGGTAACAACGATCATGATTCGAGTCTCGGGGCGGCCACCGGCGACCGTCCAATACCCTTTGCCGCCCGTTGATACCCTCGAGGTATGGATCTGGACCTGCGCAAGCTCCGCTACTTCGTCACGGTGGCCGAGCGGCGGCACTTCGGCCGGGCCGCCGAACAGCTCTATATCGCGCAGCCGGTGCTCAGCCGCCAGATCAGGGCCTTCGAGCAGGAACTCGACTGCACACTGTTCGTGCGGACCACCCGCAGCGTCGAACTCACGGCCGCCGGGCAGCAGCTGTACGAGGAGGCGCAGGGCATTCTCACGACGGTCGACTCGGCGGTGCGGCGCGTGCACGACATCGATCGCGGTGTCCGGCGGCTCGTCGTCGCCTTCTCCACGGGATTGCATGTGTCCGAGGCGATTCGGGCGTTCGCCGCGCGCCATCCGGACGTCGAGACCGACGTGGTGCCTGCCCGCTGGTGGGAGCGCGAGGCGCCGCTGCGCGACGGCCGGGCCCAGGTCGGCTACCTGCGGCGACCATTCGACGAGTCGGGTCTGCGGGTCATCCCGATCGGCCATGAGCCGAGGGTCGCCTGCCTGCCCGCGACGCACCCGCTGGCGGACCGCGCCGAACTCACCCTCGCGGACCTCCACGGCGAACGGATGCTCGACGTGCCGAACAGACGCACGACGTCACTGGAGGAGAAGTTCGAGCTCATCGCCTCCGGGCAGGGGATCACACTCATTCCGCTGAGCGTCGCACGCTCCTACGCCCGCCCCGACCTCGTCCACATCACCGTCACCGACGCCCCCGTGGCCGAGGCGTGCCTGGCCGCCGTCGCGGACCGGCGCGAGAAATTGCTGCGCGATTTCCTGGCGATTGCCGAGACGACGCTGCGTCAGCGGTGAATTCCGTGCGCGCATGACGAACGCAAGCACGACGCAAGTTCGATGCAATTTCCACACGGCACGCTCTTCGACGTGACCGAATACGCAGACCAACAGACCGATCGCGCCACTCCGGTAACCATCGTCGGCGCCGGACTCGGCGGCCTCACCCTCGCCCGCGTCCTGCACCTGCACGGCATCGCGGCGACGATTTACGAGGCGGAAGCCTCCCCCATGGCGCGCGGGCAGGGCGGATTGCTCGACATCCACGACTACAACGGCCAACTCGCCCTCCAGACGGCCGGCCTCATGGATGAATTCCGCGGCATCATCCTGGAGGGACACCAGGCAATGCGGGTCGTCGGTCCGGACGGCACCCTCCTGGCCGACCATGCCGATGACGGTTCCGGCGGCCGCCCCGAGGTGTACCGCGCCGAGCTCCGCCAGATCCTGCTCGACTCGATCCCCGCCGGCACCGTCCAGTGGGGACACAAGCTCAGCGAAGTCCGTCCCCTCGGCGCGGGCCGCCACGAACTCACCTTCGCCAACGGCGCCACCGTCACCACCGACCTGCTGGTCGGCGCCGACGGCGCATGGTCGCGAGTCCGTCCGCTGCTGACCGCCGCCGTCCCCGAGTACGCCGGCGCCGCGGGCATCGAGACCTACCTGTTCAACGCCGACGTCAACCACCCCGCCACCGCGAAAATCGTCGGCGACGGATCGATGATCGCCCAGGGCCCCACCAGCGAACTCTTCGCGCACCGGGAAAAGAACGCGACTCTGCACGCCTACGCCATCCTCACCAGACCCCTCGAATGGTTCGACACCATCGATTTCACCGACCCAGCCGCCGCCACCGCCCGCATCGTCCGCGAATACGAAGGCTGGGCACCCGAACTCACCGCCCTCATCACCCAAACCGACACAGCACCCCTCCTACGCCCCCAATACACCCTCCCCACCGGCCAGACCTGGGACCGCGTCCCCGGCGTAACCCTCATCGGCGACGCCGCCCACCTAGCACCCCCCAACGGAGAAGGAGCCAACTTCGCCATGCTCGACGGCGCCGACCTCGCCAAAGCCATAGCCGCCCACCCCACCGACCCCGAAACCGCCCTCACCCAATACGAACTCACCATGTTCCCCCGCGCCGCCCACCTCCCCCAAGAAGCACTCGATTTCCACGAATCCTTCGACAAGCATCGGTGAGCCGTGCCCAAGTGAGCCCCCAACCCACCCGGCTGGGGGCTCACTCAATTCCGCATCTGCTCTCCGCGTCTCGAAATTCCGTGCTGTTCAATAAGGCCGGATACCACGTGTTAGCCGAACGGAACGGCTCAAACACTCGATAGCTCGAGCACATCCGCCAGCGCCCGCGCGACCTAAGCCTCGAGTAACTCCGCAGTTCCGCACCAAGCCTCGTGACGCTCCTTCGCGGCGACGAGGAGGCGCTCGCGGAGCTGGTGGCGCGAACGCCCTCGGGTCTTCACCGCATGGCAGTCCGGACACAGCGCGATCATCTGCACCGGGTGATCCCGGCCTCCTGTGGCGATGTCGGAGACATGGTCTACCTCCAGAACAGGGAGGCCGCTGTCGGTGTGATCCGGGGCCGGCTTGCCGCAGGAAGGGTTTTCGCATAACCCTCCGCTGCGGAGGATGACCGCTCTCTGGGCTGCGGCGAGCCGAATCGGATCATTGCCGACTGTCGGACGCCGCTTCCCACGGGTGCTCGCTTCGCGGTTCGTGACCACGTCGATCAAGTCCTGGTAGGCGCGCTTGGGATCCTCGCTACTCGCCTCGTCATCAGTCAGCGCGGGATTGTCGTCGATGACCGAGCCTCCCTCGAGGCCAACCGCTTTCGTCACCGCAACGTAGTCGAAGTCCCCGAAGAACTTGTCGATGATCGCGGTGACGACCTGCACCCGAGCCAGACCAGACGAGCGGAGCAGTTCGTAGACCGGCGCGGGAAGACCACCGTCTGGCTGATGTTCGTCGAACCACCGGCGCAGCCGCGCATCACCGTGAGCGGTAGGAACGGCAGCCGAGGTATCGAGTGTCCACAGTCCGGCACGACAAAGCGCCGCGATCGGGTAGTCCGGACGCCCCTCAGGACGCTCACCGGATCTGTGGTGCGCGCTCAATAAGGGGATGAGCTCCGCCTGTGTCCGCTCCCACACCAACACCCGATCCGCTCCCCGCTGCGCTCGGCCGATCGCCCACAACAGCACAACTGCCTGTTTCAGCATGGGACCGCTCGCCACCGTCGCGGGCCGAAGTTCCTCGATCGCGCGGACCAGCTCCTGAACCGTCAACAGGGGAACCCGATCGATGACGTCGAAGCCCAAGCGCTGCAACACCCCCGCAGCATGGCTCCAACCGCCGGAGAACTCCGTAGCTCGCAGGGGAGGCTGCCCACTCAGGAACGCGTGTGCGGCACCGGCAAGAGCTTTGGAATCGTAGAACTTGCCCTCGTACACAACGAACAACCGCCGAGACTCAGCGAACCCGTACTTCACCAGGAACCGCTCACGCCCAACCCGGTCGAACTCCCTGATCGCCGCAATGACCGCATCCCGCGTCAAGTCCCTGAGCGCCACATCGACACGATAAGCGACCCCACCGACAAGAACGTCATCTCGCCGAGATCTCCGCAGCCGGGACCGACCACACACGGAGACGTACGAGGAAAAGCCCTACCCAAACCGCCCTGGAAGGCCTACACGTGGATCCGAAACTCGACCACCGTTGCGCAGCCGACCAACGCGTTTAGTTGAGCGTGACTAGGTTTCGGACCATCGCACCGAAACGTGCTCGGCCAGAGACGAAAAGCTTTCGGTCGACGGTTCCACGTTCCACGCGGGAAACAAGTTGCGCCAATGCGGTAGCCGCGTCTCGTCGAGTACCAGTGAGCGCAGCCTCTCGGAGCCGCCACGGCGTGATACTCGTACGGTAATGATGAGCTATTTCGAAGAGCGAGCAAAGATCGGCGACATCCTTCTCCGCATGTCGGCTTGCCCAAGCAAGGGCCTTCAAGATAACGGCCGCTTCGACGTCCGGGATCAACACCGTGAAGCGGATCCGGTTACCGTCGCGCAACCCCACCTCAGCAGAGACTGAGAGCGGAGGTGACTGGATCGCCATACTCAACCCGGGCGCCGTGTCGAATCCACGACCCTCGATGATGCTGGTTCTCCCCGTGCTGCCGAACGGCACAAGCAGGTCCACAGTCATGCGTCCCTCAAAGCTGTTCTTGCCGTATCGATTTCCCTTTTCAGCCTCGTATCCGAGCTCTTGAAGTCGCCGATGCAAGCTTTGACCGGCAGCGACCGGCCGGCTGACGCCGGCATCAGCATCTGCGGTCCCCCGAATCTGCAGTGACGGTGTCGGATAGGCGTGTATCAGCAACTGCACCATGTGGCCGCCGATGACACGGTATCCGCCGTCCTCGTCGATATCGATCTCGGCGGCAGCGTGAGCTAGGTCCGCGAGGGCTAGGAACCCGAGGTCGGATGCGTTCGAGGTGGACATAATCTGCACTTCGACAGATCGCGGCTCAGTCACTGAACGCTCCGTCGGCGATGTGCGCTTTCAGGCGCGCGGCTGCCTCATCTGCGGCAGGCCCCGTACTTGTGTTGAGGAGGTCCCAGAGCACGATCGCGGGGTCAGCAGTCGGATGCCGACGACCCGTACTCATGTGAGTCGCTACTTGGATAATTGTCGGATCGTCCGGGACCACCACCTGCATGGTCGCATCGAGACGATCGGCAGGACTCAGCCCGACGGGGGTGAAATCGACCAGCTCCGGAACATAGAGCAAAGCCGTTGAGGGAACTTGCCACGGCGAATACTCATCAGCGGCGAGATCCCCGGAGATCACCGACTGCAGCTCCAATTCCTCCAGCAACTCACATGCGGTCGCAGCCTGTCCCGAAATAGCGTCCAGCCCATACCAGTACGTCACCGTTCCCTTCGGGCCCGGATATTCGCTCAGCCACGCATCCAGCGACTCGATCGGCGCAGACCAGCCACCTCGACCGTGACTGACGAGGGGAATCAACTGCAACGCCTGCGATACCGCCTGCTGACTGATGCCGGTTAAATCGGCCAGCACAGGCTGTGTCAATGGCTTACCGGCCACAGCAAGAATCCGTTGCACAGCCCATCGGCCCCATGCAGTACGGCCGACCTTGCCGGAGCCACCGCGATCGCTCGCGTCTGTCAGCACCTGACCATCGATCACAGTGAAGGGCGGGTCGTCGATGACCAAGTCGAAAACCCCCGACATGGCAGCTCTCGAAACTGCTGCGCCGGCGCTTGGCGCAACATGCAAAGTTCGACGTGTCGAGTGCGATGAGCCGCTGCGCAGCATGCTCATCGTCAATCGTCGTGGCCAAATGCGCAATGCTAGGTCGACAGGAACCCCTGTTCGCGGACTCCTGATAGTTAACCCACCAGGCGCGCCGCCTACTACTTGAACGCCGGCATGACGGAGAAGTCCTATCAGGTCGCGAGTACTCACGTCACACTCCCGGCAGCGCATACCTCAATCGAGCCATACTTGTCAAACAAGCTTACAGCAACAAATGCAGTGAGACTTGTTTGACAGCCGGAAAGAGAAGATCTCCGCAGGTCTGCTACACGTTGAACCGGAACTCGACTACGTCTCCGTCATGCATGACATAGTCCTTCCCTTCCATCCGAACCTTCCCCGCCGACTTGGCGGCGGCCATGGAGCCGGCAGCTACGAGGTCGGTGAAGGCTACTACTTCGGCTTTGATGAAGCCGCGTTCGAAGTCGGTGTGGATTACGCCGGCGGCTTTGGGGGCGGTGTCGCCTTGGTGGATGGTCCAGGCGCGGGATTCTTTGGGGCCGGCGGTGAGGTAGGTCTGGAGGCCGAGGGTGTGGAAGCCGGCGCGGGCGAGGGCGTGCAGGCCGGGTTCGGTCTGGCCGATGGATTCGAGGAGTTCGAGGGCGGATTCGTCGTCGAGTTCGAGAAGTTCGGCCTCGACCTTGGCGTCGAGGAAGACGGCGTCGGCGGGCGCGACGGAGGCTTTGAGTTCGGCGATCTTCGCCTCGTCGGTGAGCACGGACTCGTCGGCGTTGAAGACGTAGAGGAAGGGCTTGGTGGTGAGCAGCGAAAGTTCTTTGAGCAGTTCGGTGTCCACCTTGTTGCCGGCCGCGAACAAGGTGGTGCCGTTGTTGAGGAGTTCCTGCGCGGCCTTGGCGGCGTCGGCGACCGGCTTGCGGTCCTTCTTGATCTTGGCTTCCTTCTCCAACCGCACGACCGCCTTCTCCAGGGTCTGCAGGTCGGCGAGGATGAGCTCGGTCTCGATCACCTCGATGTCGGCGGCGGGGTCGACCCGCCCGTCGACGTGCACCACGTCGTCGTCGGCGAACACGCGCACAACCTGGCAGATGGCGTCGGCCTCGCGAATGTTGGCGAGGAACTTGTTGCCGAGCCCGGCCCCCTCGGAGGCGCCCTTGACGATGCCGGCGATGTCGACGAACGACACGGTGGCGGGCACGATGCGCTCGGAGTGGAAGATCTCGGCGAGGGTGTTCAACCGCGGGTCGGGCAGCGGGACGACGCCCACGTTCGGCTCGATGGTCGCGAACGGGTAGTTCGCGGCCAGCACGTCGTTCTTGGTCAGCGCATTGAAGAGCGTCGACTTTCCGACGTTGGGCAGGCCGACGATTCCGAGGGTGAGACTCACGAGACTGCCTCGCTTCGCTCGGCATTCTCGTTCGTCTCGGACGCTGTGCTAGATGGTTCGCTCGCTCGCTCGCTCACGAGAAGAAGAGTCTACGCGGCAGGCGCGGTCCCCCGACCCGCGCCTGCCCCGTGATCAGGGAATCAGCACGACCTTGCCGAGGTTGGCGCGGCTCTCGATGACCGCGTGCGCCTCGGCGGCGTCCTCGAGCGCGATTTCGGCGTGCACCGCGGGCTTCAGCTGACCCGACGCGACGTACTGCCACAGCTCCTGCCGCCACTGGTCGTACAGCTCGGGCTGTCCCTTCGCGATGCGGGCCATCTGGAAGCCGATCACCGACTTGGCCCCGACGAGCAGGTCGTAGGCCTCGATGGTGCCGCCGCCGGAGCTGTAGGTGACCATCCGTCCGCCGGGGGCGACGGCGGCGAGCGCGGGGCCGAGCAGTTCCCCGCCGACCGCGTCGAGCGCGTAGTCCACGGGCTCGCCCCACGACTGCTGTCCGTACTCGACCACCTCGTCGGCGCCGAGCCCGAGCACGAACTCGGCCTTCGCCGCGTCCGACACCGCGCCGACGACCCGCGCCGCGCCGCGCACCCTGGCGAGCTGAACGGCGAGGTGCCC
>NZ_BAGH01000343.1 GCF_000308715.1 Nocardia tenerifensis NBRC 101015
TCGGCGCGCCCGCGGTCGCCGACCCGAAGGCCGAGCCGTTGCCGCAGGCGCAGCGCCTCAGCGCGCGCGAGGTCCTCTTCGGCTCCCGGGTCGCGCCGAAGGCGCTGGCCCTGCTCGCCTTGATCGCGCTCGCCGTCGGCGTGCTCGGCGGGCTGGTCGGCAGGTTGACCGCGGAACAGGCCTCGACCCTCACCTCGCGCAAGGCGACGCTGGAGCAGAGCGCGGACACCGACCGGCCGCACAGCCAGATCGCCAAGGTCGCCAACGCGGTGCTGCCCGCCGTCGTGTCCATCCGGGTGACGGTCGGCGACAACGGCGCGACCGGCTCCGGCGTGGTGATCGACGGCCAGGGTTACGTCGCGACGAACAACCACGTGGTCTCGATGGCCGCGCAGGACAAGTCCAACCGGGCCACCATCCAGGTCCAATTCTCCGACGGCACCCGCGTACCGGCGCACATCGTCGGGCGCGACACCAAGTCCGATCTCGCCGTGCTCAAGGTCGACGTCAAGAACCTCACCGTGGCCCGGCTCGGCAAGTCCAGTGACGTCCAGGTCGGCGACGAGGTGCTGGCCATCGGCTCCCCACTCGGCCTGAGCGAGACCGTCACCTCCGGCATCGTCAGCGCGCAGCACCGCCCCGTGAAACTGCAGGGCGAGGGCAGCGATACGAACGCGGTGATCGACGCGGTGCAGACCGACGCCTCGATCAACCCGGGCAACTCCGGCGGCGCGCTGGTGGACATGGACGGCCGGGTCATCGGCATCAACACCGCGATCCGCAGCGAGACCGGCGGCTCGGTCGGCCTCGGCTTCGCCATCCCGGTCGACCGGGTGACCGAGGTGGCGCAGACCCTGATCCGCGACGGCTCGATTCACCACCCGACCATGGGCCTGAGCCTGCGCCCGAAGGTGGTGGCGAACGAGCAGATGAGCGGCGCCGAGGTCGCCGACGTGGTGGCGGGCGGCGCCGCGGCCAAGGCCGGGATCGTGGAGAAGGACGTGATCGTGAAGGTCGGCGACCGGGAGGTGACCGGCCCGGACGAGCTGGTCGTCGCGGTGCAGTCGCGGGCGATCGGCGAGACCGTGAACGTGGTGTTGATTCGCGACGGCAGGCAGGTGGACGTGCCGGTCACCCTGGAATCCGACTGAGGTCGCCGGTTGAGTGGCGACCGAGCCACCGCGGGGGTAGACGGGTAACCTGAGGACGTGTTCAGCAATATCGGCTGGAGCGAGATGATGATCCTGCTCGTCGCCGCCCTCGTGATCCTCGGACCGGAGCGACTGCCCGGCGCGGTTCGCTGGACCACGCGCAGCCTGCGTCAGGTGCGCGACTACGCCAGCGGCGCGACCGCGCAGCTGAAAGACGAGCTGGGCCCGGAATTCGAGGACCTGCGCAAGCCGCTGGCCGACCTCAACGAGCTGCGCGGCATGACGCCCCGCTCGATGGTGACCAAACACCTTCTCAACGGCGATGATTCGATCTTCCGCAATATGGAGGACGCGCTGCCGGACAAGAAGGACCTTTACGGCACGAGCAGCGGGATGCCGGACTACCCGATGCCGAAGGTGGAAAAGCCGTTGGAGCGCAACGAACGTCCGCCGATCGACAACGACGCCACCTGAGTCCGTCCCCACTCGGCCGCCGGACATCGCCTGTCCTACGCGGCCACCGCCGCCCGTCGGGTTGGCGCGTAGGTGTCACGAGAAGGCCGCAGTGTCAAGCGATCTAGACACTTTGCCCTGTCCAGCTGTCTAGACTTCCCACATGTCGGCCGATGACGTGGCGCGTGTTTTCGCGATCGAAGACAAGGTCGAGCGACTGAAGGCGGCCACCGATGGGGTGGCGGCGGCCCAGCAGACCATCAACGAACTCACCAGGATTCGTCGCGCGGTGATCAGGGAGCTACACGCCGAGGGCTGGACCTTCGCCAGAATCGGTGCGGCAGCCGGGCTTTCCCGCGCGCGCATCCATCAGGTGAGCACCCAGGGTCCCGCGCCGGAGGGTTTGTTCTTCGGGCACGGAACGCTCACGGTGCTGGTGCCGGAGGTGCGCGCGGGCCGGGTGATCGGCGCGCCGGATCCCGCGGCGCCGCACCGGCTCGTGGAGCTGCTGCGCGAGCTGGGCTTCACCGCCTCGATCGAGCACTTCCTGCCCGGACGGCCCATCGACCTGAACCGGGACGGTCTCATCGTGCTCGGCGGGCCCGAGCTCTCGCCGAGCGTGCGCCAGCTGATCGCGGCCGATCCGCGACTGCGGCGCGCGGTGGCGCGGGCCGGCGACGCCCGGCGCGGCATCGAGGATCGGGCGGCGCGGCGGGTCTACCGGCCCGGCGGCCCCGACCCGCACGACATCGCCTACCTGGCGCGACTACCGCGACCGGACGGGCGCGGCTCGGTGCTGATGATCGACGGCATGCACCCGCCCGGCTCGCTGGGTGCCATCCGATTGCTGGCCACCCGCCTGGCCACCCTGCACGAGCGGGCGAGCACCCACCTGTTCTCGGTACTCGTGGCCTGCCGGTTCGACCGGGCGACCGGCGAGCCGCTCGAGGCCGAGTTGCTGACGCCGGTCTATCGGCACGACCCCGAAAACAGGTCTCCTGCATCGGGTATTCGTCGCTGAGAGCCACCGTGCGCCGCCGTGCGACGGCGCACGCCGATGCCCGCCGCGCCCGAAGTGTGGCTCAGATCACCACACCCCTCCGCCCACGGGTTCCCTATGCGATGCTTGAATAGCTGGAAGGTAACTATGCGTTAGGTGAGCTTCGATGAGTGTTGAACGTTCGATGGCGGCCGGTTCGGCGCCGACTGTCCGGACGGAGCGGCCGAAGCCAGCCCGGTCCGGCGTCGTCGACGCCGCGGAGCCGATCCGCGCGACCCACCGCGTCACCTACAGCGATCGGCTGAAGTTGTTCATCGGCGCCGACGAGGCCATCGACAACTTCCTGCGCCCGCTGCGCAGGCTCGACGGCCATCACCGCTACTCGATCCAGCTGACCCGGCTGCCCGCGCCGCTGCGCTCCGCCGACATCACCCCCGCCATCAGCTCCGCGCCGGGCCGGGACTACCTGCGGTGCATCGGATCCGCGGACACACTCGTCGTCGAGCTGCACACCGTCGCCGACGGCACGCCGCGCCGGTCCGTCGTCGGCCGCGCCGAACGCCGCGACGGCGAGCCGAGCATCTGCGTCCAGGTGCCGGAGGGCATGGCGGCGCCCTGGATCCATCCGGCCGAGGCCTTCGCGGCCGAGGAGGCGGCCGAGATCTTCGCCGCCTATTTCCGCACCGGCACCATCCCCTCCGGCCTCGTACTCCGCGAGGCGACCGACGATGTGTGACCCGAGGAGGCAGCGATGAACCCGCTTGTCGCGGTCGGCGGCGCCGTGCTGGTGCTCGGCCTGATCGTCCTGATCGTCGCGGTGCTGCGCCGGCCGACCGGCTCGTCCGATCAGCTCACCGTCGCCGCGTTGCAGGCGCGACTGGCCGAGGAGGACGCGCCGTCCGCGGAGCAGGACGAGCGCCTGCTCGCGCCGGAGATGGAGCACGCGGCCGCGCCGCGGCCGACCGAGTCCGGAGCCGCCGATAGCTAGGCTCGAGGTGACCGGCCTATTCCAGGTGTCCGCTCGGGAGAGGAACCGTGCCTGTGCGCGCAATGCTCGAGCAGTTGACGACGCTGGCCGCCGAGGGCTCCGTGGCCTTGGCGCGAGTGGTCGACACGACCGGCCCAGGCCCGCGAGAGCTGGGCGCCGCGATGATCGTGACCGAGGCGGACGAGGTGCTCGGCTCGGTGTCGGGCGGTTGCGTGGAGGCCGCGGTCGTCGCGTCGGCGCGCCAGGTGTTCGCGACCGGTCACGCGATGACCGACCGGTTCGGCTACGCCGACGGTGACGGTATCGCGGTCGGGCTGACCTGCGGTGGCGAGCTCGAGGTGTTCCTCGAGCGGGTAGGGCCGGAGCGCGCACCGGTGCTCGCGGAGTTGCACGACGAGGTCGCGAGCGGGCGCCCCGTCGCGCTGGCGACCAGGCTGGACTCCACCGCGGAGTGGAAGCTGCTGCGCCCCGACTCCGCCGAGCCGTGGCACGACGTCGATCGAGACGCGCTCGCGCTGCTGGCCGCCGGGCACTGCGGCGTGGTCGGCGCCGACGAGTGCGAGGCCGGCGTCTCCTCGCGCCCAAGGGTTTTCGTTCAGGTCTTCGCCGCTCCCGCGCGCATGATCCTGGCCGGCGCCAACGATTTCGTGCGCGCGCTCAGCCGCATCGGCCGTCAGCTCGGCTACCGGGTCACCGTCGTCGACGCCCGCGAAACCTTCGCCACCGCCGCACGATTCCCCTCCGCGCACGAGGTCGTGGTGGATTGGCCGCACCGGTACCTGCGCGCCGAACATGAGGCCGGGCGCCTCGATGAGCGCACGGTGGTCTGCGTGCTCACCCACGACGCCAAGTTCGACGTGCCGACGATCGCAGCGGCATTGGACATCGACGACCTCGCCTTCGTCGGCGCGCTCGGCTCCCGCCGCACCCACGCCGAGCGCCTCGATCGCCTGCGCGCCGAGGGAGTCACCGAGGCCGCCCTGACTCGCCTGCGCAGCCCGCTCGGCCTAGACCTCAACGCGCGCACCCCCGACGAGACCGCGATCTCCATCACCGCCCAGATCCTCGCCGAGCGCGGCCACGCCTCCGCCCGCCCCCTCGATCGCCTGGACGGTCCCATCCACTTTTCCGCCTCCGGTGCCGGGCATAGCTAGTCAGGCCAGCTCCAGCTGGAGCGAAATCATCGACCGGCTCGGACGAGATGTCGGCCTCGGGCGCGTCGGCGTCGACGGTGTCCGCCGCTCCGCGAACCGCCCGTCTGATTGAGCCGTCCCAGCCGAAGGCGCTCGGTGCACTCGCGTAACTGACGGAGCCGCAGAGCATTCCGCTCTCCGGGTCGTCGGCGGCATGGTTGCGCAGCCACGATTGCCCGGCGAAAGACGCAGGCCCACAAGGAGATTCGCGTCGGCGGTGGCTCAGGCGGCTGCCCAGGTGGGGCGCAGGGTGTTCATGGGTGGGCGGTCGGCGAGGGAAACCTCGGTGCTGTGGGCGGTGAAGGCGTCGCCGATCAGGGGGAATTGGGTGAGTGCGGCGCCGGAGTCCTGCACGCCGCTGCGGCCGAGCACGGTGCCGAGGATCTGCCTGCTCATCACGCCGAGGTCGGCGAGCGGGCGGTTGCGATGGGTGCGGACGCCGAGGTTGACCTGACCGATCGCGGACAGGCCGAGCCGGTCGTAGGTGTCGAGCAGCAGGCCGATCTCCACGCCGTAGCCGGGCGCGAACGGAACCGAGGTGAGCAGCTCGCGGGTGCCGGCGTACTCGCCGCCGAGCGGCTGCAGCACCTGGGAGAGTTCGGGGCGCAGCGCGGCGAGCAGCGGGCGGGCCACGAGCTCGGTGACCCGGCCGCCGCCGTGCGCGTCCACCGCGCCGCCCTGCCGCAGCGGCCTGCGATAGTAGGCCTTGACCAGGTGCATCGCGTCGACGGTGAGCAGCGGGCCGAGCAGGCGGGGCACGAACGCGGGGTCCGGGTCGATCAGGTCGGAGTCGACGAAGGCGATCAGGTCGCCGCTGGTGACGGCCAGCGAGCGCCACAGCACCTCGCCCTTGCCCGGCACCGGATCCAGCTCGGGCACCGCCTGCTCGCGGGTGATCACCTCGGCGCCCGCGGCCGCGGCCCGCTCGGCGGTGGCGTCGGTCGAGCCGGAGTCGAGCACGACGAGCTCGTCGACCAGGGTGCCGACCAGCGGCATGATGCTGGCGACCACGTCGGCCACGGTGTTCTCTTCGTTCAGCGCGGGCAACACCACCGAGACGGTGCGGCTGTCCTTGGCGGCCACGAGTTCCTCGACCGACCAGTGGGGACTGTCCCAGGTATTCGTCGTCGCCCACGCGGGGCGGTCTTCGCGGCCATGGGGGTGGTGGAATTTCATACCAAACCTCGCAGGGTGCGTGCCGGGGGCCGGATGCCTTGGATCGCGGCGATCATGTCGACCACCCGCCGGGTCGCGGCGACCTCGTGGACCCGGAAGACCCTGGCGCCGGCGGCGGCCGACCATGCTGTTGCTGCCAATGTGCCCTCCAACCGTTCGGAAAGATCGACACCTAGAGTCTCCCCGATGAAGTCCTTGTTGCTGAGCGCCATCAGGACCGGCCACCCGGTATTTACAAGAACGTCCACTCCCCGCAACAACTCGAGCCCGTGATAGGTGTTCTTGCCGAAATCGTGGGTCGGATCGATCAGGATCGAGTCGGCGCGCACGCCCGCCGCGACCGCGTTCTCCGCCGCGCGCACCAGCGTTTCGGTCACTTCGGCCACGATGTCGGCGTAGCGGACCCGGTGCGGACGGGTGCGCGGGACCGCGCCGCCGGTGTGGCTGCACACCAGGCCGACGCCCTGTTCCGCGGCCACGTGCACCAGGTCGGGGTCGGCGCCCGACCAGGTGTCGTTGATCAGGTCCGCGCCGGCCCGCACTGCGGCGAGCGCCACCTCGGCCCGCCAGGTGTCGATGCTGATCAATAGCTCGGGGTACTTCGCGCGGATGGCCGCGACGAACGGGATCACCCGCCGCGACTCCTCCGCCGCGTCGACCAGCGTCCCCGGCCCCGCCTTCACCCCGCCGATATCGACCAGGTCCGCGCCCTCGTCCACGGCGCGCGCCACGGCGTCCATGGCCGCCTCGTCGGTGAAGGTGGCCCCTTTGTCGTAGAACGAGTCGGGCGTGCGATTCACGATCGCCATCACCAGCGCCCGATCGGTCGCCACCGGCTTGCCGCACAGAGTAGGAAGCGGCGACGCGGTGGTGCTGAACATTCATCGACTGTAGCTGCCCCGCCGTGCCGTCCCGCCCTGGGACGGTTACCCCTTCGGCACGCGCCCCGCCGCCACCTCGGCCGGGTAGTCGTCGTAGAACGGGACGTAGCCGTCGGAGCGGGCGGCCAAGACGTACAGGGCGCCGTCGCCGTCGGCGGCGTAGCCCTGCTTGCGCAGTTCGACCTTGCGGCTCTTGAAGGTGGAGGTCTGCTCCAACTCGTCGACGACGCGGATGAACAGCGGGACGGCGTAGGCGGGGAGCTGCTGGTAGACGAGGTCTGCGAGCGCCTTGCCGTCGAACTCGGCGTCCGGGCTCAGCGTCACCGCGGCCATGCCGGCCTTCCCGTCGGCGCCCGGCACGTCTACGCCGTAGACGACCGCCTGGGCGATGGCCGTCGACCGGCCCAGCGCGCCCTCGACCTCGGTGGTCGCCACGTTCTCGCCCTTCCACCGGAACGTGTCGCCGAGCCGGTCCACGAACGCGATGTGATGCCAGCCTTGATCGCGCACCAGGTCGCCGGTGTCGAACCAGACGTCGCCGTCGGCGAAACCGTCGCGCACCAGCTTCGCCTCGGAGGCCGACTTGTCGGTGTAGCCGTCGAACGGCGCGCGGTCGGTCACCTTGGACAGCAGCAGGCCGACGCCCCCGGCGCCCACTCTGCGCAGCCGACCGTCCTTGTCGCGCTTGGCCTTTCCGGTCTCGTCGTCGTACTCCACCACCGCATAGGGCAGCGGTCCGAAGCCAGCGGTGCGGGCGACGCTGAACGCGTTGATGAACGCGATATTCGCCTCGCTGGCGCTGTAGAACTCGACGATCCGCTTGATCCCGAACCGCTTCTCGAACTCGTCCCACAGCTCCGGGCGCAGGCCGTTGCCGACCGCGAGCCGGACCCGGTGCTGCCGGTCGGACGGTTTGGTCGGCTGGTTGAGCAGGTACCGGCACAGCTCACCGATGTAGATGAAGGCCGTCGCCCGCTCGCGGATCACCTCGTCCCAGAAGCGGGACACGGAGAACTGCCTGCCGAGCGCGAACGTCGCGCCGGCGCCCACCACCGACGACAACGCGACGGTCAGCGCGTTGTTGTGGTACAGCGGCAGGCAGCAGTAGAGAGTGTCATTGCCGCGCAGGCGAATTCCGAGCCCGCCGATGCCGGCCAGGCTCTTGGTCCAGCGCAGGTGCGTCATCACGCTGGCCTTCGGCAGGCCCGTCGTGCCCGAGGTGAAGATGAGGAAGGCGCGTTCCTTGGCGGTGATCTCGGCGCAGACGGGCGGGTCGGTGGCGTCCGCGAACTCGGCGGCGGCCTGCAACTCGTTGGCCGACAACACATTCGCCAGCGGCTCGGCCAGCGAGTCCAGCGCCTCGGCGCACTCCTCGCCGACCACGTTGAGCACGCTGTCGAGCAGGCCGAAGCTGTGCGCGAGCACCTGATCGCGCTGATGATGGTTGAGCAGGCCGACGGTCGCGCCGAGTTTCACCGAAGCCAGCACGGTGAACAGGGTTTCGGGCCGGTTGGTCATCAGCACGCCGACCACCTCGCCGCGCCGGACGCCGCGCGTGGCCAGCACCGAGGCGTAGCGGTTCACCTCGGCGTTGGCCTCGCCGTAGGTGTAGCTCGCGCCCTCGAAGCGCAGGAACGGACGGTCCGGGTGACGGTGGGCGGCGCGCTGAAAATGCAGGCCCACAGAGGATTTGTCGTCCGGCTTGACCAGCATGCCCGCCGCGTTGCGCAGCATGCCCGGCGCCTCCCGCGCCATCGTGGGCAGGTTCCTGGCCAGGTCCAAGAGGCTCACCGTCGAGCTGCCGTCAGAACTCACTGTTAACGCTCCTCATCAGGAAGGTTGTGCGCGCGCCTCCAGTGCCGCGAAGGCGGAGGGCAGATCGGTGGCCACGGTGATCCGGTCCATGGCGGGCTTGGGCACGAACTTGCGGTCGTAGAGTTCGTCGATCCACTGGAAAAGGCCTCGGTAGAAGCCGTTCGGATCCAACAACACCACGGGTTTATTGTGCTGTCCCAGATAACCTCCGGTCCAGGTTTCGAAGAACTCCTCCAGCGTGCCGATGCCGCCGGGCAGGGTGAGGAACGCGTCGGCGCGGTCCTCCATGATCTGTTTGCGCTGCCGCATGGTGTCGGTGACGACCAGTTCGTCGGCGTCGACGTCGGCGACCTCGCGGTGCACCAGATGCTTCGGTATCACCCCGACGGTGTTGGCGCCGCCGGCCCGCGCCGAGTTCGCCACCGCGCCCATCATCGAGACGTTGCCGCCGCCGGACACCAATTGCCAACCGCGCCTTGCGATCTCGGTGCCGACCTGGGCGGCCAGCGTGAGGTAGTCCGGATCGGCGGTGCTGGCGGAGCAGTAGACACAGACGGCGTAGGGCTGCGTCACCACTGATCCTCCGTGCCGAGCGCGTCGTCGGCGACGCCGGCCTCGGAGTTGGCGAGGATGATCTGCACGAGCTCCTCCACGCTGTCGGTCACGTGGATCAGCCCGAGGTCGCCGGGCGAGATCTTGCCGGAGCCGCCGAGCGAGTCACGCAGCCAGTCGACCAGGCCGGACCAGTACCTGGTGCCGAACAGGATGATGGGGAACCGGGTGATCTTGCGGGTCTGCACGAGGGTGAGCGCCTCGAACAGTTCGTCCAGGGTGCCGAAGCCGCCGGGCAGGCAGATGAACGCCTCGGAGTACTTGACGAACATCGTCTTGCGGACGAAGAAGTAGCGGAAGTTGATGCCGAGATCGACCCACTCGTTGAGGCTCTGCTCGAACGGCAGCTCGATGCCGAGGCCGATCGAGTAGCCGCCCGCCTCGCACGCGCCGCGGTTGGCGGCCTCCATCGCGCCCGGCCCGCCGCCGGTGATCACCGCGAACCCGGCCTTGGCCAGCGCCGCGCCGATGGCCCGGCCCGCCTGGTACTCCGGATGGTCCGGACCCGTTCGCGCCGAACCGAATACGGTGACCGCGCGCGGCACCTCGGCGAGCGCGCCGAAGCCCTCGACGAACTCGGCCTGGATGCGCAGCACGCGCCACGGGTCGGTGTGCACCCAGTCGGTGTCGCCGCGGCGGTCGAGGAGGTTGCGGTCGGCGGTGCCGATTCCGTCCTTGCGGTCGCGGCGGAACATCACCGGCCCGCGGAACTTGGCTGTCGACTTCGGCTTGTTGGCGACCTCGGAGTCAGCGGCGTCGGTGGACATGCGCCCCACGCTAGCGCAGGACGGCTTGCCCGGGGGCTGCCGGCCGGTTCCGTCAGTTGTGCGGCTTCAGGACGTGGCGCCGGTCAGATAGTCGCGCAGCATGGCGGTGACCGCGGTGATCTGGTGTACCGGGACGTGCTCGTCGCGCTTGTGGGCGAGGTTGGGGTCGCCGGGGCCGAAGTTCACGGCGGGGATGCCGCGGGCGGCGAAGCGGGAGACGTCGGTCCAGCCGTACTTGGCGCGGACTCCGCCGCCACCGTGGCTGTTCACCGAGGCGATCAGGTCCTTGGCGGCCGGCGCGGTCAGGCCGGGCAGCGCGCCGGGGGCGGCGTCGGTCACCTCGAAAGACAGCTCCAGGCCGTCGAAGACCTCACGGACGTGGTCGGCGGCCTGCTCGACGGTGCGGTCGGGGGCGAAGCGGAAGTTCACGTCCACCTCGGCGGCGTCGGGCACCACATTGCCCGCGACGCCGCCGGACACACGCACCGCCGACAGACCCTCGCGGTAGACGCAGCCGTCGATGTCGACCTCGCGGGCCCGATACTCCGCCAGCCGTCCGAGGATGGGGGCGAGGCGGTGAATCGCGTTGTCGCCCAGCCAGGCTCGCGCCGAGTGCGCGCGCACGCCCGCGGTGGACAGCCGAACCCGCAGCGTCCCTTGGCAACCCGCCTCGATCCAGCCGCCGGACGGCTCGCCGAGCACCGCGAGGTCGCCGTCGAGCCAGCCCGGCAGGTCACGCTCGATATGGCCGAGGCCGTTGAACT
Organism: Nocardia tenerifensis NBRC 101015; assembly: GCF_000308715.1. Taxonomy (GTDB): domain Bacteria; phylum Actinomycetota; class Actinomycetes; order Mycobacteriales; family Mycobacteriaceae; genus Nocardia; species Nocardia tenerifensis. The sequence goes on from NZ_BAGH01000343.1 coordinate 10,801, forward strand.
CCGAGGCGATCTCCTCGCAGTCGTAGAAGATCAACGTCAGGTCGTGCACGGGTTCGGCGACCGTCGCGGCCAGGTGCAGGAATACCGCGTCGCCGGACTTCATGTCGACCGACCCGCAGCCGTAGAACACCCGCTCGCCCGCGTCGTTCACCGCGAAGCGACCGGGCACGTTGTCGGCGATCGGCACGGTGTCCAGATGCCCGGCCAGCACCACCCGCGTCGGCAGCCCCCGATTCGTCCGCGCGAGCACCACATTGCCGTGCCGCAGCACCTCGAACCCGCTCGTCTGCTCGCGCAGCGCCCGTTCGACGAGGTCGGTGATGGCCAGCTCGTCGCGGGAGACGCTCGGGATGTCGACGAGGGCAGCGGTCAGCGTAATCGGGTCAGCGCGCAGGTCGAGGGTCACGCCCTTACCCTACGACCGCCCGCGGCGGGGCCGAGCACTGCTCGGCCGAGTCGCCGTGTGCTGCGGCACACGGGGTGGAGACGGTCGATCCGGGGTCGGTAACCTTTGTGAACGTGAGCAATAAGGGAGCAGCAGCAGTCGGTATCGCCAATGTGACCGCGGACGGGACCGTCCTGGACACCTGGTACCCGAATCCCGAGCTCGGCGAGTTCGCCGAGACCGGGACGAAGCGGCTGGACGACGCGCCCGCCGAGTTCGCGGCGCTGCTCGGCTTCGATGAAGCGCGCGGGGTCGACGTGGTCGCGGTGCGCACCACGATCGCCGATCTTTCCGCCGCCCCCACCGACGCGCACGACGTCTACCTGCGGCTGCACCTGCTCTCGCACCGGCTCGTCCAGCCGCACGGGGTCAACCTCGACGGTCAGTTCGGCCTGCTCAGCAATGTGGTGTGGACCAACCACGGCCCGGCGGCGGTGGAGGGCTTCGAGACCACCCGGCTGAAGCTGCGTGCCCGCGGGCCGGTGACCGTGTACAGCGTGGACAAGTTCCCCCGCATGGTCGACTACGTCATCCCCACCGGCGTGCGCATCGGCGACGCCGACCGGGTGCGCCTCGGCGCGCACCTCGCCTCCGGCACCACCGTGATGCACGAGGGCTTCGTGAACTTCAACGCGGGCACCCTGGGCAGCTCCATGGTCGAGGGCCGCATCTCGGCCGGTGTCGTGGTCGGCGACGGCTCCGACGTCGGCGGCGGCGCCTCCATCATGGGCACCCTCTCCGGCGGCGGCACCACCGTCATCTCCATCGGCGAACGCTCGCTGCTCGGCGCCAACGCGGGCGTCGGCATCCCGCTCGGCGACGACTGCGTCGTGGAGGCCGGCCTCTACCTGACCGCGGGCACCAACGGTCACCACCCCCGACGGCGCCGTCGTCAAGGCCGCCGAGTTCAGCGGGCAGAACAACCTGCTGTTCCGCCGCAACTCGGTCACCGGCGCGGTGGAAGTGGTGGCGCGCAAGGGAACCGGCATCGAGCTCAACGCCGCCCTGCACGCCAACGACTAGGTAAGGCGCTTCTTCTGCACCTTGCCCATGGCGTTGCGGGGCAGGGCGTCGACCACGCGGATCTCCCTCGGGCGCTTGTGGACCGAGAGTTGCTCGGCCACATGCCCGATCAGGTCCTGCTCGATGGAACCCGCTGCGCCGCCGCGTAATACGACGAAGGCGACGATGCGCTGGCCGAGGTCGGGATCGGGCAGCCCGACCACGGCGGCCTCGGCTACGTCGGGGTGGCCGAGCAGCACGGTCTCCACCTCGCCCGCGCCGATGCGGTAGCCACCGGATTTGATGAGGTCCACCGATTCGCGGCCGACGATGCGATGGAAGCCGTCCGCGTCGATGGCGGCGACGTCGCCGGTCTTGAACCAGCCGTCCTCGGTCCAGCTCTCGGCGGTGGCGTCGGGCCGATCGAGGTAGCCGTCGAACAGCATCGGGCCGGAAACCTGGAGGCCGCCGATGCTTTCGCCGTCGTGCGCGACGTCGGCGCCGGACTCGTCGCGCAGCCGGGTCCGCACGCCGCGCACCGGAGTGCCGACCCAGCCCGGACGGCGCTCGCCGTCGGCCCTGGTCGACAGCGTGATCATGGTCTCGCTCATGCCGTAGCGCTCGATCGGCGCGTGACCGGTGAGCTCGCGCAGCCGCTCGAAGACCGGGACGGGCAGCGGCGCGCTGCCGGAGACGAGCAGCCGTGCCCCGGCCAATTGCCGTGCGGCGTCGGGATCTTCGACGATGCGCGACCACACCGTCGGCACCCCGAAGTACAGCGTGCCGCGTGCGGCGGCGTACGCCTGCGGGGTCGGCTTGCCGGTATGCACGAGCGGGCTGCCCACCCGCAGCGGGCCGAGCACGCCGAGGATCAGACCGTGCACGTGGAACAGCGGAAGGCCGTGCACCAGAACGTCGTTCGCGGTCCAGGCCCACGCGTCGGCGAGCGCGTCCAACCCGGCCGCGATCGCGCCGCGATTCAGCACCACGCCTTTCGGCAGTCCGGTGGTCCCGGACGTGTAGAGCACGAAAGCCGGTGTGGCGGCGTCGGGTTCGGGGTAGGTGTGCCACGACCTGGCGTGCACCCGCACCGGCACCACCGGCAGTTCGCTACCCTCCGGGGCCTCGCCGAGCCAGGCCTGCGCGCCGGAGTCGGCCAGGATGTGCGCGAGCTCGGCGGTGCCCGAGTCCGGCGGCACCGGGACCACGGTCACGCCGGCGATCAGGCAGCCGACCACCGCGAGCACCGTGGTCACCGTCGGCTTGGCCAGCACCGCGACCCGTTCGGCCCTGGCGACGCGTTCGGCGACCGAGGTCGCGGCGCCGAGCAGGTCACTGCGCGAGAGGGTCACGCCGTCGATGGTGACGGCGTCCGGAATGTCCGCACCGCCGGCGACGGCGAGCGGATTCAAAGAACTGAGCAGCAGCGGCGGACCGAATGGCATGCGCCCAAACTACTTCGCTCCCTCCCGCGCGCTCACGACACGTCGGCGGATCACAGGTGGATCACCCGCTCGAGGTGACGGTTGACACGTGAGATGAGGCGGTGAGACCGTGAGTGCATAGCTTTCTCAGTGAGACGAGGTCGACGATGACCAGGCCACTTCGCGCGACGCCGCCCGAGACTCCACCGCGCGACGAACTCGACATCACCCAGTTCATCGACGGCGTCGCCGGGCTGCTCGGCGGGGCGGCGAACGTCATCATGCAGCTCAGCACCCGGCCGGTCGGCTACGGCGTGCTGGAGAGCACCGTCGACAGCGGCAAGGTCACGCTGCACCCGGTGAAGCGGCTGCGCACCACCATCACCTACCTCGCCGTCGCCATGCTCGGCACGGACGCCGAGCGCGCCGACTACCGCGCGGCGGTCAACCGTTCGCATCGCGCGGTGCGCTCGTCCGCGTCGAGCCCGGTGCGCTACAACGCGTTCGACCCGAGCCTCCAATTGTGGGTCGCCGCATGCCTTTACTGGGGCGCGAAGGATCTGTACGAACGGATGCACGGCCCCATGGACGAGCCGACCGCCGACGCCTTCTACCGATACAGCGCCCGCCTCGGCACGACATTGCAAGTGCGCCAAGACATGTGGCCCGCCGACCGGCAGGCCTTCGCCGCGTACTGGGACGCGCGGCTGGCCGCCACCGTGATCGATCCGCCGATCCGCGCGTACTTCGAAGACCTGATCGATCTGCGGATGCTGCCCCGGCCGATCCAGCTGGCATTCGGCCGCCCGCACCGCTTCTTCGTCGCGGGTCTGCTCCCGCCGCACCTGCGCGACCAGATGGGCTTCACCTGGACCGCGCGCGACGATCGCGCGCTCGACCTCATCATGCGCACGCTCGGCGCCACCCAGGCCCTGCTCCCCCGGCAGGCGCGCCTGTTCCCGATGAACGCCTACCTGTTCGATCTGCGTCTGCGCCGACGGCTCGGGCTACCGCTGGTCTAGTTCATCAATCACCCTGTGGCGCTTAGTTTTCGCCGCCCGGCACCCGGAACGACACCACGATGTGATCGCGCGCGAACTGCCGGATCGCCACCTCGTCCTCGAGCGGAATGACGGTCTGCGGCGTGAGCGCCAGCGACAACGCGGTGCGCGCGATCATCTCTGCGAGCGGCTCCGGGTCGTAAGCGGGCAGCTTGCCCTCCCGCTGCAGCCGGGCGATGAACTCGGCGACGTAGTCCCGGCCGAGTTCGAGCACGGGCGCGCCCTTGATGGTGAGGTACGGCAGCACCAGTTCGGGCTCGGTCGCCAGCAGTCGGTGCACAAGTTTGTTGTCGCGCAGCCCGGTGATGAACGCGGCGAACAACTCGACGATCTGCTCCTGCGCGCTCGCGTCGCGGTCGACCTGCTGCTGCAGCGCGGCGTCGACCTCCTCGACGAACTCGCGCGTCTGCCGCAGCCCGACCGCCTCGATCAGGTCGGACTTGCTGGCGAAGCGCCGGTACAGCGTGGCCAGCGACAGCCCGCAGCGCCTGGCCACCTCGACCATGCTGGTGCGTTTGATGCCGAAGTCCAGGAACGCCAGCAGCGCGGCGTCGAGCACGCGCGCCTGATTGCCGTCTTCGGGCCCGGTGCTGCGCACCAGCGGCAGCAGTCTGGTCAGCCTCGCCATGCCTACCACCCTATCCGCGCGGCGAAACGGTGACACAGAACGTGTCGCAGCGCATCATTGACATGGCTAACGAGGTGATGAGAAAGTGAGTTATAAATCTTCTCATTGCTCCCAACGGGCGCTCCCGGCCTGAAAGACGAGGTCAACGATGACCGCACCGCTGCCAATCGACGTCAACGAGCCCGCGCCGAATCGAGCCGAGCAGCTCACACCGGAGAGCGTCCAGCAGTACATGGACGGGATCGCCGCCTTCCTCGGCGGGACCGCCAACGTCATCATGCAGCTGAGCCTGCGCCCGGTCGGCCGGGGCGTGCTGGAGAGCACGGTGGACAGCGGCAAGGTCACCCTGCACCCGGTGAAGCGGCTGCGCACCACGCTGACCTATATCGCCGTCGCCATGATGGGCTCGGACGAGGAACGCGCGGCCTACCGCGAGGCCGTCAATCGCTCGCACCGCCCGGTGCACTCCGGCCCGCAGAGCCCGGTGAAGTACAACGCCTTCGACCCGAAGCTGCAGCTGTGGGTGGCGGCCACCATCTACTGGGGCATCGACGACCTCTACACCCGCATGCACGGCCCGCTGGATCCGGCGGCCGCCGAGGCGCTCTACCGGTACAGCGCCCGGCTCGGCACCACCCTGCAGATGCGCCCGGACATGTGGCCCGCCGACCGCGCCGAGTTCTTCCCGTGGTGGGAGGAGAACCTGGCGCAGTATCGAATCGAGCCCGCCCTGCGCGAGTACTTCGACGGCCTCATCGATCTCGCGATGATGCCGTGGCCCATCCGGTTCGCCTTCGCGCGGCTCCAGCGGTTTATCGTGACCGGGCTGCTGCCACCGCACGTGCGCGGCGAGATGCGGATGACCTGGACCGAACGCGACCAGCGCCGGTTCGATCGGCTGCTGCGCGGCCTCTCCGTCGTGCACAACCGAATGCCGAAGCAGGTCAGGCTGTTTCCGTTGAACCTCTACCTGTTCGATCTGCGCAGGCGGCTGCGGCGCGGGAAACCGCTGGTGTAGCCGCTGTCCTCAGTCGCCGACGAGGGCGCGGAGGAAGAACGCGAGATTGGCGGGTCGCTCGGCCAATCGGCGGGTCAGGTACCCGTACCACTGACTGCCGTAGGGCACATAGACGCGCACCGCGTTCCCCGCGGCGGCCAAGCGGCGCTGCTCGCCGTCGCGGATGCCGTACAGCAGCTGATGCTCGAAACAGTTGGGGCCACGGCCCGTTTCGGCGACGAGGCGTTCGGCGGCGGCGATCGCCGCCGGATCGTGCGAGGCCACCATCGGGTAGCCGTCGCCGCGCATCAGCACCTCGAGGCAGTGCAGATAGGAGTCGGTGACCTCCGACGCGCGCTGGAAGGCGACGTCGTGCGGTTCGCGATAAGCGCCCTTGCACAATCGGATTCGCGAGCCCGGACCGGACAGCGCGCGGCAGTCCGCCGCGGTGCGTCGCAGATACGACTGCAGAACCGCACCGAGCCAAGGGAATTCCTCGCGCAGCTCGTGCACCGTGGCCAAGGTCGCGTCCGTCGTGGTGTGGTCTTCCGCGTCGACGGTCACCCACACGTCGGCCTGCACGGCCTTGGTGCACAGGATGCGCAGGTTCTCGGTGGCGATCGCGGGGCCGTCGCCCGGCAGGGCCTGGCCGAGCGCGGACAGCTTCACCGACACCTCCACGGGCGGGGCGTCGATCCCCGGCAGCGCCGGACGTTCCAGCGCGGCCAACTCGTTGATCAACGAAAGGTACTCCACCACCGTGGCATCGGCCTGACTCCGGTCGGTGGTGTTCTCCCCCAGGAAGTCCACGCTCACCAGCCGACCGCTGTCCAGCAGCGTTCGCGCCACCCGGATGAGGTCGTCGCGCGTCTCCCCCGCGACGAATCGCCGCACGATGTCGGCGGTGACCGGAATGTTGGTGAGGGCGCGCTTCATTCGCGGCGACTCCGCCGCCGCGAGGATGAGGGGACGCAGGGGGTTCATCGGGTCACCCGTCCATGTGCGGGTAGCGGTGCTCGGTGGGCGGGGCGAAGGTTTCCTTGAGGGTGCGCGGCGCCACCCAGCGCAGCAGGTTCAGCGGCGAGCCCGCCTTGTCGTCGGTGCCGGAAGCGCGGGCGCCGCCGAACGGCTGCTGGCCCACCACCGCGCCGGTCGGCTTGTCGTTGATGTAGAAGTTGCCCGCCGCGAAACGCAATGCCGCGCCGGCCTGTTCGATCGCCCGGCGATCGCGCGCGAACACCGCGCCGGTCAGCGCGTAGGGCGCCGCGGCGTCGACCTCGGCCAGGATCGCCTCGTACGCACCGGGTTCGGCGTCGTCGTAGACGTACACCGACAGGATCGGGCCGAAATACTCGGTGGCGAAGGACTCGTCGCGCAGATCGTCGGCGAGCAACACGGTCGGACGGACGAAATACCCCTCGCTGTCGTCGCAGTCGCCGCCGATCGGGATGGCGACCCCCGCGTCCCTGGCCCGCCGGATGGCGGCGGCGTTCTTGTCGAACGCCCGCCGATCGATCACCGCCCCACCAAAATTGGACAGATCGGCGACGTCGCCGTAGGTCAGCTCACCGGTGTGGTGCAGGAAGTCGTCGCCCATCTCGCGCCACACCGAGCGTGCGATATAGGCGCGCGAGGCGGCCGAACACTTCTGCCCCTGATACTCGAACGCCCCGCGAATTAGCGCTGCCCGCAGAGCATCCGGGTCGGCGGACGGGTGCGCGACGACGAAGTCCTTGCCGCCGGTCTCCCCGACCAACCGCGGATAACCGTGGTACCGGCCGATATTCGCGCCGACCTGCTGCCATAGGTACTGAAAGGTTTTGGTGGAGCCCGTGAAATGGATGCCGGCCAGCCGCCGATCGGCCAGCGCCACCTCCGAGAGGTCGACGCCGTCGCCGGTCACCATATTGATCACGCCGGGCGGCAGGCCCGCGGCCTCCAGCAACCGCATCGTGTAGAACGCCGAAAGAGTCTGCGTCGGCGACGGCTTCCACACCACCGTGTTCCCCATCAGCGCGGGCGCGGTCGGCAGGTTCCCGGCGATGGCGGTGAAGTTGAACGGCGTGATGGCGTAGACGAACCCCTCGAGCGGCCGGTAGTCCAGCCGGTTCCACACCCCCGCGCTCGACTCCGGCTGCTGCTCCATGATGCCGCGCGCGAACGCCACATTGAACCGCCAGAAGTCGACCAGCTCGCACGGCGCGTCGATCTCCGCCTGCTGCGCCGACTTCGACTGCCCGAGCATGGTCGCCGCGGCCACAGTCTCGCGCCACGGCCCGGCCAGCAGATCCGCGGCCCGCAGGAAGACCGCGGCCCGCTCGTCGAACGGCAGCGTCCGCCAGCCGGGGGCCGCCGCCGTCGCCGCGTCGATCGCGGCCCGCGCTTCGGAGTGCGTGGCGTCGGTG
>NZ_BAGH01000342.1 GCF_000308715.1 Nocardia tenerifensis NBRC 101015
TGGCGCAGGAGGCCGCCGGGCTGGCCGCCGTCGCCGCGCAGTGGTCGCGGGCGCGCGCGCTGGTGGACGAGGCGACGATCGACGCTACGGCGCGGGCGTAGCGGGGCAGAACGGCGCGCATGGGCCCGGGGTACGCGGCACCGTGGACTTCGCCGGTTGGCCGAAGTCGGCGGTGCTGACCAGGTAGACCACCAGGATCGCGGCGGCCAGGACGAGGGCGAAGGCGATCATCGCGCCGCCCCAGTGGATCTGCGGGCGTCCGTCGTCATCGTTGTTGCTGTTGTTCAGGATGTAGTAGATCACTCGGATCGCACCTCTTCCGCACGCCCGTCCGCGACCTCCGGCTACCGGACGCGTTCTCAGCAGCATCCTCCCCGAATCGCCGCGCCGTCGCGGAATGCATTCCCCCGGCCGGAACGGCGCCGGCGACCGGCCCACCCCTCCGGGGTCGGTCGTCGGCGTTCCGGTCGGCCCTCGCGCGTTCGTGATCGGCCTCCCCACCGAACGCGTCCTGTCGAAGGCGAACCGGCCATCGTACATCCCTTGCGGGCCTTCGCATTCCGTGACCTATCACACATTCGTGCGCGCAATTCCTCAGCACCCCAGGAAGATTCGCGACACCCGGACAGCAGGAAACCACGCGTCACCTAGGGTGCGCGTGGCTCGTGCGGTATGGACTATCGACCCGGCGCGGCCGGTGCGGCGGGTGCGGCGGGTGCGGTGCAGAACGGTTCGCACGGCCCGTGCGTGGGTGTGATTTTCGCTGGGCCGGTGTCGAAATCGGCGTTAATCACCACGACCATGGCGAGCACCGCGAAGGCGATGATCAATCCGAAGAAGATCAGCGTGGGCCGCAGCCAACTCGATCGAGTTTCGATGACGGTGTGGCCGATGTGACCGATTTCCAAAAGTTCGTGCCCACGCATTGCTGTACCTCCGCCGGGTGAATACCCGGTGTGCGGCAAGGAAACCGCGATGTCGATACGGATATCCGCGGCGCGGGGCGCGACGCTAACCCCGTGAGGCGCAGAGCAATCCGTCGCCGACCGGAATCAGCACGCTGGTGAGCTCGGGATCCTCGGCGATCGCCCGGGTGGCCGCCCGCACCGCCTGGGTCGCCGGATCACGGTGCGCCGCATCGGGTACCCGCCCGCCGAGCAGCGCGTTATGCAGCAGAATCGCGCCGCCGACCCGCAGCAGCCGCACCGCCTGAGCGACGTACTGCGGGTGCTCGAGCGGCGCGGCGTCGATGAACACGAGGTCGTAGGCGCCGTCCGCGAGACGGGGCAGCACGTCGAGCGCGCGGCCGTTGATCAGCCTGGTGCGCGCGGGCGGGATCTCGGCGGCGCGAAAAGCCTCCTTGGCGGCGCGCTGGTGCTCCGGCTCGGAATCGATGGTGGTCAGGGTACCGTCCTCGCGCATGCCGTCGAGCAACCAGAGTCCGCTGATACCCGCGCCGGTGCCCACCTCGACCACCGCTTTGGCGCCGAGCAGCTGCGCGTACATGCTCAGCAACGCCCCGACCGACGGTGGCACCGGCACCGCGCCGAGCTCGGCGGACCGTTCGCGCGCGCTGACGAGGATCTCGTCTTCCACGACGGATTCCTCCACGTAGGCGAGATTTCGCTCCACATTCGATGCCACGCCTATGAGGTTAATGCTGGGCGGGTTGTATCCGCGTTCCGAACTACACGCGCCGCCGGGCAATCTCCGCGCCAGTTTTCTCAGGTGTCCCTCAGCATCTCCATATCCAGGCCATATCAGGACAGGAAAGAGTAGGGGCAACGCAAGACCAGCCGACCGGCTCGACGCGGGACGCGCGGGAACAACAACCTACAGCTTGTCGGTTGTATCCCCACGTAACGGATTCCGGTCCGAAAGAGATTTCGGATCGAGCGCCAGTTCCGAGTTTACGGTCCCTAGTAGGAGGTAGCCCCATCCACATGGTCGATGCGGCGCGTGAGCACGCCACCCTGCCCGAGCAGATTCTGCCGATCGAGTCCGAGGCCGCCGAGGCCGCCGTCGATCTCACCGGCACCGCTGCCTTCGATGCCACCGGTGACCGGGCGGCCATGCCGTCCTGGGACGACCTGGTCCGCGAGCATGCCGACCGTGTCTACCGCCTGGCCTACCGTCTCTCCGGCGACGCACAGGATGCCGAGGATCTCACCCAGGAGACCTTCATCCGCGTGTTCCGTTCGCTGTCCAACTACCAGCCGGGCACCTTCGAGGGCTGGCTGCACCGCATAACCACGAACCTGTTTCTCGACATGGTCCGCCGCCGCAACCGCATCCGGATGGAGGCGCTGCCGGAGGACTACGACCGGGTGCCCTCCGAGGGCCCCGACCCGGAACAGGCTTACCACGACGCCCGCCTCGACCCGGATCTGCAGCGCGCGCTCGACTCGCTCGCGCCGGAGTTCCGCGCCGCGGTCGTGCTGTGTGACATCGAGGGCCTCTCCTACGAGGAGATCGGCGCTACGCTCGGCGTGAAACTCGGCACCGTCCGCAGCCGAATTCATCGCGGGCGGCAGGCACTGCGCGACTACCTTGCGCATAATGGAAGTGAGCAGCGGTTCGCCGCTGAGGCAAGTATCGGGTGAGCTGGACTAAGCCGGCATCACCCCTACGGATCGGATGATGTCGGTTGGAAGGGTGAGCACCGAATGAGTGGCGACTCCAGCACGCCCGGTCGTCGTCCGCCTCGATTCCGTCCCACCGAGCATCTGGCCAGCGAGGCGATCGCGGCCTATGTGGACGGCGAGTTGCGGATGAACGCCTATCTGCGCGCCGCCCAACATCTTTCTCAGTGCCCGGAATGCGCGGCCGAGGTCGACGCACAGCAGCAGGCGCGAATCGCGCTGCGCCAGTCGGGCCCCATCTCGATTCCGCACGGACTGCACGACAGCCTGACCCGAATTCCGCTCGCCGATCTGCCCGGCGGCGCGTCGAGCCAAACCTCGAACAGCAACGGGACTCCGCGCAACGAGGCGGTTTTCGGCTTTCTGACCGATTCGTTCGCCGCGACCCGATGGACTACGTGGTGGCGCAAGTAGAGTTTCCCGAGTGACCCGCGAATCGACGAATACCGGATCGGCCGAGACCCCGGATCGAGTGGAGGATTCGACGGCCGACAGGGGAAACCTGCGGCCGCCGGACGCGCCCGT
>NZ_BAGH01000341.1 GCF_000308715.1 Nocardia tenerifensis NBRC 101015
ACCTGGAGGTGCGCCGCGCCGCCGACGTGCTCGAGGCGATGGACCCCGACGACGCGGCCGACCTGCTCGGCGAGCTGCCGGTCGGCGAGGCCGAATCGCTGCTGGCCCTGATGGATCCGGAGGAGTCCGAGCCCGTCCGCAGGCTGCTCGAGCACTCCCCGTACAGCGCGGGCGGTTTGATGACGCCGAAGCCGGTGATCCTGACGCCGTCCACCACGGTCGCCGAGGCGCTGGCGCGCGTGCGCAACCCCGACCTGACGCCCGCGCTGGCCTCGATGGTGTTCGTCGTCCGGCCGCCCACCGCCACGCCGACCGGCCGCTACCTCGGCTCGGTGCACATCCAGCAGCTGCTGCGCGAGCCGCCCGCCCATCTGGTCGGCGGCATTCTCGACGCGGACCTCGCCCCGCTGCGCCCCGAGGTGCCGCTGAGCGAGGTGACCCGCTACTTCGCGACCTACAACATGGTCTGCGGACCGGTGGTGGACGAGGAGAACCACCTGCTCGGCGCAGTCAGCGTCGACGACGTGCTCGACCATTTGCTCCCCGATGACTGGCGCGATCAGGAAGAGCTGCACGAAGGGATCGTCGGACATGAGTGACAAGGTCGGCGGCGCGCGGCAGCGGCTGGAGACGCCGGTCGAGTCTCGGTTCCGGATCGATTGGGACGCAGAGGCGCTCGCGCGCAGCAGCGAGCGGGTCGCCCGCTTCCTCGGCACCGGGCGTTACCTGGCCATCCAGACGATCGTCGTGGTGGTCTGGATCGCGTTGAACGTCTTCGTCATAGCCTTGCGCTGGGATCCGTACCCGTTCATTCTGTTGAATCTGGCGTTCTCCACACAGGCCGCCTACGCCGCGCCCCTGATCCTGCTGGCGCAGAACCGGCAGGACAACCGCGACCGGGTGTCGCTGGAGGAGGACCGCACGCGGGCCGCACAGACCAAGGCGGACACCGAGTTTCTCGCCCGCGAACTCGCAGCGTTGCGGATCGCGGTCGGCGAGGTCGCCACACGCGACTATCTGCGCAGGGAATTGGAGGAGATCAAGGACATGCTCGAGCGCCTCGACGGCGCGGAGAACCCCACGTCGCAGCGCAAGAAAAACTCCGGTCGCAAGCAGACGTCGAGCCCGGTTTCACCGGGCGTAGCTGATGATTGACCGGAAATACCGAACAACTACCTGACTGGTGGGTAACCTGGAGAACGTTGTCCCGAGCGGCCAGAATTTGGAATGTCCCGGACAGCCGCTCAAACGACGTAAGGATTGGTGTGGCTGAATGCGTATATCTGCTCCGATAACCGTCTCGGCCCTGGTCGTCGCCGGTCTCGTCGCCACCGGCTCCACCTCCGATCCCACGTCTTCGACGGGCGCGCCCACCGCACCGGAGGCCTTACTGGCTTCGTCCACGAATCCCGCTGGGGCGAGCGAAGCTTCGGGCGCCGCGAGCGACACGGGACTGTCTAAGACAGTCGGCCTGCTGCCGGTCACCCAGGAGGCTCCCCGCAAACTGCGAGCTATGACCCCGTTGGACGGCTCGGCGCCGTTCGCGGGACGTGTGCCGCTGCAGGAGATCTCGCTGCCGCTGGTCGGCGGCGCGCTCGGCATTCCGGAGATCGTGCTCGCCGCGTACCGCAACGCCGAACTCGCGCTCGAGTCGTCCACGCCGGACTGCGGGTTGTCCTGGAGTCTGCTGGCGGGCATCGGCCGGATCGAATCCGGGCACGCGAGCGGCGGACGCACCGACGCGGCCGGCACCACGGTCACCCCGATCTACGGCCCCGCGCTCGACGGCACGCTGCCGGGCAACGAGATCATCAAGGCCGCCAGCGGTGGTTACGTGCGCGCGGTCGGCCCCATGCAGTTCCTGCCCGGCACCTGGACCCAGTACGCCGCCGACGGGAACGGCGACGGCGTCGCCGATCCGAACAATGTCTTCGACGCCGCGCTCGCCGCGGGCAAGTACCTGTGCTCGGGCGGGCTGAACCTGCGCGACCAAGCCCAGGAACTGCGGGCGATCCTGCGCTACAACAACTCCACGGCCTACGCGGCCAACGTGCTCAGCTGGGCCGCGGCCTACCGCACCGGCGGCGCGCCGACGCAGGTGAACATCTCGCCCGAGCTGATCCCGCCCGGCCGCGCGCCCATTCCGATGCCGGACATGACGGCCGTGACCTACACCAACCCGACACCGGGCAGCACGGTCCCCGCGGCGCCGCAGACGAGCACCACCACGACGACCCCGACGCCGACCGAGGTGATGATCACCATCCCCGGCCTGCCGCCGATCCCCTGCGGCATCTTCTGCCCGCCGCCGCCGAAGCCGCTCAATCCCTGTGAGCCCGTGGTCATTCCGGCCCCCATGCCGCAGCCGGGCGAGCCGGCGGAGGCCGCGGTCGTGCCCGGCGCGCCCGCCCAGAGCTTCGGCGCGGGAACGGTCGCGCCCAAGGATCCGGCGCACCCGGAGCAGCCCGTCATGCCGGTCTGCACGCCGCCGGACGCCCAGCAGCGCGCGCAGGCGCCGCAGCAGACGGCGCCGCAGCAGTCCGCACCACAGCAGCAGGCCGTGCCCGCCCCGCAGGCGACGCCGGAGGCCCCGCCGACGGTCACGGTGGATCCGACACCGTCTGTGGACGGGGCGCCGGCCCCCGAAACGACGGCGCCGACCCAGCAGCCCGGCATCACATTGCCGTTCGGCATCGTGATCCCGCTGCCCCCTGCCCCGCAGGGCTGAGACCAAACTCGATGCAGGTCACAAAGGAGTAACAAAAAGGTCTCGGATGCGGTAGTCTCCTCTTCGTCAGATCACGAAGGGCTCATCGAGCCGTTGGAGGGTCACCGCACAGTGGGGCGTCACCGAAAGCAACCGGCTGTCACCGTAAAACGCAGCTCGGTTATCGCATTGACCGGATTGGTTCCCGCTGGACTGATGGCATGTACCGCCGCGTCCAATGTGGGTAATGGGGTCGAGGCCGCAGCAGCGGCGGAGCACCTCCCGGTCGACAGTCAGGACGTGCAGGGGGCGGAAACCACTGCGCTGCTGACGGATCCGGGCGCGACGACCGAGTTCGTCGCCAACAAGATGGCGAAGCCGAGCGGGCCGCCGGTGGTGAAAAGCGTTGCGCTGGCGGATGGTCGGCAGATGGCGGCGTTGCCGTCGGGCCCAATGGGCGTGCCGGGCATCGCGGTCTCGGCCTACCAGAACGCCGAGCGCATCCTCGCCGAGGAGAACACCGGCTGCAACATGCCGTGGACGATGCTGGCCGGGATCGGCCGCGTCGAGTCCACCCACGCGTACGGCAAGGCCGACGCCGACGGCAACCCGCTCACCGCGGTCTACGGCCCGGTGCTCGACGGCAGCCTCTACGGCAACCACGTCATCCGCGACACCGACGGCGGCGAGCTGGACGGCCTGGCCGGGTACGACCGCGCGATCGGCCCGATGCAGTTCCTGCCGCAGACCTGGAAGCGCTACGCCGCCGACGGCAACGGCGACGGCATCGCCGACCCGCAGAACCTCTTCGACGCGGCCCTGACCGCCGGAAAGTACCTCTGCGACGGCGGTTTGAACATGCGCGACCTCGCCCAGCAGTCCAAGGCGATCCTGCGCTACAACAACTCGATGGCCTACGTCGCGAACGTCATGGCCTGGGAGACCTCCTACAGCACCGGGGTCGCACCACGGGCCGGGGATCTGCCCAGAATTTGACACGCCTAAAATTCCTGCCATGCCAGTAGTTACGGAATCGGATGTGCGGGGTGCGCTCGCGAAGGTCGACGATCCGGAGATCCGCAAGCCGATCACCGAACTGGGCATGGTGAAAAGCGTCGCGATCAACGCGGACAGCAATGTCCACATCGAGATCTACCTGACCACCGCGGGCTGCCCGCTGCGCACCGAGATCATCCAGCGGGTCACCAAGGCCGTCGCCGACGTGCCCGGCGTCGGCGCGGTCAGCGTCGACCTCGACGTGATGAACGACGAGCAGCGCACCAACCTGCGCAAGCAGCTGCGCGGCGACTCGGCGGACCCGGTCATCCCGTTCGCCCAGCCCGGCTCGCTCACCCGCGTGTACGCGGTCGCGTCGGGCAAAGGCGGCGTCGGCAAGTCCAGCGTCACGGTCAACCTCGCCGCCGCCATGGCCGCGCGCGGGCTCTCGGTCGGCATCCTGGACGCCGACATCTACGGTCACTCCATCCCCCGCATGCTCGGCACCGACGCGCGGCCGACCCAGGTCGAGAAGATGATCATGCCGCCGCAGGCGCACGGCGTGAAGATGATCTCCATCGCGCAGTTCACCAAGGGCAATACGCCGGTGGTGTGGCGCGGGCCGATGCTGCATCGCGCGCTGCAACAGTTCCTCGCCGACGTGTTCTGGGGCGACCTCGACGTGCTGCTGCTCGACCTGCCGCCCGGCACCGGCGACATCGCCATCTCGATCGCCCAGCTGATCCCCGGGCCGAGATCCTCGTCGTGACCACCCCGCAGATCGCCGCCGCCGAGGTGGCCGAGCGCGCGGGCGCCATCGCGCTGCAGACCCGCCAGCGCATCGCGGGCGTCGTGGAGAACATGTCCTGGCTCGACCTGCCCGACGGCAGCCGGATGGAGCTCTACGGCTCCGGCGGCGGACAGGTGGTCGCCGACCGCCTCACCCGCGCCGTCGGCGCCGACGTACCGCTGCTCGGTCAGGTGCCGATCGAGCAGGGCGTGCGCGAGGCGGGCGACGAGGGCAACCCGATCGTCCTGCGCGACCCCGGCTCCCCCGCCGCCAAGGCGCTGCTCGACGTCGCCGACAAACTGGCCGTGCGCCGCCGCGGCCTGGCCGGCATGTCGCTGAGTATCGACACCACCCGGCGGGGATAACGCAAGGGCAGCCCGCGTATTCACCCACGTCGGCGACCGGCGATACTGCGGTAGACCTGTCAGCCCGTCCCGGTGAGTTACTCAGGTAGACGCGCAATCAGTTGTCCGGGTGGCTTCGATGTCTGATTTCCGCGTGGGCATCGTTCGCGTGGTGTCGGTGGGTGCCCATAAGCTCAAACCATGCTCACGTTGCTGCTCTACGTGCTGATCGTCGGTCTCGTCGCCGCGGTGCTCTTCCTGCTCGCCAGTGCGGTATTCGGGCGGGCCGAGGAGTTGGGGCCGCTGCCGGAGGGGACGACGGCGACCGTGCTGCCGGCCGAGGGGATCTCCGGCACCGATGTCCGGGGCCTGCGGTTCCAGCAGGTGGTGCGCGGTTACAAGGCGTCCGAGGTGGATTGGGCGCTGGACAAGCTCGCCGCCCGGATCGACGAGCTACAGCATCAGCTCACCGAAGCGCAGGCCGCGCGCTGGCAGACGCCGGTCGCCCCGGAACCGAAGTGAGCCCGGCCGAGCAGGCCGTCGCCGAGGACGACGGCCGGATCCGCTGCGCCTGGCCGCTGCAGACCCAGCTGTACCGGGACTACCACGACTTCGAGTGGGGGAAGCCGCTGCACGGCGACGACGCCCTCTTCGAACGGCTGTGTCTCGAGGCGTTCCAGTCGGGTCTGTCGTGGATCACCATCCTGCGCAAGCGGCCAGCCTTCCGTACGGCGTTTGCCGGATTCTCGATCGAGCGCGTCGCCGAGTTCGGCGAGGCCGATACGGCCCGCCTGCTCGCCGACCCCGGCATCGTGCGCAACCGGCTCAAAATCGAGGCCGCGATCGCCAACGCCCGGGTCGCCCGCGACCTCGACATCGGGCTGGACGCCCTGCTCTGGTCGTTCGCTCCGGAGCCGCGGCCACGCCCGCGCACGAGCGCCGATGTGCCCGCCACCACACCCGAATCCGTCGCTCTGGCAAAAGAATTGAAGCGGCGCGGGTTCCGCTTCGTCGGCCCGACCACGGCCTACGCGCTGATGCAGGCGACCGGGATGGTAGACGATCACCTGGCCGATTGCTGGGTCGGCGGTGACGTGTCCGGCACAGTCCGACCGGTCACTTTTTGAACTCAGGTATCCGTCCACATCCGCGATAGGGAAGAATGGGACAGGTGTAGCTCGCCAAATGCCGGCGAGCTCGCTGGTTGGTGACAACTGGAGTTCCAAGAAAGTGCGCAGCATATCGCGCAGATCTGGAGGGAGCAGAGGATGGCGGCCATGAAGCCCCGTACCGGGGACGGTCCCCTCGAGGCAACCAAGGAAGGGCGTGGAATCGTCATGCGGGTTCCACTCGAGGGTGGCGGGCGTTTGGTCGTCGAACTCACACCGGACGAGGCCGCGGCGCTCGGCGACGAACTGAAGAGTGTCACCAGCTGATACCTCAGCGCTGGCCGCGGTGGCCGGTCTGCTGGCTTGCCCGGAATGCGCGCTCGCACTCGAGCCGCAGGACCGGGTATTGCGCTGCGGACACGGGCACAGTTTCGACCTCGCCAAGCAGGGTTACGTCAGCCTGCTGACCGGTGCGTCGACCAAGATGACCGGTGACACCGCGGCCATGCTGGACGCGCGTGCCGCCTTTCAGGGCGGGGGACATTTCGCACCCATCGCCGCCGCGGTAGCGGAGGCGGTCGGGCCGGACGCGCATGCGCCCGGCACAGTGCTGGAGGTGGGCGCGGGCACCGGCTACTACCTGGCCGGTGTGCTCGACGCCGCACCGTCGACCCGTGGCATCGCGCTGGACGTGGCGAAACCCGCCGCCAAACGCTGCGCCCGCGCGCATCCCCGGGTCGCCTCGGTGCTCGCCGACGCCTGGCGCGGCCTGCCCGTCCGCGACGGCTCCTTGCGCGCCGTGCTGTCGGTGTTCGCGCCGCGCAACCCCGCCGAGGTCGCGCGCGTGCTCACCGAGCACGGCCGGTTCGTCGTCGCCGCACCGACCGAGCATCATCTGCGCGAGCTGATCGGCCCGCTCGGCATGGTGACCGTCGACCCGGACAAGGATCGCCGGATCGACGCGGCCATGTCCGGTCACTTCGTCGCGGTCGACCGCGTCGTCGTCGAGTACCCGATGAAACTCACGAGGGCGGACGTGGCCAACGTGGTCGCCATGGGTCCCTCCGCGCACCACGCCGCCGAGGACGCGCTCGTCGCCGGCCTCGCCGACACCACCGAGGTCACCGCCTCGGTCACGGTCGCCACCTACCGCCGGGCCTGAGGGCCGGGAGCCGCGAACCTCAGCCCTTGCGGACCTGCTCATAGACCCCGACGGTCTGCGCCGCGATCTGCGACCAATCGAACTCGGCGATCGCCCGCTCCCGCCCGGCCGCGCCGAACGCCGCGGCCAGCGCCGGATCACCGGCCACCTCGTTGACGGCCGCGGCCAATCCGTGCTCGTACTCCTGCGCGGCACTCGGGTCGTAATGCACCAGCCGTCCGGTGCTGCCGTCGTCGACCACCTCCGGGATGCCGCCGACGTCCGAGGCGACCACCGCGGTCGCGCACGCCATCGCCTCGAGGTTCACGATGCCGAGCGGCTCGTACACCGACGGGCACACGAACACCGTGGCGGCGGCCAGGATCTGCCGGATCTGCTCGGTGGGCAGCATCTCGCGCACCCAGAACACATTGCCCCGGCGCCGCTGCAACTCCTCGACCGCGGCGGCGGTCTCCGCCTCCAACTCCTTGGTGTCGGGCGCGCCCGCGCACAGCACGAGCTGGATGTCGGGGTCGAAGTCGCGGGCGGCGGCGAGCAGATGCCCGACGCCCTTCTGCCGGGTGATCCGCCCGACGAACGCCACGATCGGCCGGTCGGTGCGCACGCCGAGCACGGCGAGCACCGGCCGCGCACCCGCTGCGGCGGGCCCCGGGTACCACATGCCCGCGTCGATGCCGTTGTGCACGACGTGAACTCGATCCGGATCCACCGCGGGATAGGCGTCGAGGACGTCGTGGCGCATGCCCTCGCTCACCGCGATGATCGCGTCCGCGTGCTCGACCGCGTTGCGCTCCGACCACGACGAGAGCCGATAGCCGCCGCCGAGCTGTTCGGCCTTCCACGGCCGCCTCGGCTCGAGCGAGTGCGCGGTCAGCACGTGCGGGATGCCGTAGAGCGTGGCCGCCAGGTGTCCGGCGAGGCCGGTGTACCAGGTGTGCGAGTGCACGACGTCCACCTGCCCCGCGGCGTCGGCCATGCGCAGCTGCGCCGACATCATCTGCACCGCCGCGTTCGCGGCGTAGAGCTGCGGATCGGGTTGGTGCACCACGGCGTCGTTGCGCGGCACGCCCATGCAGTGCACGGTGACCTCGCACAATCGCCGCAGCTGCGCGGTCAATTGCGTCACATGTACCCCGGCTCCGCCATACACCTCCGGGGGGTACTCGCGGGTCAGCATCGCGACCCGAAGGCGGTCCTGCGCGCCGGCCTCCGCCGTCGAGCGGCCGGTGTCCGTGCCGAAACTCACCAGCTTCAAAGTAGACGTTCACCTTCGCTGGGGCCACTCGCGCGGCGGTTAGCCGGTAGTTTGGCAGGTGTGAGGAGCCAGCCGCACGTACTCGGGATCGTGCTCGCCGGTGGCGAGGGCAAGCGACTCTTTCCACTCACGGCCGATCGTGCCAAACCGGCGGTGCCGTTCGGCGGCGCGTACCGACTGATCGATTTCGTACTCAGTAACCTGGTCAACGCGGGTTTCCTGCGACTGTGCGTGCTCACCCAGTACAAGTCGCACTCGCTGGACCGCCACATCTCCCAGACCTGGCGACTGTCCGGTTTCGCCGGTGAGTACATCACCCCGGTGCCCGCCCAGCAGCGCCTCGGCCCGCGCTGGTACACCGGCAGCGCCGACGCGATCATGCAGTCGCTGAACCTGATCTACGACGAAGACCCCGATTACATCGTGGTTTTCGGCGCCGACCACGTGTACCGGATGGACCCGGAGCAGATGGTCAACCATCACATCGAGTCCGGCGCGGGCGTCACCGTCGCCGGAATCCGGGTGCCGCGCAGCGAAGCCAGCGCGTTCGGCTGCATCGACTCCGACGAGTCCGGCCTGATCACGCAGTTCCTGGAGAAGCCCGCGCATCCGCCGGGCACGCCCGACGATCCCAATGTCACTTTTGCGTCAATGGGCAACTATGTCTTCACCACCAAGGTGCTGGTGGACTCGATCAAGGCCGACGCGGACAACTCCGACTCCGACCACGACATGGGCGGCGACATCATCCCGTCGCTGGTCGCCGCGGGGCAGGCCGGCGTCTACGACTTCGCCGACAACGAGGTGCCCGGCGCGACCGAGCGCGACCGCGGCTACTGGCGCGACGTGGGCACCATCGACGCGTTCTACGACGCGCACATGGACCTCGTCTCGGTGCATCCGGTCTTCAATCTGTACAACCGGCACTGGCCGATTCGCGGCGCCGCCGAGAACCTGCCGCCCGCCAAGTTCGCCCAGGGCGGGCTGGCGCAGGAGTGCATCGTCGGTGCGGGCAGCATCCTGTCGGCCGCCACGGTGCGCAACTCGGTGCTCAGCTCCAACGTGGTGATCGAGGACGGCGCGACCGTCGAGGGCAGCGTGCTCATGCCGGGCGTGCGGATCGGCCGCGGCGCGGTGGTGCGCCGGGCGATCCTGGACAAGAACGTGGTCGTCGGCGAGGGCGAAATCATCGGCGTCGACCTGGCGCGCGACCGCGAGCGTTTCGCGGTCAGCAACGGTGGTGTGGTCACCGTTGGCAAGGGCGTGTGGGTGTAGCGAAAACGATGGACAGCGGGGCGGTCCGGCCAGGAAGATAGGTTCATGAGCCGGCGCGCACGGTCCGATCCCGCGCTGAAACATGTTCGTACACTGACCGCTTCGCTCGAGGTGCCGCGGCCGTGGCACCTGGCGACCTTCGTCGATCAGGTCGCGACCCGGCTGGGCAAGCCGATCGCGCTGTCCCCGCAGCCGGACCTGACGGCCAACGGATTTCCGTGCGGCGTGGTCATCGAGCGGCCGGATCGATTCGTCGTCGCCTACGACGCGGCGAGCTCGGGCTACCACACCGACCACATCGTGCTGCACGAGATCGGGCACCTGCTGCTCGATCACGCGGGCTACGTCTCGCCGCACGACCGTGCGCGAACGCTGACGCAGTTGTTCGCCGACGTCGACCCCGCCGTCGTGCTGCGCGTGCTGGCCCGTACCGACTACGACGACATCATGGAGAGCCAGGCGGAGTTGTTCGCCTCCCTGGTGCTATCCGAAACCGACGCGCCCCGTGCGGGTTCCGCGCTCGGCCGGGCGATCTTCCGGCGCTAGCGGATCCGATGCCGCCGACCGTCGTCACGCTGCCGATCACGGCGGCGGCCTGGCTGCTGGTGACGATCCGCCTGCTCTGCTTCCGCGCGACGCTGGTCGACCGGCGCTTCAACGTGCTGCTCGCACTGCTGACCGGGATCCTCACCACGCACGAACCGACGCTGCGCCTGCACCTCAGCGCACTCACCGGCGGGCGGCTGAGTATCGGGTTGATCTATCAGCTCGGCGCCGTCGGGTTCATGGTCACCACCGCGGCGACCCTGCTCCTGGCGGCCGCGATGCTCGGCCGGGCGGCGTCGGCGGTCGCCGTCTACGGGTGCGCGGGCGCGTCCTGCGCGGTGGCGCTGCTCTGTAGCGGGCTCGCGCAGGGGACGAGCCCGTACACCATGTACGAGCAGCCGGGCCCGGGGCAGTTCGGCTTCTGGCTGGCGCTGGCGCCCATGTCCTACTGGATGGTCCTGCACACCGGCCGCGTGTGCGTAGCCGAGATGCGCGAACAGCACGACCGCCGCGAACGCGCCCTGCACGCTCTGATTCTCGGGGCCGCCGGGACGGTCCTGCTGATGTTCAGCTTGACCCTGCTCAGCTGCGGCCTGCGCGCGTTCGGCCTCGAGAGTGGGCTGACGCGTGCGCAGGTCGTCATCGACGACCACACCGTGTTCGTCCAGGTGCTGCCGTTCTTCGGCATCGGCGCGGTGCCCCTGGTGTTCCGGCTCGTCGATCGCGCCGGGCTCGACGCCTGGTCGCGTCACCGAAAGCGGTTGCTGCCGTTGTGGTTCGGGCTGACCGCAGTGTGCCCCGAGATCGTTCATCGCATCTCGATGCCGGTCGAGGGGCACCGCAGCCGGTATTACCTGCACCGCACGGTCATCGAGATCCGCGACAGCGTGCTGATTC
>NZ_BAGH01000340.1 GCF_000308715.1 Nocardia tenerifensis NBRC 101015
ACCAGGTCGCCGTCGACGATCCGCAGGATCTCGATCGGCTCCAGGCCGAGGAACGTCACCGACGCCGAGTCGACACCGGTCGTGGGCACACCGAAATGGTCGAGCACACCGGTGCGGACCGTCGACACCACCTCCATGCGTCAGATGGCCAGTCGCGCGAGCATGTCGCGGGCCTGCTCCGCGGACTTCGGGTCGCACAGCACGTCGTAGCGCCCGGCCACCAACTGCATGGTGGAGGCGAAATCGCGCTGACCTTTGGTCGCGGCGTACGGGATCGAGGTGGAGATGACGCCGAAGATGATGCCGCCGACCAGGCCGACGAGCAGCGGACCGAGCGTGCCGCTGGAGGTGAACAGGCCGAGCAGCAGGCCGAGGAACAGGCCGAGCCACGCTCCGCTCACCACGCCGCCACCGATGACCTTGCCCCACGTCAACCGGTAGAGGACCCGCTCGACCTGCATGAGGTCGACGCCGACGATGGTCACGTCCTGCACCGGGAACTGGGCGTCGGCCAGGTAGTCGACGGCCTTCTGCGCCTCGGCGTAGGTGGGATAGGAGCCGACCGGCCAGCCGGACGGCGGCGTCGGCAAGGCCTGCCGTGCGCGATTCGAGTTCCCCAGGGGATTCGTCATGTCTCTATTCTGCTATTTCGGCGGGTTTTCCGGGGGTGTGAAACGCGTGGTCCGCGTCATTGCCGCCGCCCGGCCCTTTTCCGCGATGACCTTCGCCATTTTCGCGCTGGCCTCGTCGATCATTTCGTCGCCGAGCATCACCGCGCCGCGGGCGCCGCCCTCGGCCGAGGTGTGGTAGGCGTACGCGTCCAGAATCAGCTCCGCGCGATCGTAATCGGCCTGACGCGGGCTGAAGATCTCGTTGGCCGCCTCGATCTGGCCGGGGTGCAGCACCCACTTGCCGTCGAAGCCGAGCGCGGCCGTGCGCGCGGCGGCTCGGCGGAAACCCGCCACATCCCGAATCTGCAGGTATGGGCCGTCGATCGCTTGGAGGCCATGCGCACGGGCGGCGAGCAGGATCGTCATCAGAATGTGGTGATAGGCGTCGCCGGTGTCGTAGCCCTCCGGTTGCTCGCCGACCACGAGCGTGCGCATGTTGATGCTGGCCATGAAGTCGGCCGGGCCGAAGACCAGCGCCTGCACGCGCGGGCTCGCGGTGGCGATCTCGTCGATATTGCGCAGCCCCAGCGCGTTCTCGATCTGCGGCTCGATGCCGATGCGACCGACCTCGAGCCCGCTCGCCTTCTCCAGCTGGGTGAGCAGCAGATCCAGCGCGCGCACCTGGCCGGCGTCGGTCACCTTCGGCAGCAGGATGGCGTCCAACGCCGTGCCCGCGCCCTCGACCACGGTGATGACGTCGGCGTAGGTCCACTGGGTGGTCCAGTCGTTGACCCGGACCACC
This sequence comes from Nocardia tenerifensis NBRC 101015, assembly GCF_000308715.1. Classification (GTDB taxonomy): domain Bacteria; phylum Actinomycetota; class Actinomycetes; order Mycobacteriales; family Mycobacteriaceae; genus Nocardia; species Nocardia tenerifensis. The sequence continues at coordinate 1,414 of NZ_BAGH01000340.1, forward strand.
CGCAGCTGCGCTCCCCAGTCCGAGTCGTTCAGCGCCGCCACGATATTCGCCCGCGCCTCGGCCTTGGCCTGCGGCGCGACGGCGTCCTCCAGATCGAGGAACACCTCGTCGACCGGCAGGCCCTTGGCCTTCTCGATCATCTTCTTGCTGCTGCCGGGACAGGCGAGCACGGAACGGCGCGGCTTCAAGATCACTCCTCTACTATGCGGGAGTTCCGCCCGCGAACCTCTAGCCTGGCAAGCATGGCAGCTACCAGGGTGTACGTCGCCAGGCTGGCCGGCCTGGTGGTGTTGGGACCGGACGGCGAGTCTATCGGCCGAGTCCGCGACGTCGTCGTGGCCATCCGATACGACCGTCAGCAGCCCCGCATTCACGGCCTCGTCGTCGAATTGCCCACCAGGCGACGCATTTTCGTGCCGATCCTGCGGGTCACCGCGATCGAGCCGGGCATGGTGACCTTGAACACCGGAACGGTGAGCCTGCGCCGGTTCACCCAGCGCCCGGGCGAGATGCTCGCGCTGGCGCAGATCGTGGATTCCTCGGTGCGCGTGGAGGATCCGGACCTGCCCGACCTCGCCGGCGTCGACGTATTCGTGGTCGACCTCGGCATGGAGCAGACCCGCACCAGGGACTGGCGGGTGACCAAGGTGGCCGTGCGCGGACACCGCCGAATCGGCCGCCGCCGCACCGTGCACGTGGTCGATTGGATCCACGTCTCCGGACTGACCCCGCACGAGATCGACCGGCCCGGCCAGGAGGTCACCCAGCTGCTCGAGCAGTTCGAGGGTCTGCGACCCGCCGACGTCGCGCACCTGCTGCGCGAGCTGCCGGAGAAACGGCGCATCGAGGTCGCGGTCGCGCTCGACGACGAGCGGCTCGCCGACGTGGTGCAGGAGCTGCCCGACGACGAACAGGTCGACCTGC
>NZ_BAGH01000339.1 GCF_000308715.1 Nocardia tenerifensis NBRC 101015
GTTGGCGCCGTGGTAGTCCGATGAGCCGGTGGTGAGCAGGCGAGTTCGGCGGCCAGGTCGGCGAGGATCTCCCGATCCTGCGCGGAGTGATCCGGGTGGTCGAGTTCCAGCCCGCCCAGCCCGAGGGCCGCCAGCTCGCGGATGTCGTCCAGCGCGAGCAGCCGGCCGCGCTTGCGGGCGCGCGCGTGCGCGATCACGCTCACCCCGCCCGCGGTGGCGATCATCTCGACCGCGCGGCGCAGCGGTGTGTCGCCCTTCTCGACGTAGTACGGGCCGTGCGGCGCGAGCAACTCCTCGAACGCGGCGTCGACGCTCGGCACCACGCCCGCGGCGACCAGCGCCCTGGCCAGGTGCGGGCGGCCCGCGGACGGCCCGGCCGAGGCGAGCACGGCGTCGGGATCGATGGGCAGGCCGTCGGCCACCATGCGCTCGGCCATCGCGCGCACCCGCTCCATCCGCTCGCCGCGCAGCCGCTCGCGCTCCTCGGCGAAGCTTCGATCGGTCGGGTCGAAGAGATAGGCCAGCAGGTGCACCGGCACGGGCAAACCGTCCTCGCCGAGGCCGATGCACGACATCTCCATGCCGCGGACCAGCGTCAGACCCCGCGGCAGCGCGTCGACCGCCTCGGTCCAGCCCGCCGTGTTGTCGTGGTCGGTGATCGCGACGACGTCCAGCCCCGCGGCCGCCGCGTTCCGTACCAATTCGGCCGGGGTGTCGGTGCCGTCGGAGGCCGTCGAATGGGTATGCAGATCGATGCGCACGTCCTCAGTCTTACAGTGCCGACGGGCGGTGTGCGCGGATCCCCGTCCGCTCGCCCGGCACGCGGGCACAATCGGCGAGGTCGCGACCGCGCGCGACGTAGCATCGCGGTGTGCCCTCGATACCGCCGCTGCCGTCGTTCCGTGGTCCCGGCCGGGGACCGCGACAGCTGCCGCGCATCCCCATCCCGACCGCGCGGGCGATCGTCGACTGCGGCGTCTACGTCGACGGGCACCGGCTGCCCGGCAGATTCACCCATCGCGAGGCGCTGGCCGAGGTGCGCAGCCGGGGCACAGGTTTCGTGTGGGTCGGCCTGCACGAGCCGGACGAGGCCCAGATGGCCGAGATCGCCGAGACATTCGGCCTGCACGCGCTCGCTGCCGAGGACGCGGTCCACGCGCATCAGCGCCCGAAGCTCGAACGCTACGACGACACACTGGTATTGGTGATGCGGACCGTCGCCTACGTCGAACACGACCTGCACAGCATCAGCGAGATCGTGGAGACCGGCGAGATCATGATCTTCACCGCGCCGGACTTCGTGGTGACCGTCCGGCACGGCGGGCACTCCGAATTGGCCTCGCTCCGAAAGGGTCTCGAGGCCGACCCCGAACGGCTGACGCTCGGGACAGGCGCGGTGCTGCACGCCATCGCCGACCACGTGGTGGACTCCTACATCGAGGTGACGCAGTCGATCGAGCTCGACATCGACGCGATGGAGGAGGAGGTCTTCACTCCGCGCAGCCGGGTCACCGTCGAGTCGATCTATCAGCTCAAGCGCGAGGTGGTCGAGCTGCGGCGGGCGGTGAACCCGCTCGCGGATCCGCTGCAACTGCTCGGGCACAAGCCGGATATCCCGCTGCCCAAGGAGATTCGGCGCTACATGCGCGACGTGGCCGATCACCACGCCGGGGTCGCCGAGCGGATCACCGACTTCGACGAGGCGCTCAGCGCGCTGATCAGCGCCGCGCTGGCCAAGGTCGGCGTGCAGCAGAACACCGACATGCGCAAGATCTCGGCGTGGGTCGCGATCGCCGCGGTGCCGACGATGATCGCCGGGCTCTACGGCATGAACTTCACCCACATCCCGGGATCGGAAGCGGCGTGGGGCTTTTGGCTCGTCGTCGCGGTGACCCTGGCCATCTGCGTCGGGCTGTACATCAACTTCCACCGCAACGACTGGCTGTAGCCCGAATCACAGCCCGGCGGCGCCTCTTTCGGGGTCGCGCACGTCGATTCCCGCCTCCGCCCAGGCGTCTCGCAGCGCCTGCGCTCCGCGCACCCGCACCCACGCCGCCTCCGTGGCGGTCACCGGCGTCACCGCGAAATACCGGACCGGCTCGGCCGGTTCGGGCAGCACGACCTCGGGCACCTCGCTCTCCCCCAGCAGCACCGCCGAGAACGGCGCGCCCTGCCACATCGGCTCGCCCAGGTCCATCAGCGCATCCGCTTGCAGCACAACGCCTTCCACGGCCGGCGCGGCGGCGAGCACGCCGAGCGTCTTGGCCAGCCCGGAGCTCGCGCCCGCGGCGCCGCGCAGCGTGAGCACCAGCTCGGCCCGCGGACCGCGCACCGGGTCGGCGAGCAGCGCGGTGGGATCGCCCATCGGATGGCGCGAGCCGCCCACCGTCGCGTAG
>NZ_BAGH01000338.1 GCF_000308715.1 Nocardia tenerifensis NBRC 101015
CGTCGAGCGCGGCGAAAACCCTGCGGCCGTCGGCGATCGCGGCGAAGGCGGCGCCGCGGTGGCCCGCCAGGGCCGTACCCGACTCGTCGTAGAGGGTGGCGAAGTGCAGGCCGAGTCCGGGCGCCGAGTTCGGCCGCGCGGCGGCGCGCGGCGCGTCGACCGCGGGCGTCAGGCCGTACGCGCTGGAGAACTCCATGCCCGACAGCTGAGCGCCGGCCTCCGCGGCCAACAGCAGCCCGTCGCCGGTGTCCACGTCGGTGCCTGCCCCGCCGGACAGGAACGCGCAGCCGCCGGTGGCCACCACCACGGCCCCCGCGCGGACGGTCCAGGTGCGGAACTGATCGTGCTGCCGCACGCCCGTGGCCCCGGCGACGTGGCCGTCGCGATCGAGGAGCAGTTGCAGCGCCGGATGGTGGTCGAGCACGCGCACGCCCGCCTCGAGCGCGCTGCGCCGCATGCGTCGCAGGTAGCTTCCGCCGTCGAGGAACACGCGCAGCGAGGAACCGGGGACCGCGCCGGGGAACCGATAGCCCCAGCGGGCCAGCTGTTCGACCCGCCGATACGTCTCCTCCAGCACCCGGTGCATCCACTCCGGGTCGCCGAGCCCGCCGCCGTGCAGGTAGCCGCGGTGCACCGCCTCGTCCCTGGCCGGCCCGGGCGGGATGTTCCACAGCGCGGTGGTGCCGTGGGCCGTCGGGCCGCTGGTGCCGCATCGGGCCTTGTCGGCGAGCACGACCCGGGCGCCGGCCGCGGCGGCGGAGACGGCGGCCCAGGTTCCGGCGGGCCCGCCACCCAAAACCAGGACATCCGTCTCGAGTTCCGCCACAAAGACAAATGTTCGGCCACAATTCACGGCATCGCAACCATTAGCGAGATATTCGGCGACGCCGTATTCGATCCGTTGTCAGCGGTGTGCGGAAAGGTTGCCGATATTCAGCCCCACCACTGGGTCCACAGCAATAATCCGGCGACAATGAAAACAACCACAGCTCCGGAAAAAGCGGCGAAACCCCGACGCCTGTCCGAATAAATCTGTGCCGCAACGGCTATCACCGCCGAGATCACGTGCCAGGTCACCGACTCGGCGCCGGGGCCGGGAAAGTCCCGCCGGGCCGCGACGACCGCGGTGCCGATGACGACGAGCATCAGCGCGACGGTTCCCGCGGCGACGATCCCGCTGAGGCCGCGCAGCAGTCTCACGAGGTGATCACCGGAAC
>NZ_BAGH01000337.1 GCF_000308715.1 Nocardia tenerifensis NBRC 101015
GGCGTCGAGCTCGGCGATGCTGTCGGTCAGGCTGCCCGCGCTGCGCCAGTAGCTGCGCCGTAGCGGCAGCGTGTGTTCCTGAACGAGTCCGACGACGGCGCGGGGATC
>NZ_BAGH01000336.1 GCF_000308715.1 Nocardia tenerifensis NBRC 101015
GCAGCACGCCGGGGATGTCGAACTTGTGCCGGTTGGTCGGCAGCGCGGGGACCAGCCAGGCGGCGAGCGCGAAGGCGACGAGGCCGATCGGGACGTTGACGAAGAAGATCCACTTCCAGCTGAGGCCGTCGACCAGCACGCCGCCGAGGATCGGCCCGACCAGCGTGGCGAGGCCGGCCACCGCGCCCCACAGACCCATGGCCGCGCCGCGCTTGTCCGGCGGGAAGGTGCGAGTGATCACCGCCATGGTCTGCGGCGTCATCAGCGCGGCGCCGATGCCCTGCGCGGCGCGCGCGGCGATCAGCATGCCGATGGTGCCCGACAGGCCGCACCACAGCGACGCGGCGGTGAACACGGCGAGGCCGATGAGGTAGATGTTCTTGGGGCCGAAGCGATCTCCGAGCCTGCCGGTGACGAGCAGCGGCACCGCGTAGGCGAGCAGGTAGGCGCTGGTCACCCAGATGACCTTGGAGATGTCGGCGTGCAGGTCGGTCATGATGGCCGGGTTGGCGACCGCCACGATGGTCATGTCCAGCAGGATCATGAAGAAGCCGACGACCAGCGCGGTGAGCGCCAGCCACGGATTGCGTTGAGTGGTCATGGATTCGGAGTTCCTATCTCGGAGATGCCCGATGACGGGGGAAGTGGTGCGTGCCACGGCGTGACCTCGGCCGGGTGCGCCGGACGCCTGGTGTGCGGCGTCGGCGGCGGCTCGCCGTGGTGCTGCCTGGTCCACGGATGGTGGTGGCGCTTGGGCGCGCGAACGCCGGTCTCCGGGTCGAAGTCGTCCCATTCCAGTTCGCCGCTCGCCAGTTCGGCGAGAAAGCCGCTGACCCAGGCGATCTCGGCGGCTACCATGGCGTGCAGGTAGGGCATGACGAGGGTGTAGCGGCGCGGCACCTTGTGCTCGGTGGCCCAGCCGATGAGCGTCGCGAGCTCGCCGAGCTCGGCCTCCAGGTGCCCGAGCCGCTCGCGCAGCAACGCGATCACGTCGTCCTTGGGCAGATTGTGCGCCTCGGCGAGCGCGACGGGGAACACCGGATACTCGGGCGCGGGGTACCGCATGATCTCGGTGATCCGGTGGCGCAGCGCCGCGCGTCCACGCTCGGTGATGCGGTAGGTGGTGCGCTCGGGGCGGTTGCCCGCGCGGTCTACCCCCTCGGAGTGGACGAACTCCTGCTCGGCCAGCCGCGCCACCGTGTGATACAGCGACCCGGGGCGCACCTTGATCAGCGCGTCCTCACGGCGCGAGATCAGCAGTTGGTACATCTCGTACGGATGCATGGGCTGCTCCTCGAGCAGCGCGAGCACAGCGATCGCCAAGGGCGTCACCGCCGGACGCGCCTGCTGCGCCATCTCCGTCACCTCCCACAGATCGCTCGAGCGGCGGATACCCACCCGAGCCGAAGCCATCGACTCCAATATGCTCCGCACTAAATATTCCTTGTGGAATATACGGCGCGGAACAAGATGGCCGCAAGATCGGAGCGGCCCGAACCGGGGTGATCACGCGCACAACGAACCGGCCCCGGACATGAGTCGGGGCCGGTCTCGTCAGTGGTCAGTCGGCGGTGCGCACGCTGAGGTCAGGAGCCACCGGCAGGGTCTCGACCCGTCGGAGTCGCCCGGTCCCGGGCGTGCTTGCCCAGACCGTGAAAGCCAGTACCCCGTCGAGGACCATCGCCAGGACTGCGACGAGCAGCGCGCCGACCAGCACGCGGTCGTATCGATAGAGGCTGATGCCGTCGAAGATGTAGCGGCCGAGCCCGCCGAGATTGACGTAGGCCGCGATGGTGGCGGTGGCGACCACTTGAAGAGTGGCGCCGCGCAGACCGGTGAGCAGGATCGGCAGCGCGTTGGGCACCTCGACCCGGAAGAGGATCTGCGTCTCGGTCATGCCCATGGCGCGCGAGGCGTCGACGACATCGGCTGGAACATTGGCGATTCCGGCGTACGCGCCGGCCAGCAGCGGCGGAATGCCCACTGTCACAAGGGCGAGCAGCGGCGGGATGAGGCCGAGACCGAGGCCGAGCACCAGGAAGGTGAGCAGGCCGAGGGTCGGCAGCGCCCGCATGGCGTTGGCGAAGCCGACGAGCACGGCGGCGCCGCGCCGGGTGTGCCCGATCACCAGGCCCAGCGGCACCGCGACCGCGGCGGAGATCACGATGGTGAGGAAGCTGTACCACAGGTGTTCGGCGAGGCGGTGTTGGATGCCAGCGGGCCCGTTCCAGTTCGCGCCGTCGGTGAGGTAGTGCCAGGCGTCAATGAAAAGGTTCATGCAGCAGCGCCTTTCGCCTTGGCCGAGCTCGCGTCGGCCCGCACCCACGGGGTCGACCAGCGGCCGAGCGCGTAGACGAGGCGGTCGAAAAGCAAAGCGAGCGCGAGGATCACGATGATGCCCGCGACGATCTCGTCCGGATAGTCACGCTGATAGCCCTGGGTGAACAGCTTGCCGAGACCGCCGACCCCGATCAGCGCGCCCACCGACACCATGGCGATATTGGTCACCACGACGACCCGCAGGCTGGACACGAAAACCGGGATGGCCAGCGGCATGTCGACGGTGAGCGTGCGGCGCAGCGAGCTGAACCCGACCGCGTCGGCCGCGTCGATCACGTCCGCGGGCACCGAGTCCAGCGCGGCGGGCACGGCGATCACCAGCAGCGCGGTGGAGTACAGCGTCAGCGCGATGATGACGTTCAGCGGGTCGATCGTCGAGATCCCGGCCAGCGGCGGGATGATCACGAACAGCGCGAGCGACGGGATGGTGTACGCCAGGCTCGCCGTGGTCACCGTCGCCCGCCGCAGCCAGGACACGCGGCGAACCAAGGCGCCCAACGGAATCGCGATGATCAATCCGAGCACCAGCGGCACCAGCGCCAGATAGAGATGGGTCTTGGTGAAACCCATGATCTCGGCGAAGTTGTCGATCAGGTACCTCACGCCGGACCCCCGCCGCTCACTTCCTGTTCGAAGAAGTGCCGGTTGCGCTCGGCGTCTTCGACCGCCCGCTGGTCGGCGAGCTGCTGCAGGATCTCGGTCGCCAGCACGCCGCCGCGGACCGCGCCCGAATCGTCCACGGCCACACCGATTCCGGACGGCGAGGAGATCGCCGCGTCGAGCGCCTGACGCAGGTCGCCGGTCGGGGTGAACAGCGAACCGCCCGCGGAGGTGCTGTCGGCCAGCGGACGCCCGCCGCGCACCGCCTCGACGCCGGTCACGTCGATCCAGCCCGCAGGCTTGCCGTCCGCGTCGACCAGGAGCACCCAGTCGCCGCGGTCCAACCGCAGCGCGGGGACCTGCGCCGCGGTAGCGGTCGGGACCTCGTGCAGCGGAACGTCTTTCGCCGTGCGGAAGGACAGCCCGCGGTAGCCGCGATCCCGTCCGACGAAATCGGCGACGAAATCGGTGGCGGGCTGGGCGAGCACATGATCGGGCGCGGCGTACTGCTGCAGCACGCCGCCGCGCCCGAACACCGCGACGCGATCGCCGAGGGTGATCGCCTCGTCGATGTCGTGCGTCACGAACACGATGGTCTTGCGCAATTCGGCTTGCAACCTTTGCATTTCGGTCTGCAACTCGGCGCGCACCACCGGGTCGACCGCGCTGAACGGCTCATCCATCAGCAACACCGGCGGATCGGCGGCCAGCGCCCTGGCCACGCCGACCCGCTGCTGCTGCCCGCCGGACAGCTGCGCGGGGTATCGCCCGGCCAGCGCCCGGTCCAGGCCGACCCGATCGAGCACCTCCAGCGCCGCCGCCCTGGCCGCGCGGCGCGAATCACCGCGCAGCACCGGCACGGTCGCCACATTGTCGACGACCGTGCGGTGCGGCAGCAGTCCCCCGCTCTGGATCACGTAGCCGATGCCGAGCCGCAGCTTGACCGGGTCGACCTTCGAAATGTCCTGTCCGGCAATGGTGATCGTGCCGGAACTGGGCGTGATCATTCGATTGATCATGCGCATCGAGGTGGTCTTGCCGCAGCCGGACGGGCCGACGAACACGGTGAACGAGCCGGAGTCGATGCGCAGATCGAGGTCGGTGACGGCACGGGTGCCGCCCGGGTAGGTCTTGCTGATGCCGCGGAATTCGATATCGGACAACGGTTTTCCCCTAGCCGGCCGGTGTGTTCAGCCCCTGCGCGGCCACCCAGGCCACGGCCGCCGCCTTGGGCTCGGTCTTGCTGCTACCGGACACGGCCTCGTTCAGCTTGATCAGCTCGGCGGTGGTCAGCTTCGCCGAGGCGGCGTTGAGCGCGGCCAGCGCCTTGTCGGTCTTCTTGGCCGCGTTGAACAGCGGGATCACGTTCTGCGCGGGGAAGTTGTGCTTCGGATCCTCCAGCACCACAAGGTTGTTCTGCGTGATAGCGGGCGAGGTGGTGAAGATGTTGGCCGCGGTGACCTGGCCCTCGACCAGCGCGCGCACGGTGGCGGGCCCGCCGCCGTCGGCGATCGGCACGAAGTTGTTCGCGGCGATGTCGAGGTTGTAGTTCTTCTTCAGGCCGGGCAGGCCGCCCGGGCGCTCCTGGAGCTCCGCGGGCGCACCGAATTTCACCTCGGCGGAGTGGGCGGCCAGGTCGCCGATGGAGCGCAGGTTCCAGCGCTCGGCGGTGGCCTTGGTGACCACCACCGCGTCGGAATCCTCGCCGGGGGCGGGGGTGCCGACGGCGAGATCCGCGCCGAGGGCGGCGGTGAGCGCGCTGTTGACGTCGGCCGCGCTGGTCGCGGTGGCGTTCTTGTCCAGGTACTGCAGCAGGTTGCCGTTGTACTCCGGGATCACCGAGATCGCGCACTGGCGCACGGCGGGGATGTAGGCCTCGCGGCTGCCGATGTTCAGCTTGGTGTCGACCTTGAAGCCGTTGACGCGCAACACCTCCGCGTACACCTCGGCTACCGTCTCGGACTCCGGGAAGTTCGCCGAGCCGACGACGAGCCCGTCGCCCTTGCAGTCGCCCTTGCTGGTCAGGGGGTCGGAGTTACCACACGCGGACAGGATCATGGCGACGGCCAGCGCCGCGGCGGCGACGATGAACCGGGTGGCGCGCAGCGCGAGCCGCAGCGCCGACCGGCCATGCCGCGCGGCATCGGGGGTGATCGAGGTTTTCACTGGAGTCCTTCCGGCCTGACGGGCAGTGCGAGGTCCCGGCGCGACACAGCCACCGGTACATTCTGGGTGTCCATACTGCCCGCTTCAGGGTGTTCGTGTTAGCTCTGTCGGTCTCTCGGAGGGTTGGTGTCGCCGGATGGTGTTGCCCGCGTCGCTGCGGATGCTGGCTCGAGTACTGGTCGTCGCGACCGCCACACTGGCCGTAGCCTGCGGTAACGACGATGGGGGCGCGCGGATCACGGTCGGCGCGGGCGATTCGGTCGAGTCGAGCGTGCTCGCCGAAATTTATGCGGGCGCATTGGCCCGCATCGGCACGCGGACCTCGGTCGAGCCCCATCTCGGCAGTCGCACCGACTATCTCGCGGCGCTGGACGCGGGCCGGATCGACGTCATCGGCGAGCACAACGGCGCGCTGCTGGCGTATTTGGATACCAAGGCCGCCGACCGGATACCAGAGCATGTGCGTAAGGCGCTGAGCAAGTCGCTGCCGGAGGGGCTGGTGGTCTCCGACGAGGCCGACGGCACCGACCTGCGGCCGCGAGTCGTGCTGAACGCCGAGACCGCGCGGCGCGACAACATCCGCACCGTCGGCGATCTCACGCCGCGGTGCGGCGCCCTCACCCTCGGCGTCGCGCCCATCCCGGATCTCATCGCGCTACCGCCTTCGCTGGACCGGGTGGCGGGCTGCGACTTCGCCGCGACGGTGCCGTTCCCCGACGCGGCCGCCCTGCGAAAGGCCCTGTCGGATGGGCAGGTTCAAGCGGGCTTGCTGACCGGCGCGCCCGCCGTCGTGCCGGATTCCGCCGACGGCCTGACGACCCTGTCCGACGACGACTACGCCGTGCGCGCGCAGAACGTGCTGCCCCTGTTCCGCAAGGGCGTGCTCGACGAACGCCAGATCAAGAAGCTGAATTACGTTGCGGGCGAACTCACCACCGACGACCTCGCGAAGATGATCCGCAGCGTTCGCGACGACAAAGCGCGGCCCGCCGAGGAGGCGCGCAAGTGGCTCGACGGCCACTCCCTCTAGAACGCCGCACGTTCGGTACCCGAGCTGGCTAACGTCTGACCCGTGAGTATCAGGTTCATCGGCGGCTACGTGGCGCTGGTCGCGATATTGCTGTTCGTCTGGGCGAGCTACCCGGACCGGAATCCGTTGTTCGCGGCGGCGGTGATCTTCGCGCTGATCGCCATGATCGCCATGAACATCTGGATTCACCTCTCGGCCCGCAGGCAGCGCGACAAGAGAAAGGCGCCCCGCCCCGAACGGGACAAGGCGCCTTCCACGAAGTGACCGACTGAGCAGCCGCGAGCGCTCTCCGGTTACGCGACGCCCTCGGCGCGCGCGGCGGCCGCGACGGCCTCGGCGACGGCCGGGGCGACCCGCGGGTCGAGCGGGCTCGGCACGATCTTGTCCGGGCCGAGCTCCTCGGCGACGACGCTGAGGATGGCCTCGGCGGCCGCGATCTTCATGCCCTCGGTGATGCGGCGCGCGCCCGCGTCCAGCGCGCCCTTGAACACGCCGGGGAAGGCGAGCACATTGTTGATCTGGTTCGGGAAGTCGCTGCGGCCGGTGGCGACGATCGCGGCGTACTTGCCGGCGACCTCGGGGTGGATCTCCGGGTCCGGGTTGGACATGGCGAACACGATCGACTCGGGCGCCATCGAGGCGATGAGCTCCTCGGCGATCAGGCCAGCGGACAGACCGAGGAAGACGTCGGCGCCGTTCAGGGCCTCGGCGGCGCCGCCGGTCAGCCCGCGCGGGTTGGTGCGGGTGGCCAGCTCGGCCTTCACATCGTTGAGGTCGCTGCGATCGCTGCCGATGATGCCCTTCGAGTCGAGCACGGTGACGTCCCGAACTCCTGCGGCCAGCAGGATATTCGTGCACGCGACGCCGGCCGCGCCCGCGCCGGACACCACGACCTTGAGCCCGTCGATGGCGCGCCCCTGCACCTTGGCCGCGCCGTTGAGCGCGGCGAGCACCACGATGGCGGTGCCGTGCTGGTCGTCGTGCATGACCGGGCAGTCCAGCGCCTCGATGAGGCGCTTCTCGACCTCGAAGCAGCGCGGCGCGGAGATGTCCTCCAGGTTCACCGCGCCGAAGCTCGGGCGCAGCCGCACGACGGTCTCGACGATCTCGTCGACGTCCTTGGTGTCCAGCACGATCGGGATCGAGTTGAGCCCGGCGAACTTCTTGAACAGCGCCGCCTTGCCCTCCATCACCGGGAGCGAGGCGCGCGGGCCGATGTCGCCGAGGCCGAGCACGGCGGTGCCGTCGCTGACCACGACGACGAGCCGGTCGGTCCAGGTGTAGCGCTTGCAGAGCTCGACGTCCTGCGCGATCGCCCGGCTCACCTGTGCGACGCCGGGGGTGTAGGCGATCGACAGGTCGCGCTGGGTCTCCAGCGGCGCGCTGAGTTCTACCGAGAGCTTGCCTCCGAGATGTCCCGCGAAAATCTCGTCGTGGGTGATTTCGGAAAGACTTGCGGTGGCATTCGGTGCGTCAGTCACAGGTGACACGATTTCACTCCTGCTCGGGCCGGACAAACCGGGGGACGGTTACCGCCGGGTATATAGGTATAAGTGTCAATGGTCGCTCCGCAGGCTCCGCTCCTGCAGATTCTTTATGCTCATCGAGTGCGCTGACCGGTCCGTTTCGCGAGCACGGCGAGTCGTGAAAACCCATAGCCGATTTCACGTGACGTGGCGCGGCACTGATCCGCGGAGCGGGAGCCGGACGGGTAGGTCCGGACAGAACATGCGGCGTGATCCTCGGGTCGCGACGGTGCGTCGCGAGGCGGAGATCTCCGTAACTCCCGTACCCGGCGGTGGCTTAGGTAAAGGAATCCGACATATTCTGCCAGCACTGTCCGCGACATGCCAAACCGGTCGGGTTCCCGCCGTGTCGCGCGCCGGTTCCCAGCCTACCGGGGCGGAATTACCAGGCGGTAAGGGAAAACTCGCACGCGCGCGACGGGATGGTGAGTTGTCAGAACGCGATCGGGTCGGCCGGTGTGAGGTGCTCGGTCGTCGTGTCCTCGGCTTCCCGGCCTGCGTCCAGTCCCCCCTCCTGCCCGGCATGCGAGCAGGCGGGGCCACGCACATCGAGCACGAGCGTCTCGCGCTTGACGCACTCGAAGGACTCGCGCGCGGGCGCCACGTCGATCTCCGTCGCGCCCACCATGCCGGCGTCCAGCGCCGCGATCTCCCGGGCGTCCGGCCGCACCCATACGGTGTCCAGACCCCCTGACATCAACCGCACCCGCCAGTCCGTCTCCGCCCCAGGATGATCGGTGCGCCGATGCATGCCGCGCGTCTCGGTGCGCGCCAGCGCGCTGTACTTGGTCCACCGCGCGACGGCGAGCAGGGCAGCGGCCTGCCTGGCCCGCAACCGGCCCGAATCCGTACCGCCCAGGTCGAATTCGGCACCCGGCCACAT
>NZ_BAGH01000335.1 GCF_000308715.1 Nocardia tenerifensis NBRC 101015
ACTGCGGGTGGTGGCCGGGATCGTCTCGGCGGGTGCGGCGCTCGGCGTCGCGGAGCTGCTCGCGGCGTTCTTCGGCGTAGGCACCGCACCCCTGAACGCCCTCGGCGCGACCATGGTCGACCACACGCCCGATGGTCTGCGCGAGTGGGCCATCACCACCTTCGGCACGCACGACAAGAACGTGCTGTACGTCTGCATGGGCGTGGCCGCTGTGCTGGTCGCCGGAGCGGCGGGGGCGCTGGAGCGCACGAGTCGGGCTGTGGGATCTACAGTGCTCGCCGTCGTCGGGGTGGTCGCGGCGATCGTCGTCGTGGGGCGAGCCGGGGTGTCCGGGGCGCTGCCGACGATCATCGGTGTCGCGGTGGGGATTTACGCGTTGCGGGTGCTGACGCGGCGGATCGATGCGAGTCTCGCGGTCGACGATCGGGTGGCGCCCGAAACTTCCGCTGCCGCCGAAATGTCCGATCACGCAAGGGTGTCCGCTGAGGCAAGACCGCACGCCCGCGCGGGGACGGCTGCTTCCGCCGAGGCTACCGCTGACGCCGATACACCCATCGGCACCGAGACCCGCTCCGAGAGCGGGACTTCCGCAACTCCCCTTGCCCACACCCGAACAGGCACTCACACGGGCGCAGAGGTTGCTCCCGCCGAAACACCCACTGGCGCTGGAGTTCCCGCTGCGGTCGGCATACCCGCGCAGCAACGGGAGGTGCCGCTTTCCGATGAAACCTCCAGCGCCGCAAGAGAGTCCGACGCTGACACCAGGGCTTCCTCAGCGACGACAACGAGCGGCACGGCGGCGAGCGCTGCGGGCGCGACGTCCTCCGGGATAGGCGACTCGGACCGCGCAGGACGGTCCGGGGAACCCGAGCGGCGGCGAGTATTGCAGGGTTTGCTGGTCGTAGGGGGTTTGGCGGTCGCAACGGGGGTGGGTGGGCGGTTGCTCGGCCTGCGGCGCGGGGACGTCTCCGGGGAGCGGGCGGCGATCGAGTTGCCGCGGCCGAGTGCGCCGGAGGTGCCGATCGCGCCGGGGGCGGATCTTCGGGTGCCGGGGCTGACGCCCTACCTGACCCCGAACGCGGACTTCTACCGCATCGACACCGCGCTGATCGTGCCGCAGGTGTCCAAGGACGACTGGTCGCTGCGCATTCACGGCATGGTGGATCGCGAAATCCGGCTCAGCTGGGCGGATTTGGCGAATCGACCGGTGATGGAGCGGTTGGTGACGCTGGCGTGCGTCTCCAATCCGGTGGGCGGCGATCTGATCGGCAACGCCCGCTGGCTCGGCTACCGGCTCGACGAACTGCTCGCCGAGGCGGGCCCGCACCCCGACGCGGACATGGTGCTCTCGCGCAGCACCGACGGCTGGACCGCGGGCACTCCGCTCGCGGTGCTCACCGACGGCCGCGACGCCATGCTCGCCGTCGGCATGAACGGCGAACCGCTCCCCGTCGCGCACGGCTACCCCGCCCGGCTCGTGGTCCCCGGCCTCTACGGTTACGTCTCCGCCACCAAGTGGGTCACCGAACTCGAGATCACCCGCTTCGACCGCGCCACCGCCTACTGGACCCGCCGCGGCTGGTCGCCCATGGGCCCCATCAAGACCGGCACCCGCATCGACACCCCGCGCCCCCGCGCCCGAATCCCCAAGGGCCCCACCACCATCGCCGGCGTCGCCTGGGCCCAGCACCGCGGCGTCCGCGCCGTCGAGGTCCAGATCGACAACGGCGACTGGCAACCCGCCCGCCTGGCCGACGAACAATCCATCGACACCTGGCGCCAATGGACCTTCGACTGGACCGCCACCCCCGGCCCCCACACCCTCCGAGCCCGCACCACCGACACCACCGGCCACCCCCAAACCCCCGACCGCAGCGACGTAATCCCCGACGGCGCCACCGGCTACCCCACCACCACCCTCCAAGTAACCTGATCCGCTCCAGCGCGTTCTGCCTCCAATAGCATCGTCGAGGAATTTGTCGCCTCGCCTGAGGAACACCGCATGTCTGCCGTATTCGATTGGGCCAAAGAGGAAAACCTGCAACCAGCACCGATCACGGTGCGGATCTGGCAAGGCCTGCCGGAGTCTTTCTGTCGCCTCGTGGAGGTCGTGAACGGTGAAGCTGTCCGGGCCGAGTCGCCGACGCGGTCACATCAGAAAGCCGCACGACGAATCGCCGACATGATCGAGACGGCCGCCGAGGCACACGGGAGCCGGGATCGCGATGTATGCCTGGACGTCGGAACGAACTTCGATGTCCTGCTTTGGCAGGATCCCCATGCCACGATTCGGCGGCCGGATATCGCGCTTTACGAGTGCGCCCCGGAAGAACTTCGACCACTGCCCGCCTCGGCGGTGAAGCTGGTGGTCGAAGTGACGACGCCGGGCACCGAAAAGGTCGATATCGCCGACAAGAAGGCCGAATACGCGCTCGCGGGTATTCCCTGGTACTGGATCGCCCGCCTGGCGGATAATCGAATCTCCGCCATCCAGACCCATGTTCTCGATCATGCGATCGGCCAGTACCGGCCGCATATCCTCCTGGAGCCGATCAGCTCGGAGTCAGTCGCCGACTTGCCTATTCGAATCAGTATCGACTGGCAGCGGCTCTCCAGGCTCGCCCGCTGACCGACTGCGGACCGCGGCAGTAGCCGAGACCGACTACCTCTTCCTGACAACAATGTTCGCGAAGAAGCCGGTTTCTACCATGTCGTCTATTGCCAGGCGGATGTTTTGCGGGGTGACTTTGCTGAGGATGACGAGGTTGGGTTCGGTGTAATAGAGGCTGCCGCCTTGGATCTCGTCTTCGATGGTTTGGCGGAGGCGGAGGGGGTCGTAGAAGGAGACGGGGAATATGGAGCCGTCGGCGAAGACTACTTCTACGTCGAGCCAGCCTTTGTCCGCCGTCTCCGCCTCCCGCCGGCCGTCGTACCCTTCGGGAAAAAGGACACGATAGATCTCTGCCATTGCTTCACAACCCCCACCGATTCGCATGCCGCACTAGACAACGGCGAGCAACAGCTTAGCGTTGCGTACGCAACACTGCGCCCCACGAAACGAATGTCCGTGGGGCGCAGTGATGGTGGGCTCAGCCGACCAGCGACTCGGTCTTGGTGAGCTTGTCCTTCGGCGCCGCACCGGCGGACCTGCCGTGGCGCACGAACAGCACGGAGGCGAGGACGCCGATGAGCAGGATGCCCGCGGGGAGCAGCGTGGACTGCCCGAGGGCGGTGCTGAACGCGTCCTTGACGAACTCCGGGATCGGTCCCTGGCCCGCCCCGCCCTCGGCGACCTTGCCGCCACCGAGCCCGTTGGCGGACATGCGCGCCGCGATCAGCGCGCTGATGGCCGCGCTGCCGAGCACCGAGCCGATCTGCCGGGTGGTGTTGTAGACGCCTGCACCCGCGCCCGCCTGCTGGATGGGCAGGTTGTGCGTGGCCGTCGTCGCGAGCGGACCCCAGATGCAGGAGTTGGCGAAGCCGGCCAGCGCCGCCGACACCAGGAACCACAGGATCGACGAGTCGGGCGTCATGAGCACGGAGAACCAGAACACCGACACCGCGAAGAGGGCGAAGCCGATGGACGGCAGGATCCTCGGGTGCAGCCGGTCGGAGAACCGGCCGATGAAGGGCGCGAAGAAGAGCGTGACGATCGCCATCGGCGCGAACACCAGGGCCGACTTGGTCGGCGACATCTCCCGCACCGCCTGCAGGTAGAAGTACGACGGCACCATGAACGCGGTCACCGTGGCGCCCATCGCGGCGATGGCGGTGTTGGACAGCGCGAAGTTGCGGTCCTTGAACAGCGACAGCGGCAGCAGCGGCTCGCCGGTGTTGCGCGCCTGGTTCACCGCGAAGGCGGCGAGCACGAGCACGCCGGCGCCGATGATCAGCCAGATCCGCAGCGACCAGTCGTAGCTGTTGCCCTCCTGGATGCCGAAGACCACCAGGAA
>NZ_BAGH01000334.1 GCF_000308715.1 Nocardia tenerifensis NBRC 101015
CGAGGCCGTGCTGCTCTACGCCGACGCCGTGCACGCCCACTTCGGCAAGGTGCACCAGATCTACAACAACGCGGGCATCGCCTACCACGGCGACGTGATCAAGTCCGAGTTCAAGGACATCGAGCGCATCATCGACGTCGACTTCTGGGGCGTCGTGAACGGCACCAAGGCGTTCCTGCCCTACGTGATCGAGTCCGGCGACGGCCACGTCGTCAACGTGTCCAGCCTGTTCGGCTTGATCGCGGTTCCCGGCCAAAGTGCCTACAACGCAGCGAAATTCGCGGTCCGCGGGTTCACCGAGTCGCTGCGGCAGGAGATGCTCGTCGCGCGGCACCCGGTCAAGGTCACCTGCGTTCACCCCGGCGGCATCAAGACCGCGGTCGCGCAGAGCGCCACCTACGCCGAGGGCATCGACGGCAAGAAGGCCGCCGACATGTTCGACGCCAAGCTGGCCATGCACACCCCGGAGATGGCCGCGCAGACCATCACCGAGGGCGTGCGCAAGGGACACGGACGGGTGCTGATCGGCTGGGAGGCCAAGCTGCTCGACCTGTTCGTGCGCGTGACCGCCTCCGGCTACCAGCGCATCGCCGCCGTCGTGAACCGCCCCTTCCTACCCTGATTCGAGTTTCACCCATGCGGGATCTGAACCTTCCGCTGCCCGTCGCACGAGCGGTGCTGCGTCCGATCTTCCGTGCCACGCTGAATCAGCGGGCGCCGTGGCGGATGCAGCGCCTCTTGCTCGAGGCGGGTTCGGCAGCACAACTGGTGCCCGCGGGCACCCTCATCGATCACATCCAACTGGCAGGCAGGCCCGCCGAGCGGATCACCGCGACCCCGGCTCCCGAGGGCGTCGTCCTGTATCTGCACGGCGGCGGGTACACCGTCGGCTCGCCGGTCACCCACCGCTCCCTCGCCGCTCGGCTCGCGCACGAAACCGGTTGCGCCGTCTACGTTCTCGACTATCGGCTCGCACCGGAGCACCCCTTCCCCGCCGCGCTCGACGACGCTGAGGCGGCCTTTCTGGAACTGGTGCGGTCCGAGGGCTACCGCCCGGAGCAGATCGCGATCTCCGGCGACTCGGCGGGCGGCGGACTGTCGCTGGCCACCGCGCAGCGCCTCGTCGCCCGGCACGGGCAGACCCCGGCCGCCCTCGGGCTCATCGCGCCGTGGACCGACCCGAATCAACCCCCCGAACGCGACAGCGACCTGGTGATCACCAGGGGCTGGTCGCGCGCCTGCGCCGCCGCCTACCTCGGCGGCGGGGATTCGAGTGATCCCGGTTACGCTCCGCTCACCGGTGAATTGGTCGGCCTGCCGCCGACCTATGTCCAGGTCGACGTCGACGAGTTGCTGCACGGACAATGCCGCGATCTGGTCGCCGCCCTGCGTACCGCGGGCGTGCCGGTGCGCTTCACCGAGAGCAGGGGCCTGTGGCACGTCGCGCAACTGCAAGCCGCGCTGGTCGCCCCGGCCGCCGCGGCGCTGAGCGAACTGGCCGCGTTCCTGCGGGAAGCGATTAAGCCGGTCGATATGAGCGACATAGGATAACTACGACGCGGGTCCGTACTCAGGTCTCAGGCGCGGACCCGTTTCTGGTGGTCGACCTCACGGCCCTTACGAAGGTGTCGTAGATTACTGGCGAGTAAACCCACGTGGAAGGGCACTGATGCGAGAGTTCGAAGTCCCGGCTTCCTACACCATTCCGGACGACGCGAACAGTTCCGACAACGTCTTCCGGCACGCCGAGGAGTCGCCGAACGCGGTGCTGTTCAACGTGCCGAACGGCAACGGTGGCTGGCGGGACGTGACGGCCGCGGAGTTCGCGAAGACCGTCACCGGCGTCGCCAAGGGACTGATCGCCTCGGGCATCGAACTCGGCGACCGCGTCGCCATCATGGCCCCCACCCGCTACGAGTGGGCCGTGCTCGACTTCGCCATCTGGGCCGTCGGCGGCTGCACCGTCGCCATCTACGACAGCTCGGCCGCGGAGCAGGCCAAGTGGATCCTGCAGGATTCCGCCACCAAGCTGCTGATCGTCGACAGCGACAAGCACCGCGCGATCATCGACGAGATCGACCCCGCGGCGCTGACGGAGCTGAAGGAGACCCTGCAGATCGACAAGGGCGTCCTCGACGAGCTGAAGACCCGCGGCGCCGACCTGGACGACCAGCTCGTGCACGATCGGCGCAAGCAGGTCAACGCGGCCTCGCCGGCCACCCTGATCTACACCTCCGGCACCACCGGGCGGCCCAAGGGCGTCATGCTCTCGCACGCCAACCTCTGGGCGGAGTCCCGCTCGGACGGGATCGCGCTCGGCACGTTCATCCGGCCGGGCAAGAAGACGCTGATGTTCCTGCCGCTGGCGCACGTGTTCGCCCGCGCGGTCGCGCTGGTCGCGTTCGACGCCAAGGTGACCGTCGCGCACACCTCCGACTGGTCCACGCTGGTCGACCAGTTCGGCACCTACCGGCCGCACTTCATCCTCTCGGTGCCGCGCGTCTTCGAGAAGGTGTTCAACAGCGCGAAGCAGAAGGCGCACGACGGCGGCAAGGGCAAGATCTTCGACGCGGCCGCGGAGACGGCCATCGCCTACAGCGAGTCGCTGGACAAGGGCGGGCCGGGGCTGGTGCTCAAGCTCAAGCACGCGCTGTTCGACAAGCTGGTCTACAGCAAGCTGCGCACGGCCCTCGGCGGGCAGTGCGAGGCCGCGGTCTCCGGCGGCGGCCCGCTCGGCGCGCGCCTCGGCCACTTCTTCCGCGGCGTCGGCGTCACCATCTACGAGGGCTACGGGCTCACCGAGACCACCGCCGCGATCACCGTGAACACCCCGGAGAACATCCGGGTCGGCTCGGTGGGCAAGCCGATCGAGGGCCACGCCGCCAAGATCGCCGAGGACGGCGAGCTGCTGCTGCGCGGGTCGGTCGTGTTCAACGGCTACTGGGGCAACGCGGAGGCCACCGAGGAGGCCTTCCAGGACGGCTGGTTCAAGACCGGCGACCTCGGCGCCATCGACGCCGACGGGTTCGTCACCATCACCGGCCGCAAGAAGGAACTCATCGTCACCGCGGGCGGCAAGAACGTCTCCCCCGCGCTGCTCGAGGATTCGCTGCGGGCCAACCCGCTGATCAGCCAGGTGATGGTGGTCGGCGACGGCAAGCCGTTCGTCGCCGCGCTGATCACCCTCGACCCGGAGGCGCTGCCCAGCTGGCAGAAGAACCACAACGTGCCCGAGGACACCCCGATCGAGAAGCTCATCGAGAACCCGGAGCTGGTCGCCGATATCGAGGCCGCGGTCGCCGAGACCAACAAGAAGGTCTCGCACGCCGAGGGGATCAAGAAGATCCGCATCCTGCCCATCGACTGGACCCAGGAGACCGGCGAGCTCACCCCGAAGCTCTCGCTCAAGCGCGCGGTCGTGATGAAGCAGCACGCCGACGACGTGGCCAAGATCTACAGCTGAATCGCAGTCCTGCGCGCCGCACGAGAGTTCCCTTCGCCGACAACGATTTCGACTCGGCGAGACGCCTGATTTCGTGAGAAAATGGGTAACTCGCCGGGTACCGGCTCACCTGGCCACTGGTCGACCGCCAGCCGCCAACGCCACTACCGCGGCACACAGTCTGGCCTGAAGACGCGGAGAGGCGGGGGAGCGATGACTGATGGCGCAAGGAAATTGCTTGATGAGATCCAAGCGGAGCTGGCGCCGCGGGACGCGGACAATCGACTGGTCCCGCTGATCGCCGCGGGTAAGGCGGCGCGAGAAGTGTTCGCCGCCATCGCCACCGAGGAGTGGCGGATCACGGCGAGCGACTGGCGAAGTTTCCACGCGATGGCGGCGAGGGCGGACGAGAAGCACGCTCGCACCTTCTTCGGGATGCTCGCGCCGGGAGAACAGCAGGCGCAGGGGATGCTGGACGCGCTGGTCGCCGCCGCAGGGCCGGACCCTGGGATCGAGCTGCCGCGCGCGGGCTGCCAGGCGTACCCCGCCTACGTGGCCTGGCTGGCGTTGAACGGCGAATCGTCCGCGGTCGTCGCGGGCATCTACGCGAACTTCGCGGCCTTCGGCGGTTACTGCCGCGATGTCGCGGCCGGCATGCGCGAGCACTACGGATTCGACGACGCGGCCTGCGCGTTCTTCGACTTCTTCGCCGCCGACGTCCCCGAGATCGAACGGCTCGCCCTGCGCGCCATCCAGTGCGGAATCGACTCCGGACGCTTGAACCACACCGAAGCCCACCAGCACGCCCGCCTCTTCCAAAGCTACGAACTCATGTTCTGGAACACCCTCGCCGACGAGTTCGCCGATCGACAAGATCAAGAGGAATCTGTGTAGGCAACGCGCGAGAGACCACCTGCACCAGTTCCCTTTGATCTTGGTCGCGGGTGTCATCGAATGGTCACATTCTGGGGAGGTGGCCGGCAGTAGGCTCGGATTCATGGCCGATC
>NZ_BAGH01000333.1 GCF_000308715.1 Nocardia tenerifensis NBRC 101015
AAACCTCAGGCTCCGCCTGCCCCGCAGTATCCGGGTCTGGCCGGAGCGGTTCACCATCCGAAGCCGTACGGGATTCCACGATGATCACGATCCTGCCCCCGGACCTGGTGCCCTTGGTGAACTCCGAGGTCCGCAAGGTCACCACGCTGCCGCCTAGCCGGTTCATCGCGGGGACCGCCCTGGCGGTCGCGCTCGTGGCGAGCACGGCGAGCGCGCTGCTGGCGGGCAAGCCCGATCCCAAGGCGGAACCGGTCACGGGCACCGCGACCATCGGCCTCTACGTCGGTCTCGCCGTGGTGGTGCTGGCCGCGGCCGTGTTCGGCGCGCTCGGCACCGGCGGCGAGTACCGGCACGGCACCATGCCGGTGACCGCGCTGTTCACCGCGGACCGGGACCGGCTGGCGGCCGCGAAGCTCTTGGTCACCGGCGGGTTCGCGCTGGCCCTCGCGCTCGCGGTCGAGGCGGTGTCGCTCGTCGCGCTGTTCGCCTTCGGCAGGGCCAAATTCGACTTCGATCTGGAGTTGGCGGCCGTGCTGGGCGGCGGACTGCTCGCCGCGGTCTGCTGGTCGCTGATCGGCGCGGGTCTCGGGCTGCTGCTGCGGTCGTCCGCGACCGCGGTCGTCGTCGTGCTCGGCTGGCTGATCGTCCTCGAGCCGCTGCTCTGGCTGGTCGCCGACGGCTTCGGCGCGAGCGGCTTCGTCACCCTGTTCCCCGGCTCGGCCACCCTCAGCACCGTCGCGGTCGGCTCCTATCCCGATAGCGACTTCCTCGCGCCGACGCCTGCCGCCATCGTGGTCCTGCTGCTGTGGACCGTCGGCCTCGGCGGCGCGGGCTGGTGGAACCTGCGCCGCCTCGACCTGTGAGACCGAAGGAACAAACGACGTGTCGGTGAGCGTCGTTACGGTTGATGGTTATGGGCGGGGTTGTCGAAGCGAGTGCACGGTCCGAGTCGCCTGAGCGCGGCTCGGACGGTCCCGGCTGGATTCGGCGGCTATGGGCCGAGAGCCGTTCCCATCGGGGCACATTGGCGGGTCTGGGCGCGGCCGTGCTGGCCGGTGCGGCCGTGGAGATCGCCGGGCCGCTGCTGACCAAACGGGCGGTGGACGCCGCCGGGGTCGGCGAGACGGCGGTGATCGGGATGGTCGCCGGGCTGCTGCTGTTGCTGGCGCTCGGCCGGTTCGCGGCCGGTTTCGGTCGCCGGTTGCTCGCGGGCAAGCTCTCGCTGGACGTGCAGCACTCGCTGCGGGTTGATCTGCTCGGCTCGCTGCAGCGGCTGGACGGGGCGGGACAGGACGCCATCCGGACCGGTCAGGTGGTGTCGCGGTCGATCACCGACCTCCAGTTGGTGCAGGGGCTGCTGGCCATGGTGCCGTTGTCGAGCATGGCGCTGCTGGAGTTCTTGCTCGCCGCGGTGGTGATGATCTGGCTGTCGCCGCCGCTGGCGGTGCTGGCGCTGCTCGTCGTGCCCGCCATCGCGATCGTGGTCCATCGGATCCGACCGCGGCTGTACGCGGCCACCTGGTCGGCGCAGCAGCGCGCGGCCGAGGTCGCCCAGCACGTCGAGGAGACCGTCACCGGCGTTCGGGTGGTCAAGGGCTTCGGGCAGGAGGCCCGGATGGTCGACGTGCTCGAAAAGCACAGCCGCACCCTGTATTCCGAGCGCATGCGCGCCGCCAGGGTGGACTCCCGCTTCGCGCCGACGGTGGCGGCCATCCCGCAGCTCGGCATGGTCGGCGTCATCGTGCTGGGCGGCCTGCTCGCGCTGCACGGAACGATCGGGATCGGCACCTTCGTCGCGTTCGCCGCCTACGTCGCGACGATGACCGGGACGGCGCGCATCATGTCGAGCGCGCTGGTGCTCGCTCAGCTCACCCGCGCGGCCGCCGAACGCGTGTACCAGGTGATCGACGCTTCGCCACTGGTCACCGACCCACCCGAGCCCGCCCCGCTGCCGTCGGGGCCGCTCGGCATCGAGTTCGACTCGGTCACTTTCGGATTCGACCCGGAGCAACCGGTGCTACGCGAGCTCGATCTGACCGTGCGCCCCGGCGAGACGGTGGCGATCATCGGCCCCGCCGGATCCGGCAAGACCACCCTCTCGCTGCTGCTCCCCCGCTTCTACACGCCCGACTCGGGCGCCATTCGCCTGTTCGGCGACTCGTCGGACCCGGTCGACCTCGCGCGGCTGCGCGCCGCCGAACTGCGCGGCGCCATCGGCGTGGTGTTCGACGACCCGTTCCTGTTCTCCGACACCATCGCGGCCAATATCGCCATCGGCCGCCCCGAGGCCACCGACGCCGAGATCCGCGCGGCGGCCAAGTCGGCCGCGGCCGACGACTTCATCGATGAACTCCCCGACGGCTACGACACGGTCGTCGGCGAGCGCGGGCTCACGCTGTCCGGCGGGCAGCGCCAGCGCATCGCGCTCGCCAGAGCCCTGCTCGCGCGCCCGCGCATCCTCGTGCTCGACGACGCGACCTCGGCCGTGGACGCGATCACCGAGGCCGCTATCTTCGGCACGCTGCCCGACCAGGCGGGTCGCACCACCCTGATCCTGGCGCACCGCGAATCCACCCTCGCGCACGCCGATCGGGTCATCCGGCTGCCCGCGCCGCTGGGCACACACCTGCCCGATCACCGTCGCGCCGAGTCGATTCCGGCCACCGTCGCCGCCGGGAGCGCGGGCCGCACCTTCGCCGCCGCGGCGGCCGACCTCGCCGAGACCCCCGAACTGCGCCGCGATATCGCCCTGCTACCGCCGGCCACCGAGCAGCCGAAGCTGGACGAGCGGCGGCTGCGCGAGCCCGATCCGGAGTTCCGGCTGACCCGGCTGCTGCGATCGGTGCGTGCTCTGGTGATCGCCGCGGTCGCCCTGCTGTCGCTGGACGCGCTGATCGGCGTCGCCTTCCCGCCGATCGTGCGGTTCGCGATCGACACCGGCGTCGGGCACGACGACGCCCGCGCGCTCGGGCTGGCCGCCGGGCTCGGCCTGCTTCTGGTCGCCGCGGGTTGGCTGGTCGGCGCGGCCAACACGGTGGTCACCGCGCGAACCGGCGAACGGGTGCTGTACGGCCTGCGCGTGCGCAGCTACGCGCACCTGCAGCGGCTCGGACTCGACTACTACGAGCGCGAACTCTCCGGCCGGATCATGACGCGGATGACGACCGATCTCGACTCGCTGTCCACGTTCATGCAGACCGGGCTGGCCACCACCTTGATCGGCGGGCTGACCTTCGCCGGAATCGCGGTGGCGCTGTTGGTCATCGACGTCTCGCTCGCCCTGGTCGTGCTGGCCACGCTGCCGCCGCTGTTCGTGGCGACCGCGCTGTTCCGCCGCTTCGCGTCCACGGCCTACACCGTCTCCAGGGAGAACGTCTCCACGGTGAACGCCGACTTCCAGGAGAACGTCGCCGGGCTGCGCGCGGTGCAGGCCAACCGGCACGAGCCGGTCGCGGCCCGCCGCTTCGCCGAGTACTCCGACCGGTATCGGCGCAGCCGGATGCGCGCGCAGATCTCGATCGCGCTGTACTTCCCGTTCGTCACCGCCTGGTCGGGCGTCTCGCTGGCCGCGGTGGTGTTCGTCGGCGCGCGCGAGGTGGCCGCGGGCACGACCACGGCGGGCACGCTGGTCGCGTTCGTGCTCTACCTGGAGTTGCTGTTCGCGCCGGTGCTCGCGCTGTCGCAGGTGTTCGACGGGTATCAGCAGGCCCGAGTGGGCCTGCGCCGGATCGGCGAACTGCTGCGGACCCCGTCGGCGATCGCGGGCGACCCGGCCGACGCGGTCCCGATCGAGCATCGGCTGCGCGGCGAGGTCGTCCTCGACGACGTGCGCTTCCACTACCCGGGCGTCGCGGCGCTCGCACTGGACGACGTGTCGCTGTCGATTCCGGCCGGCGGCACCCTCGCCCTCGTCGGCCCGACCGGCGCGGGCAAGTCGACCATCGTCAAACTGCTGGCCCGCCTCTACGACCTGCCGCCCGACGGCACCGGCGCGATCCTGGTCGACGGCACCGACATTCGTGATTACCGTCTCACCGACTACCGCGCCCGGCTCGGCATCGTCCCGCAGGAAGCGCATCTGTTCAGCGGCGACGTCGCGAGCAATATCGCGTTCGGGAAACCGTCCGCGACCGAGGCGGAGATCGCCGAGGCCGCCGCCGCGGTCGGCGCGAGCGAGATGATCGCCGCGCTCCCGCACGGCATGCGCCAGCCGGTCGGCGAACGCGGGCGCGGCCTGTCCGCGGGTCAACGTCAGCTGATCGCGCTGGCCCGCGCCGAACTGGTCGCCCCCGACCTGCTGCTACTCGACGAGGCCACGGCCACCCTCGACCCGGACACCGAGGCCGCGGTGCTCGCCGCCAGCCGTTCGCTGACGCGCGGCCGGACCACCGTCCTGGTCGCGCATCGGCTCGGCACGGCGGCGCGGGCCGATCGGATCGCCGTCGTCGAGCACGGCCGGATCGCCGAGATCGGCACCCACACAGAGCTGGTCGGCGCGGGCGGACCGTACTCGAGACTGTGGTCGGCGGCACGGGAGACCGAGGGAATATTCTCGGTAACGGACAAGTCGTCTTTTACGAGGTGAGGTTTGTCGGGTGGTCAGTCGCTCCGTCGGTTTGCTGCTGGGCCTATCCTCAGATAGGGCGCATCGGCGCGATTCCGCTGATCCCCGTGCCGGGCACGTCACAAACGTCGCAGCGCGAAGAACGAAATGAGGCGAACACCTGCTGTGAGCAGCTCAACTTCCCAGTTCGGACAGAACCAGTGGCTAGTCGATGAGATGTATCAGAAGTTCAAGCAAGATCCATCCTCGGTCGACGAGAGTTGGCACGAGTTCCTCGCCGACTACACCCCCGAAGCCACGGGTGATTCCGGCAACAGCTCGGCCACCGCGGCCGAGGCCGCTCCCGCGCAGGCGCCGACCCCGGCTCCGGCACCCGCGTCGGTGAACTCGGCCCCGAAGGCGGAGCCCAAGACCACCCCCAAGGCGAACTCCGCCACCAAGCCCGCACCGGCCAAGGCCGCGGCCCCCGCCCAGGCCCCGGCGAAGACCACCGCGCGCGCGCCGCAGACCACCCCGGCGCCGACCTCCAACGCAGCGCCGACCTCCGGCGCTCCGAAGACCGACACCGCGGCCGACGAGACCAAGGTGCTGCGCGGCGCGGCGGCCGCCGTCGCCAAGAACATGGCCGCGTCGCTGTCCATCCCGACCGCGACCAGCGTCCGCGCCATCCCGGCGAAGCTGATGATCGACAACCGTCTGGTCATCAACAACCATCTGGCCCGCACCCGCGGCGGCAAGATCTCGTTCACCCACCTGCTCGGCTACGCGATCGTGCAGGGCATCAAGGCCTTCCCGAACATGAACCGGCACTTCGCCGAGATCGACGGAAAGCCGAACGCGGTCACCCCCGCGCACACCAACCTCGGCCTGGCCATCGACCTGCCGGGCAAGGACGGCAGCCGCTCGCTGGTCGTCGCGGCCATCAAGGGCACCGAGTCGATGTCCTTCGGCCAGTTCCACACGGCCTACGAGGACATCGTCCGCCGCGCCCGCGACGGCAAGCTGACCGCCGAGGACTTCAGCGGCGTCACCATCTCGCTGACCAACCCCGGCACCATCGGCACCGTGCACTCGGTGCCCCGCCTCATGCCGGGCCAGGGCGCCATCATCGGCGCGGGCGCGATGGAGTACCCGGCCGAGTTCCAGGGCATGAGCGACGAGCGCATCGCCGATATCGGCGTCGGCAAGCTGATGACGCTCACCTCCACCTACGACCACCGCATCATCCAGGGCGCGGAGTCCGGTGACTTCCTGCGCACCATCCACCAGCTGCTGATCTCCGACGAGTTCTACGACGAGATCTTCCACGGCCTCGGCGTGCCGTACGAGCCGGTGCGCTGGCGCAAGGACATTCGCGAACGCGGCGTCGACAAGAGCACCCGCGTGCTCGAGATGATCGCGGCCTACCGCAACCGCGGCCACCTGATGGCCGACACCGATCCGCTGCGGCTGGTGAAGGACAAGTTCCGCAGCCACCCCGACCTCGACGTCACCCAGCACGGGCTGACGCTGTGGGACCTGGACCGCACGTTCAACGTCGGCGGCTTCCACGGCCAGGAGCAGATGAAGCTGCGCGAGGTCCTCTCGGTCCTGCGCGACGCCTACTGCCGGCACGTGGGCGTGGAGTACACCCACATCCTGGAGACCGAGCAGCTGCAGTGGATCCAGGAGCGGGTCGAGCAGAAGCACGTCAAACCGACTGTCGCGCAGCAGAAGTACATCCTGAACCGGCTGAACGCGGCCGAGGCCTTCGAGACCTTCCTGCAGACCAAGTACGTCGGGCAGAAGCGGTTCTCGCTCGAGGGCGCCGAGGCCGTCATCCCGATGATGGACGCGACCATCGACCAGTGCGCCGAGCACGGGCTCGACGAGGTGGTCATCGGCATGCCGCACCGCGGTCGCTTGAACGTGCTGGCCAACATCGTCGGCAAGCCGTACTCGAAGATCTTCACCGAGTTCGAGGGCAACATGAACCCGGCCGGTGCGCACGGCTCCGGCGACGTGAAGTACCACCTCGGCGCGCACGGCACCTACCTGCAGATGTTCGGCGACAACGAGATCGAGGTCTCGCTCACCGCCAACCCGTCGCACCTCGAGGCGGTCGACCCGGTGCTCGAGGGCCTGGTCCGCGCCAAGCAGGACCTGCTCGACAAGGGCGACGGCGCGGAGGGCTACTCCGTCATGCCGCTCATGCTGCACGGTGACGCGGCGTTCGCGGGTCAGGGTGTGGTCGCCGAGACGCTGAACCTGTCCGGGCTGCGCGGTTACCGCGTCGGCGGCACCATCCACATCGTGGTGAACAACCAGATCGGCTTCACCACCGCGCCGGAGAACAGCCGCTCGACCGAGTACTCCACCGACATCGCCAAGTTCATCGGCGCGCCGATCTTCCACGTGAACGGCGACGACCCGGAGGCCTGCGACTGGGTCGCCCGCCTCGCGGTCGACTTCCGGCAGAAGTTCCGCAAGGACGTCGTGATCGACATGGTCTGCTACCGGCGCCGCGGGCACAACGAGGGCGACGACCCCTCGATGACCCAGCCGTCGATGTACGACGTCATCGACACCAAGCGCTCGGTGCGCAAGGCGTACACCGAGAGCCTGATCGGCCGCGGCGACATCTCGCTGAAAGAGGCCGAGGACGCGCTGCGCGACTACCAGGGTCAGCTGGAGCGGGTGTTCAACGAGGTCCGCGAGCTGGAGAAGTACACGCCGGAGCCGAGCGAGTCCGTCGAGGACGACCAGAAGGTGCCGACGACCGTGCAGACCGCCGTGGACAAGGCCATCCTGCAGCGGATCGGCGACGCGTTCCTCAACGTGCCCGACGGTTTCAACGTGCACCCCAGGGTCAAGCCGGTGCTGGAGAAGCGCCGCGAGATGGCCTACGAGGGCAAGGTCGACTGGGCCTTCGCCGAGCTCATGGCCTTCGGCACGCTCATCGACGAGGGTCGCGCGGTGCGCCTGACCGGTCAGGACTCCCGCCGCGGCACGTTCACCCAGCGGCACGCGGTGATCATCGACCGCAAGACATCCGAGGAGTACACCCCGCTGCACAACATCGGCAGCACCAACCCCGGTTGGTTCGCGGTGCACGACTCGGCGCTGAGCGAGTACGCCGCCGTCGGCTTCGAGTACGGCTACTCGCTGGGCAACCCGAACGCACTCGTGCTGTGGGAGGCCCAGTTCGGCGACTTCGTCAACGGCGCGCAGTCCATCATCGACGAGTTCATCTCCTCCGGTGAGGCCAAGTGGGGCCAGCTCTCCGACGTCGTGCTGCTGCTGCCGCACGGCCACGAGGGTCAGGGCCCCGACCACACCTCCGGTCGTATCGAGCGGTTCCTGCAGCTGTGCGCCGAGGGCTCGATGACGGTGGCCGTGCCGTCCACCCCGGCGAACTACTTCCACCTGCTGCGCCGCCACGCACTGGACGGCATCCGCCGCCCGATGGTCGTCTTCACCCCGAAGTCGATGCTGCGCAACAAGGCCGTCGTGTCGGATCTGAAGGACTTCACCGAGAGCAAGTTCCGCTCGGTGTTCGACGAGCCCTCCTACGAGCAGGGCATCGGCGACCGCAGCAAGGTCAAGCGGATCCTGATGACCAGCGGCAAGCTCTACTACGAGCTGGCCGCCGAGAAGGCGAAGCAGAAGCGCGAGGACATCGCGATCGTGCGGATCGAGCAGCTCTACCCGCTGCCCACCTACCGCCTGAACGAGTCGCTCGACCGCTACGCCAACGCCACCGACATCGTGTGGGTCCAGGAGGAACCGGCCAACCAGGGCGCCTGGCCCTTCTTCGGCCTCAACCTCCCCGAGGTCCTGCCCGAGCGTCTCGGCAAACTGCGTCGCATCTCGCGCCGCGCCATGTCGGCCCCCTCCTCGGGCTCCAGCAAGGTGCACGCCGTCGAGCAGGCGGAGATCGTCGCCGAGGCTTTCGAGCCGACCAGCTAGTTTCACCCCGACGCCGGGCCCGATCCGCTTTTCCAGCGGGTCGGGCCCGGCGTCGTTTTCGTGGTCGACTCCCTTGCCGGCCGTCCGTAGACTTTGCCGACATGAGCGACGGGGGAACACCCGGCCAGGTTTCGGTCGTTCCCGAACAGGTCCGTGATGTCGGCAAATACGTCTACGAGTTGGCCGAGGCCCTACGCTCGGCGCTCGATTCAGCCGCCAAGGACGTCGATGCGCTGACCGACGGGAGCTGGACCGGCGACTCGGCGACTGAGTTCGCCAACGGTTGGACCGATGTGCGCGATGGGGGCGTGCGGATCATGTCGGCCCTGACCGCCATGGCGGAGAAGCTCGGCGTCACCGCCGACGCGTATCGGGCACGCGACTCGGACAACGCCGCGTCGCTGCACGCCTCCAGCCTGGACCTGCCATGAGCTCCGAATTCTCGGTCGACCTCGACCATCTCGACCAGATCGTCGCCCGCCTGTCCGGTCTCGCCGGCTTCGTCGCCGACCACCTCGACGAGATCGATGACCGCGTCGCCGCGCTGCACGGCTCCGGATGGGAGAGCGTCGCCGCCGCCGCGTACGCCGACGCGCACCGCCAATGGGCCGTCGGCGCACGCGAATTCGTGGAGGGTGTGCGGGAGATGAGCGACGCGGCGAAACAAGCGCACGGACGCTACACGCGGGCGATCGAACTCAACAGCAAGATGCTGCAGGGAGATTGAGCCATGCGCATCGATTGGCAGACCTACTACGACGCCGCCAAGAAATGCCATGACCTCGCCGCCGACCTCCGCCGCGCCGACAAGCCGGTGCACGACGCAGTCAAAGGGGAGTGCGCGGGCATGGCGGGTGACGCGCCCGGCTGCCGCGAATGGGGCGAGAAGTACAACATCGCCGCGCGCGACACCATGCAGTCGTGCACGAACCTCGCGGACGCACTCACCAACTTCGGGTACGTCCTGTACGCGAACGGCTACAACTACGGGGTCAGCAACAAGAGCAACCCGCCACCCGCTCGGCCCGATATCCGCGAGGTGCCGCAATACCAGGTCGTCATCCCGAGTTCGGTGCGCGACAATGGAATCGGCATCGAGCACCACGGCGGAGTCCAGGAACTCTTCGACGCGCTGGTCGCGAAGATCCTCGAACAGTTCGGCAAACTACCCAACGGTGACGTCAAAAAGCTCGAAAAGGCTTCGGCCACATGGACCACCTTCGCCAACCACGACACCATCACCGGCGCCGCCTCCCGAATAACCGGCATCATCGGCCTTTTCGACAACATCGACGACAAAACCAACCTCCCCCTCGTCCTCGGCCACCTCGAGACCCTCCGCAACGGCGCGACCCAGGTAGCCGCCGCCTCGCAGAATCTGGCCGCCCCCGTCGCCGAATATCACGCGGGCACCGTCGAGGTCCGCGGCCACATCGAATCCTCCATCACCCAGGCCGAATGGGCCATCGGCCTCACCGTGGTAGCCGCCGCGGCCGCCGCCTTCTTCACCTTCGGCGGCAGCGCCGCTGCCGGAGCCGGCGGCGTAGGCGCCATAGTCACCAACACCATCACCACAATCCGCACCGTCTACCAGGGCAGCAACCTCCTCAAAGCAGTAGGCCTGGCCACCGCCGCCGCAGGCGCCGTCGGCATAATCAAATCCTTCGACAAAGTCCCCGACCTAGGAACCACCCTCACCTCCCTAGCCACCATCATCGCCATGCGGGTGCTGATCGATGGGGATGGAGCCTCGGATGACATAAATCCGAGCAGTCCCAGCGACGCCTTCACGACCAACTCCCTCACCACGAAGGTCAACAGAATCGCCAACTACTATGGAGTGCCTGCAAAAGCCGTCAAGGACGCAATCCACGATATAAAAGCATATGGCGGGTGGCGCGGAGACGGCGGAAATAGAAATCCAGACGTCGTGGTAGACCTGGAGTCCGGGGAAGTATACGTAAAGAAGCCGGATGGCACTCCCTCCGATGACAGTATCGGTAACATTCGAGACGCGTTGGAACGATGACGGGCGGGCGGAAATGAATCAGGAGATCAGAGAGTACGAGGATCGGTGGGTACTACAACCGCTACGCGGCAGTCGGGTCGCTCATATCGCATGGAATCCGGATGATTTCGAAATCCTGTTCGACACTCCCTTCCGGGTAATAGCCGACTACGAGACCGAACTATCGCCCCGGTCACTCGCCGAGGACGATCCCGATCGCCACCGCATCACGCATTGGCCCAGCACGGACGTTGAAACCTTCCTTGCGGCTCCGATAGTCTCCGCCGTCGCCTTCAAGAGTGGCGGACTGCGAATCGGCTATCGGAACGGATGGAATATGTTCGCGTCATACCGGAGCCGGGAATCCTCGACAGCGATATTTTCCGGCCGGACACTCATTTGGAACTCGTCGGGTATCGCAAGCCAAACGATATATCCCGTAGTTACCATAGATAAATGGACGGGAAGAATAATCGAGGCACCCCCTTGGCCGCCTCGCCCCGCAAATCTCGACATAAACTATGCCTCAGATGATATCAATAGCTGAGCACCACACCGACGAGAAGACAATCAGGGCGGCCGCGCACGGTTCCGACCGTCGATACGATGGCGCGCTGCATGCGTTGCTGCGGATGGTTGTAGTTGCCGCCATGCTCACAGTGGCCGCCTGCTCGTCCGAGGGCTCGCAACGTCAGGTTGTCCCGTCTGCGGCAGCGACCACGAGTGCCGACCGACCCGCGGAGCGGCATCGCCTCGGCGCACTTGCGGAAGGTGCACGAATGGCCGAGGCGCTCGTGCTTCCGGCTGAGGTCGACCCGGCGCTGGTCTACCCGGGTACATCCGGAGTCCTGACCAGGACGATGCTGCTTGTCAGTGTCGGGCACAACGACGTCATCCGAGATGCAGCGACGAAGAACGGCCTGTTGACCGGCTTCGTCAGCGCTGGTTCGGATTCAACCGGGAGCTCGTTCACGACGGTCCTGACACACGGCGTCATGCGGTTCCCTGATGAATCTTCGGCAACCCGGGCCGCCGAAGACTTAGGGCACGCGGCGTCGACGTCGCGCGGGATGCTGGAAACGGAGTCACGTCAAGCTGTTTCGCTCTCCGGCGCTCCCGACACTCGATTCTGCCTGTACAAGCACCATAGCGGTTCGAACGAGGGTGGCAGTGTCGACAGCATGGCCTTCACGCCGCATGGCAAGTTCGTCGTCTTCACTCGGGTGTCCTCGCGAACGGACACGGAAGCGGCAGCAATGACCATAAGTGCCGTCGATCTACAACGCCCACTGCTCGATTCATTCGCCGCCACGGACCAGGGCAGATTCTCGGAGTTGTCCAGCGACCCCGAAGGGATGTACGCACTGTCGGTCGGCGACGATTCCGGCGAATCCGGCAGTTATGGCCCTCGTGGCGCAGCGCATTTCGCATATGACCAAGTCCGTGCGCTGCAATCATTCCAAGAGGTCGGGATGACATCCGTGGGCATTCGAGGTACCTATGCCTACCGCACCCGTGATCCCGAAGCAGCTCAACTGCTCGCCAAGGTGTTGGCCGATTCCGCCGTTCGCTATCGTCGGATCCGGAGCGACACTCTTGTGCCCGCGACAAGTCCGCCAGAAGCAGGTAACTCGCGATGCTGGTCGATCGCCGCCGGCGGCAACAATAGCTGGCACTGCGTCTTGTCGGAGGGCAGCTACGTCGGTGAAATCTGGGCTGGTAGCGAGAGCGAAGCACATGATCTGACGGCCAGACAACAGCGCGCTTTCGCGGCGACCCGATAGCGGGGTGCGGAGCCTTGGCCCGACGCGTTGAGCGCTGCGGAGATCACAGCGCTCCGTAGAGACCTCCGGCGTCGATGGGGATGGCGGTGCCGTTGATGTAGGAGGCTCGGGGGGAGAGGAGGAAGTGGACTACGGTGGCTACTTCTTGGGGGGTTCCTAGGCGGGCGGCGGGGTTTTTGGCTTGGAGGTGGGCGAGGAGTTGGGGTTGTAGGCCGGCGACCATGTCGGTGTCTATGACGCCGGGGCAGACGGCGTTGACGCGGATGTTGTCGCGGGCGTATTCGGCGGCGAGGGCGCGGGTGAGGCCTACTACGGCGTGTTTGCTGGCGGTGTAGGAGACGGAGAGGCTGTCGGCGGCGCGCAGGCCCGCTACGGAGGAGCAGTTGACGATGGAGCCGGTGGCGTTGGCGGACATGATGCGCAGTTCGCGGCGCACGCAACGCCACAGGGCTTTGACGTTGAGGTCGAAGACGGCGTCGAACTGGGCTTCGGTGGAGTCGTGGAAGCGCGTTCCGCGCAGGATGGTGTCGGTGCCGATGACGCCCGCGGCGTTGAAGGCGCCGACGAGGTCGGCGCCGTGCGGCTCGACGGCGTCGAAGAAGGCCTCGACGTCGTCGGCGCGGGTGAGGTCGGCGGGGATGAATTCGACGTTGTCGCCGAGCTTTTCACGCAGTTCGTGCCCGGCGGCGCGATCACGCCCGCAGAAGATGACGTGGTTGCCGGGGTCGGCGGCGAGCAGTTCGACGGTCGCGGCACCGATTCCCCTGGTCCCGCCGGTCACCACATGAACCGAACGATTTCCCATGCCGCACAGCCTATTCCGCTACGCCCAGGCGAGCACCGGCGCGCCGCAGGCGATCCGCGACATCGAGCAGCACCTCGGGCTCGTGGGCGGCGGTCACGGTCGACCGCAACGCACCGCCGGGCCGTGAACTCCACGCCCCGGACAGCGGGAGCAGGAACACCCCGGCATCCAGGGCCGCGTGGAACCAGCGAGCCGTGTCCTCCACCGCCGGAAACAGCAGCGGCACAATCGCGGTCGCGGAAACACCGGTGTCGAATCCGGCCGCGTGCAGCGCGGTCGTCCACGTGGCCCGGTTGGCCGCGAGCCGCCCCACCAGCTCATCGCCCTCGCGCAGCAGCAGCTCGACGGACTCGGCACCGAGTGCGGCCGCCATGGGCGAGATCACGGTGGAGAAGGTGGCCCCGCGATGCCGCTGCAAGCCCTCGGCGAACTCCGCTGTGCTGGTGACGAATCCGCCTCCGCCGACGAACGCCTTGGCGAGCGAACCGACCCGGATATCGATACAACCGGGCATCCCATAGTGCGCCTCGATCCCCCGCCCGCCCGGACCGAGCTGCCCGACCGAGGACGCCTCGTCGACGAACAGCAGCGCGTTCTCCTCGCGCGCGCAGGCGGCGAGGGCGGGCAGGTCGGCGATGTCCCCGCCGACGCCGAAGATGGCCTCGCAGACGATGACTCGCCGCCCGTCGACGGGGAACGCGCGCAGTTGTCCGCGCAGATCGTCGGGGTCGTTGTGCCGGTAGATGTGCACGGCGGCGCCGCTGAGCAGGCAGCCGTCCAGCAGCGAGCGATGGCATCGCTCATCGATGAACAGCGCGTCGTCCGAGCCGGCGATGGCCGGGATGGCGGAGACGTTCGCCAAATAACCTGAGCTGTACAGCGTCACGGCCTCGCAGCGCAGCAGCGCGCGCAGCGCGTCGACCAACCGTTGGTGCTCGGTGGTGTAGCCGTTGATCGCGCCGGAGCCATGCGACCCGAAAGACGTGGACTTCCCGGCGAACTCGACCATCGCCGCACGAATGACGGGGTGCGAGTTCAGGCCGAGATAGCTGTTGGAACACAGGTGATCGAACCGTCGACCACGAAAGTGGATGGCGGTCTCGCTGATTCCCGACGCGGGCCCGAGCAGCCCGCGCACATCTAGCTGCGACGCGGCGCGGCCACCCGCGGACGGTGTCGCGGGTTTGCGAGTTCCGTTATCTGTCAATGCCGCCAGCAACTGCGCCGCGCTGAGCGCGTTGGTCAGGCCGCTGCGTGGCGTGCCGGGACCGGCGACCCGGCTGAGCAGCGCGGCTAGCCGGAGCGAGTCGATGCCCAAGGCGTCGAGCGGCGCGTTCATGTCGGGTTCGTCGAGACCGGTGATGTAGCGCAGATAGTCGCGAACCCGCGCCGCCGTGCCGACGACGCGGTCCATGTTCGGCACCGGCTCGGACAGCATCGCCCGTAGAGCCGCGACGTCGACCTTCCCGTTGCGCGTCATCGGCAGACCGGTCACCGTCACTACCCGCTGCGGCAGCATGTATTTCGGCACCCGCTCGGCCAGAGATGCCCGAAACGCTGTGGGCTCGAACCGAATCGAGGCGTCGACCGGCACGAGGAACACCGCCAGTGCCATTGTTCCGTCGAGCTCGAAGCCGATGGTCACCGCGTCCTT
Source organism: Nocardia tenerifensis NBRC 101015 (assembly GCF_000308715.1). GTDB lineage: Bacteria > Actinomycetota > Actinomycetes > Mycobacteriales > Mycobacteriaceae > Nocardia > Nocardia tenerifensis. Next base: position 14,764 of record NZ_BAGH01000333.1, read on the forward strand.
CACCGCCGGCATGGTGCGGCACTTCTCCGAGACGTGGTCGAGCTCGATCCGATAGCCGTTGATCTTGATCTGCTGGTCCGCCCGCCCGACGAACAGCACCCCGAGCCTAGGCGAACGGTAGCCGAGATCACCCGTCAGATAGGCGGGAACGGCACTCCCCTCGGGTATTCCGGTACAGAATTTCACCGCCGTCAGCTCGGGATCCCCCACATAACCGAGCGCGATCTGCGTACTGCGCACCACGATCTGCCCCGTCTGAAACGGCAGGCACACGCGCCGTCCCGGCGTGACGACCAGGACCTCGACGTCCTTCATCCCCGAACCGACCGGCATGACGTCCGGCAGCCCGGCCAGTTCCTCGGCACCGGTATCGACCTCGAAATACCCCACGGCCCGCTGCGTTTCGGTCGACCCGTACAGATTCACGATGCGCGCGCCGGGCGCGACCCGAGCCACCGTCCGGACCTGCGCACGCGTCAGCGCCGCCCCGACCAGGAACACGCTTTCCAGCGCCGCCAACTCGCCCTCGGCGCCCGCCAGCAGCCGGATAGCCGCCGGATTGATGCACACGACCTGCACCCGGTGCGCGGCGAGCCAGCGTGGAAACTCCTCGCTGACAGTCGAACTCCGGCTCTCCGGCACGACGATGGTCCCACCTAGGTAGAGCGGCGTCATGATGTCTCGCTGCAGCGGATCGTGACCGATGCTCGAGCACATCCCGAATCGCGCGTCCCGCAGCGACCCGAACCGATCGTCCATCCAGTCGAAGAAGTAGGTGAGCGAGCCGTACCGCCCCCGCACGGCCTTCGGCGTCCCGGAGGTCCCCGACGTGAAGGTGACGATCGCGCAGTCGTCACGACGGAACCGTTCGGCCACATACCGTTCCGGCTCCGCGCCGGACTCGTCCCCCAGCGCGGTGAACGCCCCGGCGATCCCCACCCCGGCGAGGTCGGCCACGTGATCCGCGCCGGCGACCCGCGCGCACTCCTCGATATAGCCGGCCGGCGCGTCGGGGTCGGCGATCGACACGGTGATCCCCGCCTTGAGCGCCGCCACGAACGTCGCGACCAGCGTCTCGTCCCGATTGGGCACCAGCAGCAGGGTGTCGCCCGCCCGTACGCCGCGCCGCTCGAGGTCGGCGGCGACGCGATCGGCGGTGCGATCCAGTTCGGCGTAGGAGATCGATCGGGTGGCGGTCTCGATCGCGATCCGGTCGGGGAACGCCCGCGCCAGCTGGACGAAACGGGTGACGAACAGGTCCGGCTCGTCGGCCGGTGCCGCGCGCTCGACAATCGTCGAGGGACATGTAAACGCCTGTTGCAGCGGAATTTCAGGCCAGGACGACATCCCCGCCGCCCACGCCGCCGCCATGACCTCGACTACCTCGTCCGTAACTCCTTCGCGCGGAAGGGAAACCACGACCTGGCCGGTGCGCGCATCTACGTTCATCGCCGTAACCACCCCCGACCGCTCCACCAGCTGGACATACCGCGCGGGATCCACGACCGACACGAGATGACCTGCCGCGAAGTCGATCTCATCGATGACGGCAGCTTCGGCGATCAACCCCCGCAGGTCCGCCAGCGTGTGCCGCTCGGGATCGACCTCGGAGATATCGAGCAGCCGCAGGCCGACGTCCAGCCCGTCCGAGGTAGCGAGCACTATCGCGCTCCGCGCACTGAACACGCGGTCGAGCAGTACATGCAGCGCCACCGCAATCACGAGCGGTTCCCACGGACCGTCTGGAGCCTTGAAAGCACCGGACCGATAGGCGCGGTCCAGCGAACTGCTGTCGATACCGATGGCGTCATTGCCGATAGTGCTCAATTGCTCTGTCCCACTCGTTATCTCGTCGCGCGGCACGGTCGCCGCGCGGTCTAGTGCAGGGCCACTCCCACGCCGACGGTCACCAAGGCGACGCCCACGCCCGTGTCGATCCGTCGCCGTGTCCGCGCCTGCGCGATCCGCGCGTGCAACCAGGTGACGACGCTGGTGACGAAGAGAAACCACGCCGTGACCACGACCACCGCGACCAGCGGAAGCACCACCGCGTCGGCGGCGCTCGCCCCGTCCGGGATGAACTGGGGAATCAGCGCGACGAAGAAGACCGCGGTCTTGGGGTTGAGCATGCTGCTGCCGAACCCCCGCAGCAGATCCCGCCGGAAGCCCTGCGCGGCAACGGGTTCGAGGATTGTGTCCGGGTCGCCGTGCGCGCGTCGCACCCGCACCAGCGCGTGCACGCCGAGGTAGATCAGGTACGCGGCGCCGAGCAGCCGGACGGCCGTGAACGCCTCGGTGGAGGTGGCGAGCAGGGCCGAGACCCCGGTCACGGCCGCGAGCACCCAGAGAAACATTCCGGCGGCCACTCCGAGCGTCGCCGCGGCCCCGGCGGCCCACCCGCTCAGCGCGCGACCCATGATCACCGCCAGGTCCGGCCCCGGCGACGCCGACACCACCAGCATCACCCCGGCGAAGGCAGCGTACTGCGCGAAGGCGGACATCTATGGACTCTCCCCCGTACTTCCCGCGCCGACGACAGACCTCGCCGTGTTGCGCTCGAAAAGCATTGCGCACAAACGCTATCCCGCCGGACGACATCCGTCATGACAAGATTTTTGGGTGCAGGATGACAACATATTGCCCCTCGTCGGGGGGTTGTTCCATCGACCGTACGCACGGTAAGAAGCACGCGAGAAGCGTCCGAGGGAGACCGATATCGGTCGAGCTCGAATGAATTCCTGTAGCACCGATAGTTTCTCGGACCAACATCCGTCAACGCGTCTTGTGAAATGGACTGAACCTTTCGGCGCATCATCCCGTTCATGATTACGAACCCATAAACTGGTCACCGACGCTCTCGATCGCATCGGCACCCTCCCGGACCACACGGACCCGATCCATGGCAAGAATTGTGGGCCGGATACGCCGACCAGCCCGTCCACAGTGCGTTCCCCGCTGAGCTGGCCCCGTTTTGAAATCCTCACCTAGAGGGTGACATACCGGGCGCCACCAGACGGAAGCAATCATTTCGTAGCACCTGTGCACAGCATCTCGACCAACTCGGCAACCCTTCTCGAGCCCCCAGAAATAGGGTTATGCGGCCGTACCAAACGTGGCGCTTGTCACATTATTCGGTTTCCACGGGTTCGTCGGATATGAATATCCCTGTCGCTCAACATCAACGCTTCGATTCGTCTGGGGGACAAGGCGTTCCAAAAGGAATCGGGGGCGGGAGAGAAAATCGAGATGTTCCATAAGACTGTCATGCGTGCGGGCCGCAGGGTCCTCACCGTCGTTCTGCCCTTCGCGGTGGTCGCCACCCTCGCCGACGCGGGCACCGCGTCCGCGACCGACTACGCCGCGCAGCAGGCGAAGTGGGCCGATAGCCTGGTGGCGGCGGGCAACGAGCAGGGCGTCGAGTACAAGACCACCACGGCTCAGGACCTGAAGTCCGTCTCCACCGTGCTGAACAGTGGCAAGTTCGTGCTGAACGCGGACTCCTCGGCGGTGACCGTCGAATCCACCACGGGCGCGAAGGTCACCGAGTTCCCGCTGTCGATGAAGACCGCCGCGGGCAACACCATCGCCCTGGCCCCGCAGGTGTCCCCGGACGGGAAGACCCTGGTCGTCACCCCGCAGGTGACGCAGGAGGTCGGCGCCGAGCTGCAGAACGTCGCCGCCACCGGCGACCTGAAGCCCATCGCCACCAACCCGGACGCGCAGAACCACGACCCGGTCGCCAACGGCCTCGCCGCCGGCGCCCTCACCGGCCTTGGCGTCGCCGCCGTCCTGTGCATCCCCGCCATCCTCGTCTTCGTCGTCGGCTACTTCGCCTGCATCATCGCCAGCGGAATCAGCTACGTCGTGTTCGCCGCGGTGATCGGCGCGATCCTGGGCGCGGTCGCACCGCAGGTGATCCCGCAGGTGCTGCCCTGATGATCGACTGACCGGTGATTCACCGGTCGACAAGAGCCCGTCCCCACCAGAACCGGTGGGGGCGGGCTTTTTTCATCGGTTGGTCAGCCGCGCAGAGCCGCGGCGAGCGCCGGGCTCAACGCAAGCGCCGGTAGGGATTCCACCAGCAGGTCGATGAGTTGCGCACGCGGAATGGGCTTCTCGCTCATCCAGGTGAGAATTGTTTCCTCCACGAAGGCAATCCACCCTCGAATGGCGAGATGCAGCCGAGGCAGATCGGGATCGTCCGGCGGAATCGGCAGCTCGGTGAGCACGAGTTCGGCGATGGCACTGCGTGATTCGTTGACATAGGTGACCATGCCCGGGTTGTAACTCGACGGTCCGCGCAGTATCGCGTGGTAGGCGGCGCGATTCTCCTCGACATAGTCGACATAGCGCTCCACCGAGTCCCGGAGCATGTCGAACAGGCCGAGACTCCGGTCGGGCGCGGTCGCGGCCAGGAACTCCGCGCTGACATGCCGGGCGACGGCCTCGTGGAACTCACCCACCGAGGCGAAATAGTGGAACAGCAGGCCGCGGGAGATACCGGCCTGCTTGGCGATGTCCTCGACGGAGATATCCTGCAGCGCGCGCTCGGCGAGCATCTCCGCCCCCAGGGTGATCAATTGCAGACGGCGCTCCTCCGGGCTGAGCCGGACGCGCTTGGACTCCGAACCGGAACGACTGCTACTCACACAGCACATCCTACTGAACGTGATTCAATACTGTTGACTGCTGCTCAATAAGCCTCTACGCTCAAGTACATGAGTCGCAAGGTTACAGACAAAGCTGTCGGCGACCGGCCCGTTCGCCGCGTCAAGACGATCATCATCGGCGGCGGGTTCTCCGGGCTGGGCCTAGCCATCCGGCTGAGCCAGCAGGGACGCGACGATTTCCTAGTGCTCGAGCGCGGCGACGATGTCGGCGGCACCTGGCGCGACAACACCTACCCCGGCGCGGCCTGCGACGTCCCCTCGCACCTGTACTCGTACTCGTTCGCGCTGAACCCGAACTGGTCGCGCTCGTTCTCCCGCCAGGGCGAGATCCAGCAGTACATCAGGGGCGTCGCGGAGAAGTACGGGGTGCTCGACAAGCACGTCTTCGACTGCGACGTCACCGGCACGCGCTGGAACAACGACACCAGCCAGTGGGAGATCGAGTCGTCCAAGGGCAGCTTCGTCGCCGACACCGTGGTCTCCGCGGTCGGCGCGCTGTGTGAGCCCGCGCTGCCGGACATCAAGGGCATCAACGACTTCCAGGGCGAGATCTTCCACTCCGCGCGCTGGAACCACGACGTCGACCTGGCCGGCAAGCGGGTCGCGATCATCGGCACCGGCGCCTCGTCCATCCAGATCGTGCCCGCCATCGCGGGCAAGGTCGCCCACCTCGACGTCTACCAGCGCACCGCGCCGTGGCTGCTGCCCCGCATCGACCGCCCGTACACCAAGGTCGAACGGCTGGCCTTCAAGCACGTGCCGGGCTTCCAGCGGCTGTCCCGCGCGGCCATCTACGCCGCGCGCGAGACCCAGGTCGTCGGCCTGGCCAAGTTCCCCGCGCTCATGCAGATCTTCGAGGTGCTCGCCAAAGCCAAACTGCGCCAAGAGGTCCGGGATCCGCAGCTGCGCGCCAAGGTCACGCCGAACTTCCGCATCGGCTGCAAGCGCATGCTGATCTCGAACAACTACTACCCCGCGATCAGCCGCGACAACGTGGACGTGGTCACCGACGGCATCGCCGAGGTGCGCGCCAACTCGATCGTCACCGAGGACGGCACCGAGCGCGAGATCGACGCGCTCATCGTCGCGACCGGATTCCACGTCACCGACTCGCCGACCTACGAGACCATCGCGGGCCGCGACGGACGCACGCTGAGCGAGGTCTTCGACGAGATCGGCCAGCAGGCCTACAAGGGCGCGGCCATCGCGAACTTCCCGAATATGTTCTTCCTGCTCGGCCCGAACGTCGGCCTCGGCCACACCTCGATGGTGTACATGATCGAGTCGCAGCTCAACTACGTCGCCGACGCGCTCGCCACCGTCGACCGGCTGGGCCTGAAGACGGTCGAGGTGCGCCGCGACGTGCAGGACGAGTACAACGCCGGCCTGCAGCGCAAGCTGAGCAAGAGCGTCTGGCTCAACGGCGGCTGCGCCAGTTGGTATTTGGACAAGCACGGCAACAACACCACGCTGTGGCCGGACTTCACCTTCGAATTCCGCAGGCTGACAAAGAACTTCGATTTGTCCGCCTATGAGACCACCAAGTCGTCCCGTGCCGAAATGAAAGTGGGAGCAGTCCAGTGAGCAAAGACGCTTACTTCCAGAACAAAGTCTGTGTGATCACCGGAGCCGGCTCCGGCATCGGTCGCGCGCTGGCCGAGAATCTCGCCAAGCGCGGCGCGAAGCTGGCGCTGTCCGATATCGACACCGATGGTCTCGCGGAGACCGTGCGCCGCTGTGAAAAGCTCGGCGCGGAGGTCAAATCCGATCGCGTGAACGTGGCCG
>NZ_BAGH01000332.1 GCF_000308715.1 Nocardia tenerifensis NBRC 101015
GACGCCGTCGCCGGGCTCGGCGCGGGCGCGATGGGCGGACTGATGGGCGGGGCGATGGCCGTCGCCGACACGCCGCGCCAGGGTTCCAGCGTCGCCGCCAATGCGGCCAACGCCACCGCGCGGGCCGCGCGCTTCAACGAGGACGACGAGGACGACTTCCACTTCGACGACCTCCCCACCTATCTCGAGCCGTCCGACGACAACGGCGAGCTGATCGGAGCCATCGATCCGACCACGCCGCCGGTGCTCGGCGAGTGGACCGAGCTGGAGTGAATTGGACGCTGACCCCGGACCAGTTCGCGCTGGCTTGGGCGCGCACCGACGGCGACCGGATCCCGTATCCGCTGGCCGTCCGGCTGTCCGCGCGCGACACCGATGAGCGCGACGCCCAGCTGCCGGAGCTACAGAGCTGGTGCGACCGGGTGCTCGACGCCGACCTCGAGGCGGCGCTGCGCGTGCTCGGCGCGCCGGAGCTGCGGATCGAGGTCTTCGGCGAGCGCGACGGCGCGTCCGGTTCGGCGAGCGTCCGGCCGGTGCGGGTGCTGGGGGCCGCGGCGGGCAATGTCGCCGTGGTGGCCGCGCAGCGTCCCGGCGCGACCGCGGATCGCGGCGGCGACATCCGGTTGTTCGTCGGGAGCGTGAAAAACCTGACGGCGCGGGTGATTTCGATGCTGCCGGAACGCGCGCCCGGCACCACGCCCCGGTTGACCGCGCCGCTGGCCCGGGTCGGCGAGGACAGTCGCGACCTGGTCACCGTTCCGGTCGCGGGGCCGACCGTGGCCACTCGAATCCGCAGGCTGTTGCGTCGCCCCAGAGACGGGATCGGCCAGATCGTGGTCTCCGCGCGCCGCGGCGCGGGCGAACCTCAGCCGTTCGGGGTGCTCTGCTGGATCGACGTGGTGGACGACGGCCGATACTCGGTGCGCACCGGCACCGATGTCGACATCGTGCCGGTGACCGCGCACGGCTTCATCGCGCAGCTGCGCCCGATGGTCGCCGCGGCCGCCGAGCGGGCCGGAGCCTACGCCGACCGGTGGTGAAGATCGGCGTTACCGTGGACGGGTGCCCCTCTATGAATTCGAAGGCAAACGGCCGCAAGTGGATCCGACGGCGTTCGTCGCGCCGACCGCCACCTTGATCGGCGACGTGCGGGTCGAGGCGGGCGCCTCGATCTGGTACGGCGCGGTGCTGCGCGCGGACCTGGCCCCGATCATCATTCGCGAACGCGCCAACATCCAGGACAACGCGGTGCTGCACGTGCCGCCGGACGTGCCGATGGAGATCGGCCCCGGCGCGACCATCGCGCACAGCGTGGTGTTCCACGGCGCGTTCGTCGGCGCCGAGGCCATTGTCGGCAACGGAACCACGGTGCTCGACATGGCGAGAATCGGCGCGGGGACGATGGTCGCCGCGCACTCATTGGTGCAGCCCGGCACCGAGATCCCCGACGGTGTCCTGGCCGCGGGCTCCCCCGCCGTGGTGAAGCGGCCCATCGAAGGCACTCCCGCGCAGAGCTGGATCCAGCTCAACCCGGGCTTCTACGCAGAGCTCGCACAGCGTCACCGGAAGGGCGTACGAGAGGTCTGACCGCCGCGCGTCAAAACACCTGCCGCGCGTCAAAACACCTGCCGCGCGTCAAAACACATGCGGCGCGTCAAAACACATGCGGCGTATTAGGACACATGCAGCGTACGTGCGCCTGTGCGGTGAATCGGAAGGGTGTGCGGGAAAGCAGGACGTGCGCGGCGTCGATCAGGCTAAGAGGGTGGTGACCTCGTCGTCCTCGAGCTGATGGAAGTCCCCGTACGCGGTCCCGACCCCGCCGAGGCTGGGCGGCACCAGCGGACAGACGACCCGGTCGGCCTCGGCGGCGACCCTTTCCAAGGCTTCGGCGGACGAGACAGGCACGGCGACCACGAGCTGAGCCGGATGGTGCAGGCGGGCGACGCGGCAGGCGACTACGACGGTCGCGCCGGTCGCCATCCCGTCGTCGACGATCACCACCGTGCGCCCCTCGAGCGGAATCGGTTTCGCGTCGCCGCGCCACACCGTCCGACGGCGATCCAGCTCCGCCCGCTCGACATCCTCGACCCCGAGGAACTCCTTGGGGCTCACGCCGATGTGCGACAACACATCCGAGTTGAGCACCCGGACGCCGTCCTCGCCGATCGCGCCCATCGCGAGCTCCGGCTGCCACGGCACGCCGAGCTTGCGGACCAGCAGGATGTCGAGGTCACCGCCGATGACGTCGCGGATTCCCGCGGCCACCGGAACTCCGCCGCGGGGCAGGCCGAGCAGCAGCGGCCGCGCCGCGCGCAGGTCCTCCAGATACGTGGCGAGCGCGCGACCGGCCGAGGTCCGATCGGTGTAGCTCATTCATCGAAACGCTACGCCCACCCGTCACCCGACCACCACCCCTCACCGAATCGCACAGTCCCATACCTCTCAAAGGGCAATGGGGCTATGTCAGCTGCTCTCGGCGATCGCGAACCGGCGCAGCGCGAGACTCGGATTAGTCGTGCGAACCTCCGCCAACCGAGCAAGATCGACGCCCGCGCTCAACACCCCCGTCTCACCCCCGAGCTCGGCGAGCACCGCCCCGGTCGGATCGATGATCATCGACGCCCCTGCCCCGAGCGGCGCGGCTTGGTCGGCCGCCGCCACGTACACCGTGTTCTCGATGGCGCGGGCCCGCAGCAGCGTCGTCCACTGATCGACCTTGCCCGGCCCGGGAATCCACTGCGCCGGCAACACGAGCACCTGCGCGCCCGCCGCGGCCACCCGGCGGATGCCCTCGGGGAAGCGCAGATCGAAACAGGTCTGCAGGCCGAATGTCACGTCCGCCACAGTGAAGAGGGCGGGCGGTTCGATCGTGCCCGCCTCGACCATCTCCGATTCGACGAAGCCGAACGCGTCGTAGAGATGCACCTTCCGATACGCCGTGACGAGGTCGCCGTCCGGCCCGAGGACGACGAGCGTGTTGCGGATCCGGTCGCCGCCGGACGCGCCCCGCTCCACCATTCCGGCGACCAGGTGCACGCCGAATTCGCGCGCGATCGCGCCGAGCCCGGCGACGAACGGCCCGGTCAGAGGTTCGGCGACGGCGACGACCCGCTCGTCGAGCCGGGTGACGGCAAACATCGAGTATTCCGGCGCGACGACCACCCGCGCGCCCCGCTCGCGCGCCGCGCCCACGTGCTCGCGCAACGCCGAAAGGTTGGCCGTCGGATCGGTGCCGGGGGCGAACTGGACGACCGCCACGTCCAGCTCGCCGAGTGCTGAGGTCTGATTCGTTTCAGAGCTATCCAGTTGCATACGTCTCACCGTATTGGGGCGGTGACCGAGCGGACCAGTGCTAGGCAGTAAACTCCTGGTCAATGAGTACCAATCAGGTCGACAGCGTTCCTGGCGACAACGACAGGGACACCGACGGCCCGACCTTCGCCGATCTCGGAATCGACGACCGCATCCTCGCGGCCGTCGCCGATGTGGGCTATGAGTCGCCGTCGCCGATTCAGGCCGCGACGATTCCGCCGCTGCTCACCGGCGCCGATGTGGTCGGCCTCGCGCAGACCGGCACCGGCAAGACCGCGGCCTTCGCGATCCCGATTCTGATGGGTCTCGAAACCTCCGGCAAACTCCCGCAGGCCCTGGTGCTGGCGCCGACGCGCGAGCTCGCTATCCAGGTGGCCGAGGCGTTCGGTCGCTACGCGACCCACATTCCCGGGCTGCACGTGCTGCCGATCTACGGCGGCCAGGCCTACGGTGTCCAGCTGTCCGGCCTGCGCCGCGGCGCGCACGTGGTGGTCGGCACGCCGGGCCGGGTGATCGATCACCTGGAGAAGGGCACGCTCGACCTCTCGCAGCTGAAGTACCTCGTGCTCGACGAGGCCGACGAGATGCTGAAGATGGGCTTCCAGGAGGACGTCGAGCGCATCCTCAAGGACACGCCGTCGACCAAGCAGGTCGCGCTGTTCTCGGCGACCATGCCGGGCGCCATCCGCAAGATCTCCAAGCAGTACCTCAACGATCCGGTCGAGATCACCGTCAAGTCGAAGACCTCCACCGCCACGAACATCACCCAGCGCTGGGTGCAGGTCTCGCATCAGCGCAAGCTGGACGCGCTGACCAGGGTGCTCGAGGTCGAGTCGTTCGAGGCGATGATCATCTTCGTGCGGACCAAGCAGGCCACCGAGGAGCTGGCCGAAAAGCTGCGCGCCCGAGGCTTTTCCGCCGCGGCCATCAACGGCGACATCGCGCAGAACCAGCGCGAGCGCACCATCGGGCAGCTCAAGTCCGGCGCGCTGGACATCCTGGTCGCCACCGATGTCGCCGCGCGCGGCCTCGACGTCGACCGCATCTCGCACGTGGTCAACTACGACATCCCGCACGACACCGAGTCCTACGTGCACCGCATCGGGCGCACCGGCCGGGCCGGGCGCAGCGGCGAGGCTCTGCTGTTCGTCGCGCCGCGCGAGCGCCACCTGCTCAAGGCGATCGAGCGGGCCACCAGGCATCCCCTCGAGGAGATGCAGCTGCCCAGCGTCGACGACGTCAACGCCCAGCGCGTCGCCAAGTTCGGCGACGACATCACCGAGAGCCTGACCTCCTCGAACCTGGCGCTGTTCCGCAGGCTCATCGAGGATTACGAACGCGAGCACGACATTCCGCTGGTCGACATCGCGGCCGCGCTGGCCGTGCTCTCCCGCGACGGCGACAACTTCCTGATGCAGCCGGAGCCGCCGGAGCCGGTGCGCGAACGCAGGGAACGGCCGGATCGCCAGCGCCGCTTCGAGGACGACGACCGCGGCGGTTTCCCCTCGCACAGCCGCGCCAACGGCACCGAGCTGGCCACCTACCGGATCAGCGTCGGCAAGCGGCACCGCGTGGTGCCGGGCGCGATCGTCGGCGCGATCGCCAACGAGGGCGGCCTGCGCCGCAGCGACTTCGGGCACATCAGCATCCGGCCCGACCACAGCCTGGTCGAGCTGCCCGCGAACCTGCCGCCGGAGACGCTGGAGGCGTTGCGGCGCACCAGGATCAGCGGCGTGCTCATCCAGCTGACCCCCGATCAGGGTCCGCCGGGACAGCGCGCGTTCAGCCGGGGCCCGCGCCGCGAGGGCGGCAATGCCAAGCGGCCGGAGCGGCGTAAGCCACGCTCCTGACCCGGGCAGGGTAGGCCGAGGTCAGGCGCGCTAGCTACAGTGTTGCCGTCCGTGCGTAATTGGTGCCGACGGCAGCGGGTGTCCCGCGAAAACTCGAGACGTGATGAGCGACAATGGCGCTGCCTGCTCATCGAGGGCCGACCGGGGCGACACTTGCGCAGCCCGTTGATCGTTGACCGATCGGGTGCGGGTGTCGCCGTAGACACAGGAGGGCCGCGTTTGTTCGTGTTCGGTGATCGTGTCGTCTGCTCCGCCGTCGACCTCGTGCGCGCGGCGCGCTGTGAATTCGCATTGCTTCGCGCCCTCGACACCGAACTCGGCACCGTCGCGGCCGATCCGGAGACCGCCGCCGAATGGGCGCCCGCGCCGTGCGACCGGTTCGACGACGCGCGCGACCGCAGGCTCAGCGACTTCCGCGATCGCTTCGGCGCCTCGATGGTGGAGATCCAACGCCCGCAGCACAAGTCGGACGGCGCGCGGACGCTCGTCGCCGGGCTGGCGGCCGCGCACGCGGAGACCGTCGCGGCGCTGCGGGCCGGGGCGCACGTCATCCACGGGGCCACCTTCTTCGACGGCGCCTTCGACTGCTCCTGCGATTTCCTGGTGCGCGCGGGACATCGGGTGCGCTACACCGCGCACGGCACCGCGTACAGCGCGGCCGAGCGGGTCGGCGCCGCACTGGAACTCGCCGCCTGCGCCGACGCGGTGGACAGCAGCGGCTCGTTGACCGGCCCGCTCATCCGGCTGCACCTGGGCGAGGACGACACGGCGTACGCGCTCGGCGATCTGATCCCGGTGTATCGGGCCCGCAGAAGCAGGGTCGAGCGCATTGTGGACGAGAAGATGAGCGAGCTGCTACCCGTGCAGTGGGGCGATCCGCGCTACCTCGCCTGCGGGCGCTGCGGGACGTGCACCACCGCCGCGGCCGCGGCCAGGGATCTGCTGCTGGTCGCGGGGGTGCAGGCGACGACCCGGGCGCGGCTGCGCGAGGCGGGCGTGAGCACCATCGACCGCCTGGCCGCCACCGCCGGCACGGTGCGTGGCGTGCCGCCGCGCACCTTCACGACGCTGCGCAGGCAGGCCGAGATCCAGCTCCGCCGTGAGGTTTCCGGACAGCCGACGCACAGCCTGGTCGACCCGGCCGCGCTCGGCGCGCTGCCGCCGCCCTCCCCCGGCGACCTCTCGCTCACCGTCAAGGGGGGCGGGGGTACGCCGCTGGCCATCGAGGTCGGCGGGCAGGGCGAGGTGCTGTTGAGTCTGCGTGTGCCGTGCGGAACGGCGGGTGAAGCGGCCGGACAGCAGCGCGCGCTGGAGGAGGTGCTCGACTATCTGGCGCGGCGGCGGCGGACGCATCCGGACATGCACGTCTACCACTACACGTCCGCGGTGCGCACCGCACTGCTGCGCTGCACGGGCAGCACGGGGGTCGGCGAGGAGATCGTCGACGAGTTGCTCTGCGACGGCGTGCTCGTCGACCTGTACCCGATCGTGCGCAACGCGCTGATCGTCGGCGAACGCTCCTACCACTTGCACAGGCTGGCGCGGTTGCTGCCCGACACGCACCCGCCCACCGAACAAGACTGCCTGACCGTGCTACGCCTGCGGGACTGGTTGCTCGACCGGGCCGCCGAGCAGCGTGTCGATCCCAGAGCGCCATCCTTGGAACGGGCCGAATTCCGATGTGGAACAGCCGATTTCGATGAACCGACGCCAGTAAGCCCGTCCTCGTTCGAGGCGGCGCTCGCCGAATACGCCGCGGCGCTGGGCGAACCGCGGCACACCGCGGCGATGATGGCCGCCGCGCTCGGCTACCACCGGCGCGAACGCCAGCCGCTATGGTGGGCGCACGTCGACCGGCTCAGCTATCCGGTCGACGAATGGGCCGACGCCCCAGGGGTTCTCGTCGCCGAGTGGGGCACCGTCGACACCAAGTGGCACCGCAGCCCGGACCGGCCGACCATGCGCCGCTACCTCACGCTGACCGGCCGGATCGGGTCGAGCTGGAGCGCGGGCGGCCCGGGCCCGGCGACCGTGCTGACCCCGGGCGCCACCGTCTACACCCTCTACGACCGCCCGGCACCCGCGGGCATGGTCACCGCCGTCGGCCGCCGCGCCACCGCCGTCGCCACCGTGCTCGGCTGCTCGGTCGACGCCGAGTTCGACGACGCCGTCCGCCTCGAGGAGCTGCTGCCGGACGGCTGCGAACCCTACGACGAGCTGCCGACCGCGATCGCCCCCGGCCTGCCCGCCTGGGACTGGAACGCCGAGACCGCGGTCGAATTCGCCGCTCAGCAGCTGCTCGTCGCGCTGCCGGAGATTCCGGAGACCGCCGTGTTCGATCTGCTCGCCCGCCGCCCGCCGCGGCTGCGCGACGGCGCCGCGCTGCCCGACGTGCACGGCGACCACGCCGCGGCGATCACCGCCGCGGTGCTCGAACTCGACGACTCCTACCTCGCCGTGCAGGGTCCGTCGGGTACCGGCAAGACCTCCACCGCCGCCCGGGTGCTCGAACGGCTCGTCACCCGGCACAAGTGGCGGATCGGCGTGGTGGGACGGACGCATTCGACGGTGGAGAACCTGCTGGACGCGGTGGTCCGAGTGGGCGTGCTGCCGGAGCTGGTGGCGAAGAAGGATGTCGAGTCGGTGCGGCCGGAGTGGGCCGTCATCGACGCCTCCCGGTATGCCCGCTTCCTGGACAACGCCATCAGCGGCTGCGTACTCGGCGGCACCGCAACCGATTTCGCCGACGCCGACATGGTGGCCCGGGAATCGCTCGACCTGCTGGTGATCGCCGACGCGGGCCGGTTCCCCCTGGCCGACGCCGTCGCGGTCGGGGTCGGCGCGCGAAACCTCTTGCTGCTCGGCGATCCCGTGCCGCCCGCCACGCACAGCGCGCACCCGGAGCCGGTCGGCGAATCGGTGCTCGGCTGGCTCACCGACGGACGGCACACGCTGCCCGCCGACCGCGGCTACTTCCTCGACCGCACCTGGCGGATGCATCCCCGGGTGTGCGAGCCGATCTCCCGGCTGTACTACGACGGCCGCCTGCGCTCCAACGAAACCGTCACCCTCGCAAGGGAACTCGACGGCGAGCCGCCCGGCGTCAGCACCGTGCTGGTCCCCCACCACGGCAATGCCACCGAGTCCGCGGCCGAGGCGCGCGAGGTGGTCCGGCGGGTGCGCGCCCTGCTGGCGATGAACTGGACCATCGGCGCGATGACCCGGCGGGTGCATCCGCACGACATCTTCGTGGTCGCGCCGTACGCGGCGCAGGTCGGCCGGATCCGAACCATGCTGGCGCGCGCCAAGATCGAGGATGTGCTCGTCGGCACGCCGGACCGATTCCGGGGCAGGGAGGCGGCCGTCGTGCTGCTCTCCATGACCACGTCGAGCCCCGCCGACGCGCCCTACGGCATGCCGTTCCTGTTGTCGCGCGCGCTGATCCACTCCGCGCTGTGCCGCGCGATGTGGAAGGCCGTGATCATCCGCTCGCCGCTGCTGAGCGAGTATCTGCCCGCCGCACCCGACGAAATGCCGGACCTGGCCGGGTTTTTGCGGCTCTGACGGTCGAAAACCGCTCAGCCGAAGCAGTTTCCCTCGCCGCGGTAGGTCGGCACGGTGGTCCGGGCGCCGTTGGCGTCGACCAGGTGCACCTTGTCGAAACGTTCACACAGCTCGCCGGCCTTGGCGTGGCGGAACCACACTCGGTCGCCGATGCGCAGCTGCGCGGCGCCGGTCAGCGGGGTCTGCACCTCGCCCGCCCCCTCGGTGCCGATCAGGCGTAAACCGCTGGGCCACACCGGCTTCGGCACGCGGGACGCGCCCGTGGGGCCCGAGGCGATATAGCCGCCCGCGAAAACCGTCGCGATGGAGGGTGCGGGGCGGCGCAGCACCGAGGTCGCGAAGAACAGGGCGGGCCGCGGCGTGAAGGCGCGGTAGTGGTCGAACAGCGTGGGCACGTACAGCCCGGAACCCGCGGTCACCTCGGTGACGTCCGGGTCGGCGACGCTGACCTCGATCGACCCGCTGCCGCCGCTGTTGACGATCTCCAGCTTGCCGGTCACCGAGCGCACCGCGTCCAGCACGCGCTTGCGGCGCTTGGTGATCTCGGCCGCCGAGGCCCGCTTCATCAGGCGCAGGGCGACATTGCTGTCGGGCATGCCCGCGATCTGCGCCTCGTAGGTCATCACGCCGACCACCTCGAACTTGCGCCGCAGCGCGGCGCCGGCGAGGGCCGCGGCCTGTTCGGGGGTGCGCACCGGCGAGCGGCGCACGCCGAGGTGGAGCGGGCCGATCCGGAGCGAGGCGTCGACGTCCAGGCAGACCCGGGGGCGCACCAGGTCGGTGCCGAGCGCGGCGCGGATGAGGTCGAGCTGATCGACGTCGTCGACCATCAGGGTGATCGAGCGCAGCAGCGTCTCGTCGCCGGCCAGCTCGGCCAGCGCGGCGCGGTCGACGGTCGGGTAGCCGAGCAGAATGTCGCGAGCGCCGCGACGGGCCAGCCAGATGGCCTCGGCCAGGGAATAGCACATGAGACCCGCGAAGCCGCCCGCGGCGGTGAGCTCGTCGCCGAGTACCTCTTCGAGGACGGCGCGGCAGCGCACGGACTTGCTGGCGACGCGCACCGGGACGCCGTTCGCGCGGCGCACCAGATCGGCGGCGTTCGCGCGCAACGCGGTCAGATCGAGGGCGGCCAGCGGCGGGTCGAGTTCGGCGGTGGCCGCGTGTAGGTTCGCGATGGTCTCGCGAAGGCTCGTCTCCGGGGCGCCCTGGGGCACCGCCTCGCCGGTTCGCTCGCCGCGCTCGCTCACGGGCTCCACTCAACCATTAACTTGGTCAAACGTCCAGTATTTGCGGCTCGGGTATTCGCCGAGGTCACCGCGTTCGAGAGGGCTACACCTCGGCGGCCCTGGTGGCCAGGCTGCTCACGAGATCGTCGAGCACCACCAGCATTGTTTCGTCATTGCAGTCCGCGAGCCAGCGCAACACGGTGCCCTGCAGCACCGAGACCGCGTAGGCCGCGATGGCCTCCACCGGCTCCAGCCACTGCGCGCCCGAACGGTCGGCGCAGAGCTGCAGGAAGGCGGCGACCTCGGCGTCCATCTCCCGGTAGACGGCGCTCGCCTCCGGATCCGCGATGCAGTCGGTCTGCACCGCCCAGCGCTCACGCAGCGTCCGCACCGCCGCCTCGTACGCCTCGACCTGCTTGGCCGGGGCGGACTTGACCAGCGGCCAGTACGCGCTCACGCCGGCGTGCAGTAGCACGCGTAGCGCGCGCACGCCTCCGTGGTCCAGTGACGCGGCCGCCTTCTCGACGGCCTCGCAGATTGTCGGCCGCAGCCGAACCACTGCGGTGTCTGCTCGTATCAACGACGACTCCCTCGGCGAAAAGATCTCGCGCACCCTCGTCGGCGCGACTCGTCGAACATGGCGGGCAATTCGCTGGAAATCCCAGGCTGCCCGGTCCAACGTTCATCAATGGTAGAGGGTTTTCGGGGTTTGAGAACGGGTTCAGTGGGGAATTCCAGACCGAAAGAATGTTTTGTTACCCAACCGGAATGGTCAAGGGTCCACTTCACGCTGCCCGAGTCCCGAGTTTCCCTCTCTGGCGGGCCCGCCCCAGCCCTGCCCGGCTGAAAACAGACCGTTGTCCACTGTACGGGCGGGTACGGGCCACCCTCGAATCCTGTGGGCGATCACACAGGTGAACGGCGCAAAACCGCCACCTACGCGTGCGCGGTTCGATCCGGAAACGACACCCGCTCGACGCCGACGGGCGGATAGCCTGAGCCGGTGACTCTCTCGCCGCCAGCCGACCAGTACCTCATCTCCGGCACCTTCAACTTCCGCGACCTGGGTGGACTGCGCACCGTCGACGGCGCGCGGATCCGTCCCGGCGTGTTCCTGCGCTCGGCCCAGCTCACCGGGCTCGACGAGGCGGGGCTGGCCGCGCTGCGCGAACTGCGCGTCAGCGACGTGCACGACCTGCGCGGCGAGCGCGAGATCGCGCACATCGGCGACGACCGGCTGCCCGAGGGCGTGCGGTTGCACGTCACGCCGTTCGACGCGCGGATGGCCGAGGCGCCCCCGCACCACACCGACGCGCAGGGCGCTTTCGCCCACATGCTCGAGGTCTACCGGATGTTCCCCGCGCTGCCGGAGGCGCACGCCGCGCTGGCCGCGCTCGCCCGCTCCATCGTGCGCGGCGAGGGCGCGGTGCTCGTGCACTGCGCGGCGGGCAAGGATCGCACCGGCTGGGCCGTCGCCACGCTGCTGCGCGCGGTCGGCGTGACCGAGGAGGACGTGCGCGCCGACTACCTGCAGAGCAACGGCGCCGTCCCGGCCCTGCGCGCCATGATGACGACAAAACTGCTCGGCGGCGAGGAACTCTCGATCGACCTGCTCGGCGTGCGCGAGGAGTACCTCAGCACCGCCACCGCGTCCATGCACGAGTTCCACGGTGACATCGATACCTATCTGACGGTCGCCGGGATCACCCCGGACCTGCGCGCCCGGCTGCGCGAGCGAATGGTGGAGTGAGACAGCGTTATTCGCTGCGAGCCGGGCCGCGCCGGACCAGACCGTCGGCGTCGATGGTCACCTGGTCGCCGGTGTGGAACCAGGTTCCGGTGAAGCGGGCCGCGGTGGTCGTCGGGTCGTTCCAGTAGCGCGGACAGACGTTCGGGCCCCGGCACAGCAGTTCGCCGTGGCCGGCCTGGGCCTGGGGACCCCACAGCGCCAATTCCGTTCCGCCGAACGGGAATCCGAGCACGGCGCCGACGTCCGGGACCGACGCCGCGTCGTCGACGGCCAGGCCGATGCCGCTGGTTTCGGTGGCGCCCCAGATCGACCACTGCCGCGCGGCCGGGAACATCTCGCGCAGTTCGGCGGCCAGATCCGCGGGGGCGGCCGGGGCGACGGCGCGTTCGCCGCGGTGCCAGGCCTTGCTGATCCGGACGATGTCACCGGTGCGCACGCCGTCGTCGTGCAGGGCGGCGAGCTCGGGCAGCAGGCCCGCGAAGATCCGCGGCGTCGCCGAGACCATGTCGATCCGTTCGGACACAACGGCTTCCGCGAGGCCGCGCCCGTCGCGGGCCAGCACCACGGTGCCGCCGACGGCGAAGGTCGGCAGCAGCTGGTCGACGCAGCCGCTGGCATGGGCGAGCGGCAGCAGCACCAGATTGCGCAGGCCGTCGGTCGGCAGGTCGAGCGCGGAGACCACCGACCGGATCGCCGACAGCAGGTTCTCGTTGGTCAGCTCGACGCCCTTGGGCGCGGTCGCGCTGTGCGGAGTGCCGCTGGTGTAGCTGAGCAGGGCCAGATCACCCAGTGCCGCACCGTCATCGATGTAGGCGGCGCCGTCGGGCAGGTCGGCGCCGCGGGCGATGTCGCGGCCGAGCACGAAATCGGCGCTGCTGTCGGCGATCACGCGCTCGGCGACCGCGTCGGGCAGCCCGTCGTGCACCAGCACCGGCACCGCGCCGCTCAGCAGCGCGCCGAGGAACGCCTGCACCCAGCGCACGCCGGTGGGCATGTGCACGGCGACCCGATCGCCGTACCCGATGCCGTGCTCCTGCAGACCGCCCGCGATGCGGGAGGCCGAGTGCCACAGCTCCCGGTAGGTCAGCCGGGGGCCGCCGACCTCGACCACGGCCTCGCGCGTGGAGAACGCGTGCACCTGCAGGTCGAGCAGCTCGGTGAGCGCCGGGGTGAGGTTGCCGTAGCGCAGCACGCCGTCGGCCCCGCGGGCCAGCGGGTTGTCCGGCGCACACGGGCGCGTCAGTGGGTATTCGACGAGCAACTGCGACATTCGTCCTCCGCACGCCTCGAGTCAGCAGGCACTGCGACTATATGACGCGAGTCACACTTTCGCGGGCAGAGACGGCGAACGTGTCCGAGCCGTCACCGCCCGGTGTAGGTGGCCTTCCCCGGCCCGACCTCGAGGAAGCTGCGCACCGCGCCCCGCAGATCGTCGGTGTCGAACAGCGCGCCGGACACCTCGGGCGTCACCGAATCCGCGTGCGCCACACCGCCGGAACGCCACGCCTCGATGATCTTCTTGGTCGCGGCGTGCGCCACCGTCGGGCCCTGCGCCAGCCGGTGCGCCAATTCCCTTGCGGCGGTGTCGACATCGTCGTGGACGGCGTTCACCACGCCCCACTCCGCCATGGTCGCCGCGTCGTACAGGTCGCCGGTCATCACGAACTCGCGCGCGCGGCCCGAGCCCGCGCGCTCGGCGAGCCGCTGCGGGCCGCCCATCGACGGCGTCAGGCCGACCACGGTCTCCACCAGGCCGAACTTCGCCTTCGGCGCGGCGAGGACGATGTCGCAGGCCAGCGCGATCTCGAAGGCTGCGGTCAGGGTGAGCCCGTGCGCGGCGAAGATCACCGGGCAGGGCAGCGCCTCGAGCGGGTGGATGATCCGCGCGAACAGGGTCCGCCACAGCTCGGCGCCCTCCTCGACGGACAGCCCGTCGAAGACGTGCACGTCGACGCCGCCGGACACCAGCTTGCCCTCGGCGCGCAGCAGCACGGCGCGCGGCGGGTTCGCCGAGAGTTCGGCGATGTCCTCGATCAGCGCGTCGAGCATCGCCCGGTCGAAGAGGTTGAGCGGCGGATGGGCGAGCGTCAGGGTCGCCACCTCCGCGCCGCCGTCGGTGGTTTCGCGGTCCAGGCGGGTGGCCTTCGAATCGGTCATTGGGTCAGACTAGGTCTTCTGTCTGCGAGACTGTCCGGGTGACCAAGTCGGCGGAGAGCGGCTCGTACGTGGAGCCCGGCGAGTTCAAGCGGGACACGAACTACATCACCACGCGGATCACCGCGGACGGGCGCGACGGTTACCCCGTCGAGCCGGGGCGCTACCGCCTGGTCGCGGCGCGGGCCTGCCCGTGGGCCAATCGCACGCTGATCGTGCGTCGCCTGCTCGGGCTGGAGGGCGTGCTCTCGCTCGGGCTGTGCGGGCCGACGCACGACAAGCTCAGCTGGACCTTCGACCTCGACCCGGGCGGCGTCGACCCGGTGCTCGGCATCCCCCGGCTGCGCGACGCGTATCTGGCGCGCTTCCCGGACTATCCGCGCGGCATCACGGTGCCCGCGGTGGTGGACGTGCCGACCGGTCAGGTGGTGACCAACGACTACGCGCAGATCACCCTCGACTTCTCCACCGAGTGGACCGAGTTCCACCGGCCCGGCGCGCCCCAGCTCTACCCCGAACCGCTGCGCGCGGAGATCGACGAGGTCAACCTCGCGGTGTTCCGCGACGTCAACAACGGCGTCTACCGCTGCGGCTTCGCCGGATCGCAGGACGCCTACGAGACCGCCTACGATCGGCTCTTCGCCCGGCTGGATTGGCTCTCCGAACGCCTTGCGACGCAACGGTATCTGGTCGGCGACACGATCACCGAGGCCGACGTGCGGCTGTTCACCACGCTGGCCAGGTTCGATCCCGTGTACCACGGCCACTTCAAGTGCAACCGCGCCAAGCTGAGCGAGATGCCGGTGCTGTGGGCCTACGCGCGCGACCTCTACCAGACCCCCGGCTTCGGCGACACCACCGATTTCGCGCAGATCAAGGAGCACTACTACGTGGTGCACCGCGACATCAACCCGACCGGGATCGTGCCTAAGGGGCCGGATCTCGCGAACTGGCTGACCCCGCACGGCCGGGAAGCGTTGGGCGGGCGCCCCTTCGGCGACGGCACCCCGCCGCCTCCGCCGCCGCTGGCCGAGCGGGTGCCCGCGCTGCACCAGCCGAGCTGATGGAACCCGTCGGGCTGGGTACATCGTTGTCATAAGCGAGCTCGTAGTCGACGGTGTCCTACAGTTCAACCAGCAGACCGAGGAGGAGGGTGCCGCCGATGTTCAAAGGCGCGTTCGAGAAAACGGTGGTCCAGCTACTCGATACGGGGTCCCGCCTGCAGGGCCCCGCGGTCGCGAAGTATGTCGACCGAGTCCGGCGCTCCCATCCGTCGGAGAGTCCCGCACAGATCATCGAGCGCCTGGAGAACCAGTACCTGCTCGCGGTGACCGGCAGCGGCGGCGCGGTCGGCGCGACGGCGGCGGTGCCGGGCGTCGGCACGGTCGCGGCGGTCGCCGCGGTCAGCGCGGAGACCACCTTCTTCATGGAGGCCTCCGCCGTGTTCACCCTCGCGGTGGCGGCGGTGCACGGCATCGCGCCGGAGGATCAGGAGCAGCGCAGGGCGCTGGTGCTCGCCGTCGTGCTCGGCGAGGGCGGCATGGACATCGTGCAGAAGACCGTCGGCACCTCGGCGAAGAACTGGGGCACGGTGTTCGCCAACCGGATTCCCGGCCTCTCCTCGATGAACGACTCGTTGCTCAAGCGGTTCATCATTCGCTTCATCACCCGGCGCGCGGCCCTGATGGCGGGCAAGGTCGTGCCCGCGGGCATCGGCGCGGTGATCGGCGGCGTCGGCAACCGCGCGATGGGCAAAAC
>NZ_BAGH01000331.1 GCF_000308715.1 Nocardia tenerifensis NBRC 101015
GACTCAGCGCCACGAGTCGGTAGATTTACGCGAGTACGCCGACTCTGGGCATGATCTCCTGCACGAGCCGGTGCACGCGCGGGTCGCTGCCGACATCGCGGACTGGACGCAGGGTGTCGTCGTGGGGTTGGCACGGCGCCCGTGAGCTGAGCCTCGCTCAGAGATGAGGAAGGGGGACGTCAGATGCCATCCAACGAGAACGCCAACGGGGTCGGGAGTCCGGACCTGTCGGCATTCACCGCGCCCGGCGCCAGCGCCGCCGGGCTGCACGGTGCGGTCGCCGACGGCGAGCTGTGGATCGACCAGGTGCTGGTGGCGAGCGGGGTGCACGAACGCTGCGCGCGCCGCTACGAGCAGCTGGCCAATCAGATCGAGGACCAGATCCGCTCGCTCAGCGCCGCGTCGTCGCTGCCCGGGTTCGGCGGGTTCGCCTCCGGCGACGCGCTGCGCGCCGGCTTCGAGACGAAGGCGCACGGCGCGCTCACCCGATTATGGGAATACGCCGAGGCCGCCAGGGAACTCGCGCTCACCTTCCGCGCCGCGGGCGCGGCCTACCACGGCGCGGACCGTGCGCTCGCGGCCACCGTCGACCGGATCGGCGCGGAGGGAGTGGCGCATGCGTAAGTTGCCCAGGACGCCCGAGCGGCTGCTCGCCAGGCGCAACGACCCGCCGTACGCGCCGACGGTCGAGGTCTTCGACAACATGACCCACCCGGAGATCCACGAGCGGGTTCAGCTGCTGAAGCCCGCGGTGCTCACCGGCGGCCAGCAGGCCTGGGGCGACGCGGCGGCCGGGCTGGCCGACGCGGTCGCCCAGGCGCACATCGAGATTCGGGCGGCCATTGCCGACGGCTGGCGCGGCAGCGCGGCGCAGCGGGCGGCCGAGGCCGTGCAGGGCTTCGAGCTGGCCGGTCAGGACCTCGCGGATGTGCTCGCGGTCGTATCGCAGCGGCTCGGCCAGGCGGGTGACGCGGCGGAGGCGCTGCGGGCCGCCGTGCCCGCGCCGTCGGCGAAGGCGCCGGATCTGGGTGCGGCGCTGCTGGATCCGACGCAGGCCACCAGCAATATCGCCGACCAGAAGTCGGCCGAGCACACGCGTCAGGACGTCGTGCGCGCGATGAACGACATCTATGCCGGGGTGTTCATTCCGACCGGTACGGACGTGCCCGCGTTCCTGGACGAGCAGTTCGGCGAGGCGCCCGCCGCGCCGAACGGTACGCCGGCGGCCAAGCTGACCGGGTCCGATATCGCCGCGGAAAAGCTTGACGCGCAATCGGTTTCGCTGCCGTCCGGCACCACCGGGACGCAACCCATCGACGCGCCGGACGCGGCCACGCGGGTCGAGGAGCAGGCCGCGCCTGCCGAGCAGGCGGAGGAGCAGGCTCGATCCGCTACGGCCGCCGCGGCGAGCGCGACCAGCGATGCGAGCACGGGCAGTCCCGCCGTCGCACCTGCGTCG
>NZ_BAGH01000330.1 GCF_000308715.1 Nocardia tenerifensis NBRC 101015
CGTGGGTTGGGGCCCCGAGATTCGTGTATCGAGGAGTTCGAGTGAACGGCAGGACCATCGCACGCGCCGCCACGGCCGTGACAGCTCTCGGCATCAGCGCGGCGCTGACGATGGGTGGCCCGGCCGCCGCCGACCCCGAACCGTCCCCGCTCGACGCCGGGCTCACCCACCTCACCGAGGCCGCGGGCCCCGATCCGGCCGTGCAGGCGGGGGTCGGCGCACTGCGTCAGTACACCGAGCTCGCCGACATCAACGGCCTGCGCCACGTCACGAGCGCCTTCACCCCGTTCGCCTACGCCGCGCCCACGTTCGGCTGCGGCAGCCTCGGCCCGGTCACCACGATCATCGCCGCCGCGACCACCGACGGAACCGGCACCAGCCAGGACCTCAATGTCGCGCCGGGCGCCCTGCGGTTCAGCGCGACCCCGGCGCACCCCGGCACGCCGCTGGCCTCCGGCCTCGTCGTGGCCTGGGTGAACATCAACAACGGCGCCAGCGGCATCGACCCGCTCGACGATCTCACCGAGTACGGCCTCCCGTCGCTGTCCAAGACGGTGAACAGCGGGCCCGGCACGGTCATCGCCTCGATGTGGGGCATCATCGACTACCCGTTCGCGCACTGCGTGATGACGCCGACCGTGGGCACCTTCATGGTTCCGGACCAGCCCGCGCTGCATCCGCAGCCGTCGAACACCAATTCCCCCGGGCTGATCGCCCCCGGC
>NZ_BAGH01000329.1 GCF_000308715.1 Nocardia tenerifensis NBRC 101015
CGGCGCGGTCAGCGATTCGTCCTCGTCCTCGTCCTCGACGGGCACCACGACGTCCGCGGCCGCGGCCGGGCTGGGCACCACCGTGCCCGCGACCGCCGACTCGATCAGCGCGGAGTTCCCGCGCATGGTGCCCGCGACCAAGTCGGACCAGATCGGCTACAACGGCGCGAAATGCTGGGAGACCGACACGAGTTACACGCCCTCGCCCAACGACGGCGACCCGGAGTTCGGCGACTGGGCCTGGCAGTGGCGCTGCTACGGCGGCGGCGACAACGCCGATCCGCTCTACCGCATCTACGTGTACAAGTCGGCGGCCGACGCGCAGGCGGTGCTGAAGTCGCTGCCCACCAACACCAAGTCGTCGGACTCCAACGGCGGAAAGAGCTACATCAACTACAAATTCGACGCGAGCGGGCCGAAGATCGTCACCGCCTTCACCGGCGACCCGGACCGCGCCCAGTACCTGATGTTCACCGACGGTTCGGGCTCCATCGAGCAGACCCTGCGCTGGTGGCGCGCGGCGCCGCTCAACTGACCATGCTACGTCCCGGAGAGGTATTTGCCGGGTACACCATCGAACGGCTGCTCGGTCGCGGCGGCATGGGATCGGTGTACCTGGCGCGGCATCCGCGCCTGCCGCGGTTGACGGCGCTGAAGCTGCTCAACCCGGAGATGTTCCACGACAAGGAGATCCGCACCCGGTTCGAACGGGAGGCGGACCTGGTCGCCCAGCTCGATCACCCGAACATCGTCACGGTCTACGACCGCGGGCTCGAAGACGAGCAGCTGTGGATCTCCATGCAGTACATCGACGGCACCGACGCCGCCGAGGTGGACGCGGCGTCGCTGCCGCCGGAGCGTGCCGTGCGGATCATCGGCGAGACGGCCAAGGCGCTCGACTTCGCGCACCGGCGCGGCGTGCTGCATCGAGATGTGAAACCCGCCAACATCTTGCTCGAGCGCGCCGGGGACGCGGGCGAGCGGGTGTTCCTCACCGATTTCGGCATCGCGCGATTCCGCGACGAGACCGGGCGGCTCACGCAGACCGGAACCTTCACCGCCACACTGGCGTACGCGTCGCCGGAGCAGCTGTCGGGTGCGCTGCTCGACCATCGGTCGGATCAATACTCGTTGGCCTGCACGCTTTTTCGGCTGCTGACGGGCACGGTGCCGTTCGAGGCGACCAATCCGGTCGCGGTGATCCAGGGACACTTGCAGGTTCCGCCGCCGCCGGTCAGCCGGCTACGACCCGGCCTGCCGGTGGCGTTGGACGCGGTGCTGGCCAAGGCGTTGGCGAAACGGGCCGACGACCGGTTCGATTCGTGCGCCGAATTCGCCGGCGCCGCATGGCATGCGCTCACCGCGCCGCCCCAGTTCGCGCCGCCGACGAGGCCGGGGCACTTCGCGCCACCGAGGTCCGCTGAGTTACCGGCGGCGAATCCCGCGGCCCCCATTCCACTTCAGCCCGCGACAGACCAGCCGCCGTCTGTCCATGTCGTCGAAAATGCCGCCCAGACAGCTACTCCCGGCCTCCCCAGACCTCGCCGGCCCCGGTCGTACGCCACGATCGGCGGATTGTTCGGCGTCCTATTGGTTCTCGGACTCATCGGTTCCCTGGTCGCCTTCTCCCGCGACGAAACAGGCTCGGCCGCACCGACGCCCAGCACAACCCCGCCGCCGACGACGCGTGCCACCGACCTCCCCTCGACCACCAAGCCGTCCACCTCACCCCGGCCGACGACCACGACCGACCGGGCGCGGGCGAGCGCGGCCGCCGCGACCTTGAGCGGTGAATTCCCCGCCATGTTGCCGGAAAGCACTCCGCAGCAGGTGGTTCAGGCCGGGACCGGCTACAACAAGGCGGGGTGCTTCGCCTACGCCCCGGGCGCCGCGCCGGAGATCCACGACGACGATCCCGCGCTCGGCGACTGGCTCGTGCTGTGGCGCTGCTTCGGCGGCGAGGACAACAAGGCGGCCTTCTCGTTCTACCTGTACGACTCCCCCGCCGATGTCCGGACGGCCCTCGACGGGCTCCCCGGCAACGATCGGTCCACGGCGACCAACCACGGCCACACGTACACCAATTACCTGTTGCGCGGCAGCGAGTCTCGACGCCCGCGCATGGTGACGGAGTTCAGCGCCGATCCGGGACGCGCGTCGATCCTGATGTACAGCACCGGCTTCATCGCCACCGAGTCCGAGCTCATGTCCTGGTGGGGCGCCGCCCCGCTGAACTGAACGACCGAAACCCGCTCGGCATCACTCCGTTTCGGTACCGCCCCGGCGACCGGCGCGGAGTTTGAGCAGGATCAGCCCCGCGGTGCACGCGAGAATCAGTCCGGCGACGGTGATTTCGACGTGCAGGCCGGCGATGCCGAGGACCGCGCCGACGACTCCACCGATGAAGAAAAGCCAGGCCAGGGTCCGCGAAACGATCGTGGACAGCGAGCGCGCTGACTTGTTCGACACGAGCTGCTCCGAAGTAGCCGACACCGCGTCCTCGGCGGCTGCGGACGACCCCGGCTGCGACGTTGTCGAGTAAGCTCCCATCATCTACTCCTCGATGACGCCGATCAGAGAACCAATGTCCGCGTTCATCGCACAACGCTTCTCTCATCTGGGTACAGGCGTCTCACGCGTAACTTTGCTAACACGCTACGACCATGACGCATTGTATGACAGCGACACGTGCCCACGACACGCCGAAGAGACCAATTCGATATCTGAATTGGACATATTTAAGACCTGCCTGCTCGACGCACCGAACCCGACCGCTTCGTCTGGCTCGGGGAAGCGCGCTCGAGTAAGGTAATGCCGACTCGAACCGCAGCAGGAGTGATCACCGATGGAGAGCACCAGGACCAGGATCGCAGGTCCAGCGATCGCCGCAGGCGCGATCTCCCTCGGGCTAATCCTCATCGGCGCCTGCGGAATCGGCAAGCAGGACACCTACGTCGCGCCCCCGCCGCTGCAGTCGGACCCGAACGTCGCGCCCGTCGTGCACGAGGGGCCGAGCGTGACGGTGCAGAAGGTGGCGATTCCGCCGTCGCCGTCCTGGCAGATCGCGCCCTACCAGGCGCCGCCCGCGACGCCGTTCACCGGATTCAGCACCACCACACCGGGTGAGACCCCGCCGCCGGAGGACGCCGCTCAGGGCAGCCTGCCGAACGCGAACCCGGCCGAGACCAGCCGGCCGTCGGCCACCACGACCGACGCCGCGACCGAGACCGCCACGACGCGGCCCACCACTCGCCCCACCACGCGGCCGCGCCCGACCACGACGAGCCCGGACGAGCCGACCACGCACCCGCACAGCAACCGATCCGTGGACCCCGACGACCACGAGTGACCTGCGGTGGTGCGCGGATCGCGCACCACCGCAATCCTTTACAGCTCGGGCAGCCCGTACTCGCCGACCTGCGAGGCGAGCACCCGCAGGTGCTCGAGCCCGCCGCCGAGGGTGCGCTCGATCGCGGTCAGCCTGGCCACATAGTGGCCGACCGGGTACTCCGCGGTGACGCCGATGCCGCCGTGCATCTGGATCGCCTCCTGACCGATGTGCCGCGCCGAGCGACCGACCTGGAGCCGCGCCCTGGACACGACCCGAGCGTCGATCGCGCCGTCGGCGACCGCCGCGGTGGCGTAGAGGCTCATGCTGCGCGCCAGTTCCAGCGAGACGTACATGTCGGCCGCGCGATGGGTGAGCGCCTGGAACTTCGACAGGGTGACCCCGAACTGCTTGCGCTGCTTGAGGTAATCGGTGGTCAACCGCAGCGCCTCCTCCATCGCCCCGATGGACTCCGCGCACAGGCTCGCCTGCGCCTGCCCGAGCGCGGCGTCGATCGCCGCCGCCGCGTCGGCGGTACCGCCGAGCAGTTCGCCTGGGGCGTCGGTGAATTCGAGCTGCGCGGCGCGCTGCCCGTCCACCGTGCGGTAGGGCTTGCGGGTCACGCCCGCGGCGTCGGCGGCGACCAGGAACAGCCCCGTGCCGCCGCCGGGCAGCTCGGCGCTGACCACCAGCTCGTCGGCGCAGTCGCCGTGCGCGACCGGGTTCTTCACGCCGGTCAACGCGTACGAATCACCCTGCGGCACCGCCGTTGTGGCGAGTTCGGCGGACGGCCAGCGCACGCCCGGCTCGGCGTGCGCGAAGGCGAGCAACCGGTTGCCCGCCGCGACCTCCGGCAGCACCCGCCCGCGCTGCTCGGCGGAGCCGGCCAGGGTGAGCAGCGCGCCGGGCAGCAGGACCGCGTCCAGCAGGGGCTCGGGGGCCAGCCTGCGCCCCACCTCCTGCAGCACGACCATCGTCTCCACCGGGCCCGCGTCGACGCCGCCGTCCTCCTCGGCGAAAGTCAGTCCGAGCACGCCGAGTTCGGCGAGCTGCTGCCAGACCTCGCGGCTCCAGCCGAGTTCGGTGTCGGTGACCTTCAGCCTGGTCTCGGGATCGTAGTTGCGCGCGAGCAGGTCTCGGACCGTGTCCCGCAGCATTTCCTGTTCATCGGTGAGATCGAAATCCATGGTCGCGCCTCACAATCCGAGGATCGTGGAGGCGATGATGGTGCGCTGCACCTCGCTGGAGCCTCCGTAGATGGTTGTCTTGCGGTAGTTCAGGTAGCCGGGGCCGCTGCGCTGTGCCCAAGCGGGCGAGGCGATCTCGTCGGCGCCGACCGGCAGCGCGTCCGGGCCCGCGATGTCCACGAGCAGCTCGGTGGCAGCCTGCTGCAACTCCGAGCCGCGCAGCTTCAGCACCGACGACGCCGGATTCGGCTTGCCGTCCGCGGAGTTCGAGACGACGCGCAGCTGGGTGAGCTCCAGCGCGAGCAGTTCGTTCTCCAGCTCGGCGATGCGCGCGGCGAACAGCGGATCCGACAGCAGCGTGCCCTCGCCCGACTTCGTCTTCGCCGCATACTCTTTCGCGATGCCGAGCTTGACCTTCGTGCGGCCGACGCCGGTGATCCCGGTGCGCTCGTTGCCGAGCAGGAACTTGGCGTAGGTCCAGCCCATGTTCTCCTCGCCGACCAGCTGATCGGCCGGCACGCGGACGTTCTCGAAGAACACCTCGTTCACCTCGTAACCGCCGTCGATCAGCTTGATCGGGCGGATGGTCACGCCGGGCGACTTCACGTCGAAGAGCAGGAACGAGATGCCCGCCTGCTTCTTGGCCGCGCTCGGATCCGTGCGCACCAGGCAAAAGATCCAGTCCGCGTACTGGGCGAGGGTGGTCCAGATCTTCTGGCCGTTGACGATGTAGGAGTCGCCGTCGCGCACCGCGGTGGTGCGCAGCGAGGCCAGGTCCGAGCCCGCGTCCGGCTCGGAAAAGCCTTGGCACCACCAGATGTCGAGCGCGGCGGTGGGCGGCAGGAAGCGCTCCTTGAGCTCCTGGGAGCCGAAGTGCGCGATCACCGGGCCGACCATCTGCGCGTTGAACGTCAGCGGGTCCGGCACCGAGGCCAGCTGCATCTCGTCCTGCCAGATGTGGCGCTGCATCGGGGTCCAGTCCTTGCCACCCCACTCGACCGGCCAGTTCGGCACCGCGAGGCCGTGGTCGTTCAGCGCCTTGTGCGAACGGACGATGTCGTCGCGGGACAGCTCCTGGCCGTACTTGAAGCGCTCGCGGATATCGGCGGGGATTTCGGTCCGATAGATCTGGCGCAGTTCGTCGCGGAACGCGACTTCATCGGGGGACAGGCTCATTTTCATACGCAGCTCCGTCTGTGTCTCGTAATGTCCGAGTCCAACCTACCCTCTGGCGATCCAGCTCGGCGGTCTGCGCGCATACCGACCGCTCCGTTCCAGTACGACACCGCGAAT
>NZ_BAGH01000328.1 GCF_000308715.1 Nocardia tenerifensis NBRC 101015
CGACGGCACGCTCGGATTCGTCAGCGCGTGCTTGGCGGCCGCGGCGAAATCGGCGCAGCTGGGATACCTGTCCTCCGGTCGTTTCGCCATCGCCCTGGCCAGCACGCTGTCCAGGGCGTACGGCAGGCCGGGGCGGTGGCTGCTCAACGCGGGCGGCGCGCCTTGGAGGTGACCCTGGATGACCGCAGCCGGGTTGGTCGCGGAGAACGGGCCGCTGCCGGTGAACAGCCAGAACAGCGAGCACGCCAGCGAGTACTGATCCGAGCGGTGATCCAGCGCCGCGCCGGTGAGCTGCTCGGGCGAGGCGTAAGCCAGTGTGGCGGTGAAGGTTCCGGTCTGGGTGAGGTGGCCGGTGTCGTCCCGGAAGCGGGCGATGCCGAAGTCGGTGAGGTACACCCGCTCGCCCCGGCCGCTGCCGGAGCGGGCGAGCAGGATGTTCGCGGGCTTCACGTCGCGGTGCAGCACGCCGATGCCGTGCGCGTAGTCGAGGGCGTCGGCGGTCTCTTTGATGATCTGCACGGCGCGCTCGGGCGGCAATGCCTGCGGCTGCACCGACGCGGCGTCGATTCCGTCGATGTACTGCATGGAGATCCACAGCTGCTCGTCCTCGAGCCCGCGGTCGTAGACCGTGACGATGTTCGGGTGATCGAGCTGGGCGACCAGGTCCGCCTCCCGTTCGAACCGCGCCCGCACCTCCTTGTCGAAGAACATCTCCCGGTTCAGCAGCTTCAGCGCGGTCATCCTCGGCAGCCGAGGATGTTTCGCCAGGTACACCGAACCCATGCCACCGCGACCCAATTGCCGCTCGATGACATAACCGGCGAAAACGTCACCGCTGGCCAGCATGTCTGCTCCACTTCCCGCCGCGCGCCGGGACCCACCGGCGAACAGGCGTACAGCATAAGAACGCGCGCTCGAGCACGGGCTCGACCACGGAAAACATCGAAACCATAGCAGTAGTCACCGCACCGTCGGCCGCCCAGCGAAGGCCGGGCCGGCGGGGACTGCGCCGGTCTGCGACACGGTATTCACCCCTGTCATCGGGTCGAGCGTGCGGATACTACCGATGTATCTCGCTGGACCGAGCCGACGCAACACAACCCGTCCTGCGTCTGCGGTGTGCTGTCGGTGGTGGTCGTTAAGCTGACCCCCATGCGCATTGGAGCCCACGTCAGACAGGACGGCGACCCGATCGGCTTCGGCGAGAAACTCGGCGCCGACGTCATCCAGATGTTCGTCGTCGATCCGCAGAGCTGGGACAAGCCCACCCCGCACCCGCGGACCGAGGAGATCGTGGCGAGCCCGATCGACGTGGTGGTGCACTCGTCCTATCAGATCAATGTGGCGAGTCTGAACAATCGGCTACGCATGCCCTCGCGCAACGCCGTCGCCCAGCAGGCGAAGGCCGCGGCCGAGCTCGGCGCGTTCGGCCTGGTCGTGCACGGCGGCCACGTGCGCTCCGACGCCGAGCTGGAGACCGGAGTCGACAACTGGCGCAAGCTGTTCGAGCGTCAACAGGACAAGGGCGGCTTCGCCGTGCCGATCCTGATCGAGAACACCGCGGGCGGCAACCACGCCATGGCGCGGCATTTCGACGCCATCGCCCGGCTGTGGGACGCCGTCGGCGATTTCGGCGCGGGCTTCTGCCTGGACACCTGCCACGCGTGGGCCGGCGGCGAGGATTTGATCGGCGTGGTCGATCGCATCAAGGCCATCACGGGCCGAATCGACCTGGTGCACTTGAACTCCTCGCGCGACGAGTTCAACTCCGGCGCCGATCGCCACGCCAACTTCGCCGACGGCACCATCGACCCGGATCTGCTCGCCGAGGTGTGCCGGACGGCCGACGCCCCGGTGATCCTGGAGACCCCGGCCGAAGGGGTCGCGGAGGATATGGCGTATCTGCGGGAGCACGTGGGGTAGCCGCGCGGATCTGTCAGCCGCCGCACGCCCTGCCGGTACCCACCACGGCGAATCCGGCGTCGCCGAGCCGACGTTCGTCGAGCAGGTTCCGGGTATCCACGATCACGGCTTGGTCGACGTAGGTCGCGAGCTTGGCCCAATCGAGGGTCTGGAACTCGGGCCACTCGGTGAGGACCA
>NZ_BAGH01000327.1 GCF_000308715.1 Nocardia tenerifensis NBRC 101015
GATCGAGGCGCTGCTGCCCGCGATGGGCCACCCGTGGCCCGAACCCCTTGCGCAGCACCTGATCCTGCTGCTGTTCGAACGCGCCCGCGCGGCGGCCCGCCGCCCCGAGGCGCACGGCAATACCCCGAACGCGCACCGCTCGCTGCTGTCCGCGGCGTCGGCGCACCTGCCCGTCACCGCCGCGAGCGCCGCCGCCGTGGTCGCGCGTCGATGCGGCGACCCCGCCTGGGAGCGAGCCTTCGATCAGCTCGCCCACGACCTCAACCACCGCTCGATGATGCTCGAGGAGTTGCAGTGACCATGACCGACGTGACGACCGACCTGCTGCGTCCACACGCCGAACAGGCCTACGCCGACGAACTGCGCGCCCTCGCGGCCGCCGACGAACGCCCGCGCCCGCCGTCCTGGCGGCTCTCGCCCTGGGCGGTGGTCACCTACCTGCTCGGCGGCACCCTGGACGACGGCACCGTGATCAGCCCCAAGTACGTCGGCCCGCGCCGGCTCATGGAGGTGGCGGTCGCGACGCTGGCGACCGACCGGGCGCTGCTGCTGCTCGGCGTGCCGGGAACCGCCAAAACCTGGGTGTCGGAACACCTTTCGGCCGCCATCTGCGGGGAGTCGACCCTGCTCGTGCAGGGCACCTCGGGCACCGCGGAGGAGGCCATCCGGTACGGCTGGAACTACGCGCGGCTGCTCGCCGAGGGCCCGAGCGAGGGCGCGCTGGTGCCCTCGCCGGTGATGACCGCGATGCGCACGGGCTCGATCGCCCGGATCGAGGAGCTCACCCGCATCCCGTCCGACGTGCAGGACGCGCTGATCACCGTGCTCTCGGAGAAGACGCTGCCGGTGCCGGAGCTCGGCCTGGAGGTGCAGGCGGCCAAGGGTTTCAACGTGATCGCCACCGCCAACGACCGCGACCGCGGCGTGAACGAACTCTCCTCCGCGCTGCGCAGGCGCTTCAACACCGTGGTGCTGCCGCTGCCGGCCAGCGAGGACGAGGAGGTCGCGATCGTCAGCCGGCGCGTCGAACAGCTCGGCGCCTCGCTGGAGCTGCCCCAGGTGCCCGCCGCGGCCGAGGAGGTGCGCCGGGTGGTGCGCGTCTTCCGGGAACTGCGCTCCGGCATCACCGCGGACGGGCGCACCAAGCTCAAGTCGCCGTCGGGCACGCTCTCCACGGCCGAGGCCATCTCGGTCATCACCAACGGGATCGCGCTGTCGGTGCACTTCGGCGACGGGGTTTTGCGGGCCGCCGACATCGCAGGGGCCGTCCTGGGTTCGGTGATCAAGGACCCCGTGGCCGACGCCGTGGTGTGGACCGAGTACCTGGAAGCCGTTGTGCGCGAACGCCCGGAGTGGTCCGACTTCTACCGGGCCTGCCGCGAGGTCTCCGGGTGAGCGCCGGGGTCAGCGACGGGCAGGGGGTGCGATCTTGACATCGTCACAGAATGGCCGGGCCGCCGCCTCGGCCTCCGACGCGCCGCGGACCCGCGTGTTCGGCATCCGTCACCACGGGCCCGGTTCCGCGAGATCGCTGCGGTCGGCGCTGGCGGAGTTCCGGCCGGACGCCATCCTCATCGAGGGGCCCGCGGACGCCGATCCGCTGGTCGCCTATGTCGCGGCCGAGGGGATGGCGCCGCCGGTCGCGCTGCTCGCCTACGTGCCGGACGCACCGGCCAAGGCGGCGTTCTGGCCGTACGCGGTGTTCTCGCCGGAGTGGCAGGCGCTGCGGTACGCCGTGGAAAACGCTGTGCCCGTTCGGTTCTGCGATCTTCCCGCGACCATGGTGCTCGCCGCCGAGGAGGAGCCGGGCGACCGGTTCGATCCGCTGACCGAGCTCGCGGCGGCGGGCGGCTACGACGACGCGGAGCGGTGGTGGGACGCGGTCGTCGAATCCACGCCCGACGCAACGGCTTTCGACGCGATCACCGAGGCGATGGGCGCTCTGCGCGAGTCCGCGACGATCTCGGCCGAGCCCATCGGCACGGGCCATGATACCGAAGGCGAAGTCGGAGAAGAGGATTCGACCGCGCCGAGGATCGATCTCCGCCCCGACGCGGAAGATCCGACAGCGGGAACCAATACCGTCGCGGAGGCCACCTCCGACGTCCCCGACCTGGAGCCGATCCGGCTCGAGCCCCTCCGCATCGACGCGCACACCCTGCGGCGCGAGGCCTACATGCGGCAGACGATGCGCAAGGCGTTGAAGGACGGGGCCGTTCGGCTCGCGGTCGTGTGCGGCGCCTGGCACGCGCCCGCGCTCACCGGCAAGCTCGGGCCCGCGGCCGCCGACACCAGGCTGCTGAAGGGGCTTCCGAAGACCAAGGCCACGCTCACCTGGGTGCCGTGGACGCATTCGCGGCTGTCCACCGGCTCCGGCTACGGCGCGGGCATCACCTCGCCCGGCTGGTACCACCACCTGTTCACCGAGACCGAGCGGCCGATCGCCCGCTGGCTCACCCGGGTGGCCGGGGTGCTGCGCGCCCACGATCTGCCGGTGTCGAGCGCGCACATCATCGAGGCCGTGCGCCTCGCCGACACCCTCGCCGCCATGCGTGACCGCCCACTGGCCGGATTGTCCGAGGTCACCGAGGCCACCCGGGCGGTGATGTGCGCGGGCGACGAGACGATGCTGCGGCTGGTCGTCAAGGAACTCGTCATCGGCGAGGCGCTCGGCACCGTGCCGGAGGGCACGCCGACCGTCCCGCTCGACGCCGATCTGCGCGCCAGGATCCGCACGCTGCGGATGAAACAGGAGGCGCTGTCCCGGGTCGTCGACCTCGACCTGCGTAAGGAACGCGAGGTCGAGCGGTCTCGCCTGCTGCACCGGCTGCGCGTGCTCGACATCCCCTGGGGCACGCTCACCACCGGCGAGGTGCGCAGCACGGGCACCTTCCGGGAGACCTGGACGCTGGAGTGGCGGCCGGAGTACGCGATCTCGATCATCGAGGCGTCCCGCTGGGGCACCACCGTCCGCACCGCCGCCGAGGCGAAGATCCTCGACACGGCGAGCCGCGAGGACAGCACCGTCGGCGAGCTGTCCGCGGCGCTCGAGGTCGCGCTGCTCGCCGATCTCGGCGGCGCCACCGACGGATTGATCACCAGGCTGGAGTCGGCCGCCGCGCTGGACCACGACATCACCCACCTGCTCGCCGCGCTGCCCGGCCTGATCAGAACGCTGCGTTACGGCGATGTCCGAGGCACCGACACCAAGGCGCTCGCGCACGTCGCCGACGGCCTGCTCGTGCGCGTCTGCGCCGGCCTGCCCGCGGCGGTGACCGGCCTGGACACCGACGCCGCCACCGAGCTGCGCACCCTGATCGACGCGGCGCACACCGCCGTCCACACCCGCGACGACGGCTGGGCCACCGGTGAATGGCTCGGCGCACTGGGCAAGCTCGCCGACCGAGACGACGTGCACGGCGCCCTGGTCGGCCGCGCCGTCCGGCTGCTCTGCGACGCGGGCCGCATCGACGAGACCGACTCCGCCCGTAGGCTTTCCGCCGCCCTCTCGGTCGGCAACACCGCCGCGGCGAAGGCGGCCTGGGTCGACGGCTTCCTCGGCGGCCGCGGGCTGCTGCTGGTGCACGACCGAGAGTTGCTGCGGCTCATCGACGATTGGCTGCGCGCGCTGCGCGAGGACCAGTTCGTCGAGACGCTTCCGCTGCTGCGCCGGACCTTCGGCGCCTTCGAGTCGGGCGAGCGCCGAGCCATCGGCCGGGCGGTGCGCGAGGGCGGCGGCGCCACCCCGCACGCCGACGCCGACGGCGATTACGACCTCGCGCGCGGCGCCGTCGCGATGCGCACCGCCGCGGAGATCTTCGGGATTCCGGCATGAACACACCAGGGGACGCGATGGACGAGGTCGAGGAAACACAGGCGCGGCGTTGGCGTTTGGTGCTCGGCGCCGCCGCCGAGGAGGGGCTGGGCGGACTCGGCTCGGCCGACGACGTGGCGATGGACCGGGCGCTGTCGGCGCTGTACAACGACGACGAGCGAGCCTCCGGCAAGCGCTCCGGCGGGCTGGAGGGCTCCGCGCCCCGGGTGGCGCGCTGGCTCGGCGACATCCGCAACTACTTTCCCTCGACCGTCGTCGAGGTGATGCAGCGCGACGCCGTGCAACGGCTGAACCTCACCCAGCTGCTGCTCGAGCCGGAAC
The DNA here is from genome assembly GCF_000308715.1 of Nocardia tenerifensis NBRC 101015. GTDB lineage: Bacteria > Actinomycetota > Actinomycetes > Mycobacteriales > Mycobacteriaceae > Nocardia > Nocardia tenerifensis. The sequence goes on from NZ_BAGH01000327.1 coordinate 4,157, forward strand.
TGCTCGAGGCCGTGGAGCCCGACGTGCACCTGGTCGGCACCCTGCTGAGCCTGAACCGGGTGATGCCCGAGACCACCAAGGCCACCGCGCGACTGGTGGTGGAGAAGGTCGTGCGCGAGATCGAGCAGCGCATCGCCGCGCACACCGTGGCCGCGGTCTCCGGCGCGTTGAACCGGGCCGCGCGCGTCTCCCGGCCGCGGCTGCGCGATATCGACTGGGATCGCACCATCCGCAAGAACCTGGCCAACTACCTGCCCGACCATCGCACCGTGGTGCCCGAGCGGCTGGTCGGCTACGGGCGCAAAGCCCAAGCGGTGCAACGCGATGTCGTGCTCGCCATCGACCAGTCCGGCTCGATGGCCGCCAGCGTCGTCTACGCCTCCGTCTTCGGCGCCGTGCTGGCCTCCATGCGCTCGCTGAAGACCTCGCTGGTCGTCTTCGACACCGAGATCGTCGACCTCACCGACAAACTCGACGACCCGGTCGACGTCCTGTTCGGCACCCAGCTCGGCGGCGGCACCGACATCAACCGCGCCATCGCCTACTCGCAGACCCTCATCACCCGGCCGGCCGACTCCCTGTTCGTCCTCATCTCCGACCTCTACGAGGGCGGGGTCCGCACCGAGATGCTGCGCCGCGTCAACGCGATGAAAGAGGCCGGCGTCCAGGTGGTCGTCTTGCTCGCCCTCTCCGACGAGGGCGCCCCCGCCTTCGACCACGACAACGCCGCCGCCCTGGCCGCCCTCGGCGTCCCCGCCTTCGCCTGCACCCCCGACAAATTCCCCGCCCTGCTGGCCGTCGCCCTCGACCGCGGCGACCTGCAAACCTGGGCGAACGCCAATTCGAGCCAGAGGTGATGTTGGTCATGTATCCTTCGATGTACATCACCAACATCGACATCGAGGTGAGCCATGACGGTGACGCAGATCGATCTGGACGACGACGCGCTCGAGCGGACCATGGCTCTGTCCGGCGTCCGCACGAAGAAGGAGGCGGTCAATCTAGCCCTCCGCTTCTACGCCGAACAGCAGGAACGTGCGGGCCTGGTACGCAAGCACTTCGAGCGCGCCCGCACCTGGGGTGCCGTGACCGACGCCGAACAACGGCATCTCGCCGAGAAAGCGGTTCGCGATCGGTGATCTATCTCCTGGACACCTCCGGGCTGGTCCGCCTGCTCGCGGACCCGGCCGTTCAGGCGGCATGGGAGCAGGCCATCGTCGCCCGGACGGTCGGGTCCTGCTACGTCCAGCGCTCGGAGTTCCTCTACAGCGCCCGCGACGCGCACGAGTTCGATGAACTCAACGAGATGTTCGCCGACCTCTACCCCAATGTCGCGGTGCCCAAGCAGGCCGGCACGTGGATCAACGCCACGCAGCACCGCCTGTCTCGACTCGGTCAGCATCGCAGCGCCTCCGCCGTGGACCTCCTCATCGCCGCCACAGCCGCCCATCACGGACTGACCGTCCTCCACGACGACAACGACTTCCGAACCGTGGCCAAGCACGCGACAGACCTGACCGAACACAACATCCGCGACTACTAGGGCCCACCCAGCCGAACTAACCCGCGACGGTCGAGAGGTGGGGTTTCGGGGGTACCGGGCCCATGGTGCCCCAGGCGGTGGCTGTGGTCGGTACGAGCTTTGGGTGCAGTAGGGCGGAGAGGGCCAGTAGGGCGACGGCGACTATGACGTCGAGCCAGTAGTGATTGCCGGTGCCTACGACGATCAGCGTGGTCAGGACCGGGTGGATCAGTGCGAGCCAGCGCCAGGGCGTGCTGGTCGCGGCGACTATGGCGAAGGCGAGCAGCAGTGCCCAGCCGACGTGCAGGGAGGGCATGGCGGCGAATTGGTTGGACAGGCCGCCGGACTCGGCCGAGCCGTAGACGGATTGACCGTGTACGGCGGCGAGATCGACGAAGCCGAGGTCGGGCAGCATGCGCGGCGGCGCGAGCGGGACGAGCACGTGGACGACCAGCGCGGCGGCGGTCAGCGCCACCATCAGATTTCGTGTCCAGCGATAGTGCTCGGGGCGAAATATCCACAGCCACAGCAGCACCGCGACCGCGACGGTGAAATGCGCTGTGGCGTAATAGAAGTTGGCGGGCACGGCGAAGGAGTCGTGGTGCACGAAGACCGACTGCAGCGTCGTCTCCTCGGGCAGCCACAACCGGTCCTCCAGGCCGAGCAGGCCACGGGCGTTGCCGAACGCGCGCACCCGGTCGTCGGCGGTGAACATCCGCCCGACGCGATACCCGAGATAGAGCACGGTGATCAGCGCGAGCTGCCGGACCGCCTCGCGGCCGCGACCCTGCACGGCCGCCCGTAATCGCTCGACGAATCCGCCCGGAGCGAATTCGAGACCCACATCCGGCCCGCCAAGGCCCACAGCCACCATTGCCCGCGGCCTCCTTCCCCGTTGAACCAGGCCGATCCCGGCAATTAAGCGGAGCTACATCCTCCGTTTAACTTAGCACCACTCCCTCGCCGACTTCAGCCCGATGTGACGCGAGAGACACATCGGTTCGAGCGCCGCCCAAAGCCGCGGCGGCCCAGGCGAATCCACTGGACGCGTCACAGAAAACGCGAATACGGCGACGTGATCGAGCGTCGTGCACGCCATTGCCATGGAACGAGAACGGCGGGCCCCGAAAGCTCTCGGGGCCCGCCGGACAAGGGCGCGCTACAGGTCGGCGATCGCCGCCAAGGGCGGTGTTCGCGCCGCCCGCACACCGGGCCACAAGGCAGCCAGCACCCCCACCACCGCCGAACTCACCAGCACCAGCACCAGTTGCGACCACGGAACGGCGATCTGGTCGAGCCCCAGATCGCGCAACGTCCGCAGGAATCCCACCCCGAGCCCCAGCCCGAGCAGCATGCCGACGATCGCGCCGAAGACGGCGATGAGCATGGACTCCAGATAGATGGTCCGGCGGACCTGCGCGCGTTGCATGCCGACCGCGCGCAGCATGCCGATCTCGCGACGCCGCTCCACCACCGACAGCGCCAGCGTGTTGACGATGCCGAGGATGGCGATCACCACCGCGAGCGCGAGCAGTCCGTACAGGATGGCGAGCAAGGTGTTGATCTGCCTGCCCTGCGCGCCCTTGAACTCCTCCCGATCCTGCACCTGGACCACCGGGAACGGCTCGACCACCTTCTCCAGATCGGCGCGCATCTCGGCGAGGTTCGCGCCGGGCTGGGCCTTGACCAGCACGACGATATTCCGCTGTAGGTTGACCGGCACCACCTCCCGGTACACGGCGGGCGACACCACCACCGCGCCGAGCAGCGGGGTCTTGCGATAGATGCCGGTGACGGTGAGCGGAACCTTCTTGCCGTCGAAGCTGGTCGGCGTGACCTGCTGCCCGACCCGCCAGCCGCGCTTCGTGGCCTCGTCCTCGGACACCAGCATGTCCCGATCGCCGAGAGTCCCACTGCCACGCAGTATTTCGTAGTTCAATGCCCGATCGAGCGGCCCGTCCGGCGAGGTGCCACCGATCTGGTCGTCACCGAGCTGGAAGCCGACGCCGCGAATGCCGACCACATCGGCCACGCCCGGCACGGACTTGCGGACCGAGTCCGCCACACTGAAGGGCACGCCGACGAATTGCTGTGTCGCGAGCACGTATTCGGACTTCACGCCCTTGTCGACCAGCACGCCGACGCTCGCCTTGGCCGAGGCGCCGAGCATGCCGATGGCGGTCACCAGCATCAGCCCGAGCGTGAGCGCGAAAGCCGTTGCGGCGGTGCGGCGCGGGTTCCGCGCGGCATTGTTGCGCGCCATCCGGCCGATCGGGCCGAACGGGCGGGTCAGCACCCCGAGCCCGCCGACCACCGGCCGGGAGAGCGCGGGCGCGGCGAGCAGCACCGCGAGGATCAGCGCGAGCGCACCGATGCCGACGGTGAGCGCCGCGTCGCCGCCGGTGGATTGCGCGCCGAGGTAGACGAGCACCACGCCGGCCACCGCGAGCACCGCGCCGAGCCAGGTGCGCATCCGCAAAGAGTCACCGGCCGAGGCGAATTCCTCGCGCATCGCCTCCACGGGCGGGATCTTCGCCGCCCGGCGGGCGGGTGCGTACGCGCTGAGCACCGTCACGGCCAGGCCGACCAGCAGCCCGACCACGATGGTGCGCGGCAGCACCGTCATCGATCCGGTGGGCAGTCCGAGGTCGAACGCGTTGAGCACCGCCGACAATCCGAACGCCAACCCGACGCCGCCCGCCAATCCTATTGCGCTGCCGACCAATCCGATGACGAACGCCTCCGCGACCACGGACCGCCCGACCTGCTGCCGGCTCGCCCCGACGGCGCGCAGCAGCGCGAGTTCGCGCAGGCGCTGGGCGACGATCATCGAGAAGGTGTTGTAGATGATGAACGTCCCGACGATCAGCGCGATCGCGCCGAACGCGAGCAGGAAGTAGTTGATGAAGTTGAGCGCGTTGGAGACTTCCTTCTTCAGGTCCGCGCGCACCTGATCGCCGTTCTGCACCTTGAGGTTCGGCAGTTCCTTGGCGAGGTTGTCGCGCAGTTGGTCGCCGGGTATGCCGGTGGCCGCGATGTCGACGTAGGCGACGTGCAGCCCGTCGGTGAACAGCTTGCGCGCCTGCACGTCGTCGAACAGCACACCGATGAAACCGCCGGTGTCCGAGGGCACTTCGTAGATGCCGGTGAGGGTCACGTCGAGCGGGTTGCCCTGCGAGGGGACGAGCACCTTGGTGTGCTCGCCGATCTTCACCCCGGCCCGTTCGGCGCCGCCGACATTCAGCGCGATCTCACCCGGTTTCGAGGGCGGCACGCCCTCGACGAACTTGTTCGGCTCGGCGACCGCGCGCTCCGGCGGCAGATAGGACTGGCCGAAGGTGGGCGCGCCGCCGGTCTGGATCGCCTTCTTCCCGTCCGGCGTCAGCAGCACCACGACGCCGTTCACGCTCGGCGCGGCCGTGCGCACCCCGGGATACTTCTGTAGCTGGTCGACGATATTGTTCGGAACCCCCTGCGCCTGGCGCTCTTTCGGGCTCACCCGGACATCGACGCCCTTCGCCTGGCCGGCGAAGATCCCGTCGAACGTGCGCTGCAGCGTGTCGGTGAACACGAACGACCCCGCGATGAACGCGGTGCCGAGCACCACCGACAAGAGTGTGAGCGCGAGCCGCACCTTGTGTGCGGCGAGATTGCGCAAGGCGACCTTGCGCATCGGACTGCCCGCCATCACGCCTGCTCCAGCGCCTTCATCCGGTCGAGGACGGTATCGGAGGTCGGATCCCGCATCTTGTCCACGATCCGGCCGTCGGCCAGGAACACGACCCGGTCGGCGAATCCGGCGGCGTGCGGCTCGTGCGTGACGATCACCACGGTCTGCCCGAACTCGTCCACCGCGGCCCGCAGGATCGACAGCACCTCCTCGGAGGATTTCGAGTCGAGGTTGCCGGTGGGCTCGTCACCGAAGATGATCTCCGGCTTGCCCGCCAGCGCCCGCGCGCACGCCACCCGCTGCTGCTGTCCGCCGGACAGCTCGCTCGGCCGGTGGGTGAGCCGGTCGGTGAGGCCGAGCCGTTTGAGCACGGTGTCGAGCCAGTCCTGGTCCGGCTTGCGGCCGGCGATGTCGAGCGGCAGCGTGATGTTCTCCAGCGCGGTCAACGTCGGCACCAGGTTGAAAGCCTGGAACACGAAGCCGATCCGGTCGCGCCGCAGCCGGGTCATCTGCTTGTCGGACAGGCCGGCGAGGTCGGTGTCGCCGACCCGGACGGTGCCGCTGCTCGCGCTGTCGAGTCCGGCCAGGCAGTGCATGAGGGTCGACTTGCCGGATCCGGAGGGACCCATGATCGCCGTGAACTCCCCCTTCGCGAACTCGGTCGACACCCCGTCCAGCGCGCGGACCTGCGTATCTCCCGAGCCGTAGACCTTGACCAGGTCGATAGCGCGGGCCGCGACGTCGGCCGGGACCGCCACGTCGGTGGCGTCGGCGCCCAAAGCTTGCGAAGTCATGCACACCAGTCTTACCGCGATCGTGCGCGCGCGCCATCAGGGAATTCCCCGACGCCTCCGGTATCGATGCGCGCGGGCGGATTACGTGGTAATGGATTCCGCGTGCAGTTGGTCGACCAGGCCGGCCAACGTCTTGGCCAGCCGGGTGTTGCGCGTGGCGAGCACGTCGAGGCCGCTCGCGCCGACCGCGCGGTTCATGGCCTGGTAGGCGGCCAGCCCGCGACGGGTCGGGAACACCAGCACCCGGCGGCGATCGGTGTCGTCGACCTTGCGGTGCACCAGGTTGTCGGCGATCATCCCGTCGATCAGGCGAGTCAGGTTCGCGCCGGTGAGCAGGGTCGCCTCCGCGAGGTGCGACATCGGGTGGCCCGCGCCGTCCACCACCGCCGCGAGCGCGTGCCAGCGTGCGACGGAGTGCTCGCCGAGGGTGGCCGAGATGGCCCGGTCGAGTTCCTGGGAAGCCCTGCGCACAAGCCGCGCCAACTCCGCCAAGGCGGCGGGAGCGGTGCTATGGTCCACCTCAGTACTATATCCAACCCCGTTTCGTTAGAATGCACCTGGAAATGTGCGGTGGTGATTCCATTGTCTTGCTACGGTTTTCGTCGCGCCACGGTGGACATCGCGCTCGTGGTGCCGCTGAGCGGGTCGGCGGGCATGTTCGGCCCCTCCTGTGAGGCCTGCGCCGCGCTCGCCGTCGCGGATATCAACGCCGCGGGCGGAATTCTCGATCGGCAGGTCCGGCTGCATCCGGTGGACGCGGGCGCGCCGCTGCCCGTGCTGGCCGCGACGATCGACCGCATGGTCGGCACCGGCATGGTCGACGGTGTGGTGGGCTGGCATCTGTCCAACGCGCGCAAGGTGATCACGCCGCACACGGCGGGCCGGGTGCCCTACGTCTACACCACGTTCTACGAGGGCGGCGAGGACTCCGACGGCGTGTACATGGTCGGCGAGACGCCGGAGCAGCAGCTGTTCCCGGCGCTGCGCTGGCTGCGCGCCGAACACGGCATCCGCCGCTGGTGCGTCGTCGGCAACGACTATGTGTGGCCGAGGGAGACCGCAAGGGCCGCAGTCGAATTCATGGCGGGCACCGACCTCGAGATCGTCGGCCAGAGCTTCGTCCCGCTCGGCGGGCGCGACTTCCGGCAGTCGCTCGACCTCATCCACCGCTCGCCCGCGCAGGGCGTGCTGCTGTTCATGGTCGGCGCGGACTGCGCCGCGTTCAACAACGCCTTCGCCGAGGCGGGCCTCGACGGCGACCGGCTCCGGCTGAGCATGATGATCGGCGAGGACGTGCTGTACGCGGGCGGCGCCGACAGCACGCGGGGATTGTTCACGGCCAGTGGCTATTTCGAGAGCGTCGTGTCGGCGGCCGGGATGGACTTCGGCGCGCGCTACCTGCGCGAGTTCGGCCCGGCCGCGCCCGCGCTGAACAACATCGGCGAATCCTGTTACGAGGGACTATTGCTGTTCGCCTCGCTGGTCGAGTCGGCCCGCAGCCTCGACCTGCGCGCCATCGAACGCAGCGCGCCACGGGTCAGCTACGGCGGCCCGCGCGGGGAGGTGCGGGTGCGCGGCGCGCACACGACCCAGCCGGTCTATCTGGCCGACGCCGACGCGCTCGAGTTCAGCGTGCTCGCAGAACTCGACTCCTGAATCTCGAAACACGAACGTTACCGCGCGGTTTCGCTGCGGCGACCAGCACGGGTTTGTATCGTCGTCACACGAAACATATTCATATGAAAATAATGAGGTCCCCGTGCCCCTCTACTGGTTCCACTGCCGCGCCTGCGGCGGCTTCGATCTCGCCTTTGCGATGGCCGACGTGCCCGCCGCCGCACCGTGCCCGGACTGCGCGTCGAGCAGCAAGCGGCAGTTCGGCGTCGCGGCGTTGATCCGGCCGGGCTCGGCCGCCACCCGGCTGATCGACGCGACCGAACGCACGGCGAGTGAGCCGTCGGTCGTGGCCGCCCCGCCGCGCAGGCCCGTTCCGGTGACGCGAAACCCATTGCATCGCAAGCTTCCCCGCCCCTGAGAGAGGAACCGCCATGCCCGAGTTAGTCTTTCCGCTCGACTCCGCCAAGCGATTCACCGAGCAGCGCCTGATGGGCCACAACCGGTGGCACCCCGACATTCCCGCGGCGGTGACCGTCAAGCCCGGCGCCGAGTTCCGGGTGCACGTGCGCGACTGGCTCGACGGCGCCATCCACAACGACGACTCCGCCGAGGACGTGCTCAACGCGCCGCTCGACGCCGCGCACCGCCTGTCCGGCCCGTTCGCCGTCGAGGGCGCGCAACCCGGCGACCTGCTCATCGTCGACATTCTCGACCTCGGCCCGCTCCCCCAGGAGGATTCGGGCCCGCTCGCCGGACAGGGCTGGGGCTACACCGGCGTCTTCGCCACCGACAACGGCGGCGGTTTCCTCACCGAGCACTTCCCCGACGCGTACAAGGCGATCTGGGACTTCAGCGGACAGACCACCACCTCCCGCCACGTTCCCGGGGTGAAGTTCACTGGCATCACCCATCCCGGACTGATGGGCACCGCGCCGTCGGCCGCGCTGCTGCGTAAGTGGAACGCGCGGGAAGAGGCGCTCATCGCGACCGATCCGCAGCGGGTGCCGCCGCTGGCGCTGCCGCCCGAACCGCGCGACGCCATCCTCGGCACGCTCTCCGGCGCCGAGTTCGACCGGGTCGCCGCCGAGGCCGCGCGCACCGTGCCGCCGCGCGAGAACGGCGGCAACCAGGACATCAAGAACCTCACTCGCGGCAGCAGGGTGTTCTACCCGGTGTTCGTCGACGGCGCGCACCTCTCGGTCGGCGACCTGCACTTCTCCCAGGGCGACGGCGAGATCACCTTCTGCGGCGCGATCGAGATGGGCGGGTTCATCGACCTGCGGGTCGATCTGATCAAGAACGGCATGGAGCTCTACGGCGTCGCCGAGCACGCCATCTTCCTGCCGGGCAATACGGGTCCGAATTACTCGGAGTACCTTGCCTTTTCGGGAACGTCGGTGACCCTCGGCGGCGAGCAGCGCTACCTCGACTCACAACTGGCCTTCGAACGCGCCTGCCTGCATGCCATCGACTACCTCACCAAGTTCGGCTACACCCCCGAGCAGGCCTACCTGCTCCTCGGCGCCGCGCCCATCGAGGGCCGCTTCTCCGGCGTGGTCGACATCCCCAATTCCTGTGCCACCGTATACATCCCCACCGCCATCTTCGACTTTCCCATAGTCCCGACGGCGGCGGGCCCCGCCCGGATCGACCCCGGCGCAGGCGCTCCCCGCGCCGGCCGCTGACAGCGCCCCCGGGAAACAGCGAATCCGACCCCGAGATGGCCGGGGTCGGATCGAATGTCGGTGAGTCAGCCGAGGCGCTCGGGTGGACAGGGCGCCGAGCGCCTCGAGTGGCGGACTACTTCGCGGTGCTGCTGCCCGCGAGCAGCGCCGTGAGGAACGCGTTGATCGCCGCGCCGGAGCCGTCGGCGGAGCCGGTGCCCGAGCCGGTCAGCGGCGCACCCACGCCACCGTTCGCCGAGCCGGTGTACGGCGGCTTCTGGGTCGCGGCCGAACCGGTGCCCGAACCCGTCAGCGGCTCGCCCACGGTGCCGTTGGCGGAACCGGTGTACGGCGGCTTCTGGGTGGCGGCCGAGCCGGTGCCCGAGCCCGTCAGGGGCTCACCCACGGTGCCGTTGGCGGAGCCGGTGTACGGCGGGGTCTGAGTGGCGGCGGAGCCGGTGCCCGAACCGGTGAGCGGCGGCGCGGCGACCGCGAGACCCGCACCGGCGACGGCGATGGAGGCCGCGGTGACGGCCACGAAACCGAATGTACGAATCTTCTTCAAAGACTTTCCCTTCAGAGAACAGCCGCACTCCCTCGGTGTCGGCCCGCTACAGATACCACGGAAAGGGAACGTTTTCGCGTCGTCTCCTGAACGCATGACCAACATTGTGGTAACTGATAATTTGCCTATCGGCGACGAGCGAATCGCGGAAATCGCTCGACCCTTTGTCGCGCAACCCTTTCCGTTCGGCACATGTTTGCCGGAAAGTCAGCTTTTCTCGCCCACGGCGAATGAATGGCTATCACGTGATATGGAACACACAATCGCGTCGCCGTCGCGACTGTGCCTGGTCAATGATGTCGAGCACACCACGTCCCCGTACTCCCGTGCCGCAGAACGGCATGCGCCTCACACCGAGCGAAAACTCCGAGGAACATTCACCGATCCGTCGACTCCCCCGTACCGCACTGAAGGCCAACCGCTGCTGAGTATTTACCCAGCGACCCGCGCGCTAACCCACTCGAAAGCAACGGCTTTGGAACGCACGCCCTCCGCGGCGCGAGATCTATTCGGCTCGCCGAGTTCGGCGAGTAAGTCCTCGGACAGCTCGACCAACGCCGCGAGGGTGGCCGGGGTGAACCACTCGGGGCGCGTCGCGAACAGAATGTCCTCGGTCGAGGTGTTGCCGCTGGCGCCGGGCGCGAAGGGGCAGCCGCCGAGTCCACCGAGCGACCCGTCGACCATCGTCGCGCCCGAGGCGATGGCGGCCAGGGTGTTGCCGACGCCCATCCCCCACGTGTCGTGTCCGTGAAAGACGATGCGGCGCGGCGGAGTTCGCGTATGCACGGCGGACACCAGCGCGGCGACCGCACCGGGGTGGGCCTGGCCGAGGGTGTCGGCGAGCACGATGTCCTCGGCTCCCGCCGTACGTGGGTCGTTGGCGATGGCGAGCACCCGTTCCGGATCCACCGGCCCGTCGAACGGGCAGGTGAAGCTGGTGGCCAGGCACAACTGGATCGAGCCGCCCGCCGCCTCGGCCAGCCGGACCGCGTCGGGCATGGCCGCCACGCTGTCCTCGGTGGTCCGGCCGATATTGGCCTTGTTGTGCGCGTCGGAGACCGAGAAGCAGTACTGGAAGTTGCGCACGCCCGCCTCGGCCGCCTTCTCGACGTGCCGCGGCGTCGCCACCCACACCCAACAGCGTTGCCGCTCTTCGGGTGTCAGCGCGGCGATGAGCTCCATCGTGTTCGCCATCGGCGGCACCAGGTCGGGGCGGGCCATGGAGCCGATCTCCAAGGCGGGCACGCCGAGCGCGAGCAGCCTGCGGACGATGTCCGCCTTCCGCTCGACCGGCAGCGCCTTTCCGGTGAGCTGCAACCCGTCTCGCAGCGTCACGTCGCGCAGGACCGCCGCGGTCATCGCTCGTCCCGCTCCTGCCGAGGCGCGCACATCACGCCGCCCCAGGGCTTTTCGTGCACGCCGGCGGGGTTCGGGTGCACCGTCGGCCGGGTGAACCCCGGCGACCGGATATCGCGGGGGCCGCGCCCCGGCGGACGCCTGCGGTCTTGTCTCATTTCGCCTCCAAGGCGTCGATCTCGCTGTCGCTCATGCCGAGTAGCCCGGACAACACCTCGCGGGTGTGCGCACCGAGGTCGGGTCCGATGGAGCGGATGGGCAGGGACTGCTCGCCGATCACCGGGACGATCCCGGGGAAGCCGACCGTCTTCGGTTCCGCCGCACCGACATCCACCGAGAACGGCTGAATCATATTGCGCGCCTTGTATTGCTCGTCGGCGACGATGTCGGCCGCGGTGTAGATGGGGCCGCACGGAATGCCCGCCGCCTCGAGGATCTTCAGCGCTTCGGCGCGGGTGTGCTGAATCGTCCACTCGCCGATCGCCCGATCGAGGCGTTCGTGGTGCCGCCAGCGGCCCGCGTTGTCGCGCAGTTCCGGGTCGGCGGCCAGGTCGGGGCGGCCGATCACCTGCATGTAGCGCTGGAAGATGGCGTCGCCGTTGCCGCCGATGATGATGCTGAGGCCGTCGGCGCACGGATAGGCGTTGCTCGGGGCGATGCCCTCGACGAGGCCGCCGACGCGCTCGCGGTTGATGCCGTACGCGAGATAGTCGGGGACCAGGGACTCCATCACCGAGAGGATCGTCTCGTTGAGCGCGACGTCGATCACGCGCTCCCGCAACGGAATCGGCGTCTCGTCCGGCTTGCGCTCGCGCTGGAAGAGGGCCATCACGGTACCGAAGGCGGCGTAGACGCCCGCGATCGAGTCGCCGATGGACACCCCCGTGCGCACCGGCGGCCGGTCCGGCTCACCCATGAGTTCCCGTAGCCCGCCGACCGCCTCCGCGACGGCGGCGAAGCCGGGCCGCGACGCGTGCGGCCCGGTCTGGCCGTAGCCGGAGATCCTGGTGATCACCAGGATCGGGTTCGCCTCGTTGAGCACCTCCGGCCCGAGCCCCCATTTCTCCAGGATGCCGGGGCGGAAGTTCTCCAGGAGGACATCACATCTACGGATCAGGTCGAGCACGACGGCGCGACCCGCCTCGCTGCGCAGATCCAGCGTGATCGACTTCTTGTTCCGGTTGACGGTGCGGTAGAGCATGGAGGTGTCGCCGCCGTAGAGCCGCCAGTTGCGCAACTCGTCTCCGGCCTTGGGCCGCTCCACCTTGATCACCTCGGCGCCGAAGTCGCCGAGGATGCGCCCGGCGGTCGGCGCGGCAATGTAATTGCCCAGCTCCAGGACGCGAACACCGTCCAGCGGCCGAATACTCATCGCACCAGTGTCTCAGGGGCGCCCACGGCGGCCGACGACGACACCTCGCTGCCCGCGCGAACCGGCCGCCGCGTGCGATCGGCCGAGTCGCCCGGGCCCGGTTCAGGAGGCCAGCGGCTGCGGCTCCTCGATGATCGAGTAGTGCTCGGCGTCGCCCGCGATGCTGGTGCTCGCGACGCCGTCGACGCCGACCGGCACGTCGCCGGCCAGGGTGATCCTGGTGAGCTTGCGGGGCTGGTCGTCGTAGTCGTCGACGGCGTAGTGCTGGGTGGCGCGGTTGTCCCAGATCGCCACGTCGCCCGGCGCCCAGTTCCAGCGGGTGGTGTGCTCGAGGCGGGTCACCCGATCCTGGAAAAGGCGGTACAGCGTGTGGGATTCGGCGCTGGACAGGCCGACGAACTGCTTGACGAAGTGGCCGAGCAGCAGCGCCCGCTCGCCGGTCTCGGGGTGCACCCGGACCACCGGGTGTTCGGTCTCGAAGTAGGTGGACTCGAACTCGGCGCGGTAGGCCTGGGTGTTCGGGCGCAGGGGCTCCACGTTGCGGGCCGCGTAGTCGTACACGTTGGTGTGCACGGCGCGCAGGTTCTCCGCGAGCAGCTTCAGCGAGGCGGGCAGCGACTCGTAGGCCGCCACGGTGGAGGCCCAGGTGGTCGACCCGCCGTAGGCCGGCAGGTGCACCGCGCGCAGGATCGACGCCTTCGGCACGCGATCGACGAAGGTGACGTCGGTGTGCCAGCTGTTGGCGCGGCCGTGCTCGGAGTCGATGGCCAGGCTCTTCACGCCGTGCGAGGTGACGGTCGGATGCGGGGTGGTCGGACTGCCCAGCAGCCGGGCGAACTCGTACTGCCCGTCCTCGTCCAGATGATTCTGCCCACGGAAGAAGATCACCTTGTGCTCCAGCAGCGCACGGCGGATCGCCTCGACGGTCACCACGTCCAGGTCGCCGCCGAGCCGGACATTGCCCACCACCGCGCCGATTCGAGCGCCGAGTTTGGTCACCGAGACGGTGCCGGATGCGTGTGCGACGGTCATGAGCTCACCTTGCTGTCGAAGCCGATTGATGCTCCCCGAGCAGACCATCGAAACACCCACCGCGACCAGGGTTTTCGTCGCCCTGATCGCAACGCAGGCGCGCTCAGCCGACGTAGCGACGCGCGCGCGAGTTGCGCTGCGACTCCTCCAGCAGGATCAGGCCTGCCTCGATGTGCAGCGGCACGACTTCGCGTTCGCGCAGGACCCACGGCAGTCCGCGGAGGGTGTCGAGGACCGCGCCCGCGGTGGTGCGGTCGGCCGGGGCGGAGCGGAGCACCGCGGCGGAGCGGCGGGCGGCGCTGCTCGCCGGGCGGCGTAACCACAAGGTCCACAGCGTATTTCGGATGCCGAGCCGCCGACGCTCGGTAGAGTCGCGCCGCCGGGACGGCGCGTGATGAATGATCATGTCCTCGATCCAGCACATCCACCAGCCGTGTGCGGCGAGGTCGAGCGCGAGCAGTTCCTCCTCGCCGCCGAACCACAGGCGCTCGGAGAAGCCGCCGACCTGGTCGAACGCGCTGACCCGGAAGGCGGACAGGCCCGCCATCACGCCGAGCAGAGCGGGGCCGGGCAGCCACGCGGGGCCGGGAATCGGCGAGTCGCGCATCTCCGGCGTGATCGGATCCTCGTGCAGGTCGGGCGCGACCAGGCAGCGCCCGGTCACCGAACCCAGGCTGGGGTACTCGTCGAGCAGGTCGGCGGCGCGCGTCAAAGCGCCCGGCTGCCACGTGGTGTCGTCGTCGCAGAAGGCCACGTAGGGGGTGCGCGCCCGCGCGACCGCGATATTGCGGGCCACCGCGCCGAGGTTGCTCCGCGATCGGATGAGCTGGACCGTGGGGAACGCCGCGGCGACCGCGTCGGCGGTGCCGTCGCTGGATCCGTTGTCCGCCAAGATGATCGGCGCGGCGTCCGGGAGCGCGGTCATGTGTGCGAGGGTACGGAGCAGTTGCTCGCGCCGGTCGCGGGTGATGATGACGACCGTTATTCGGTCCGTGTCCATCGCACTAGTTCCTTTCGTGGAGCAGTTCGAGCGTGCGCGCCGCACGCTCCACCTCCGGGGGCAGCCTGCGCCGCTGCGCCAGCGCCCACGGCAGGCGTGACACGAATCCCGCTGCGGCGGGCAATGTTCCGGGGTCGCGCAGTGCTCCGGCGAGCAGTTGCGTCGTCTCCGTGGCGCACCGCCGCAGCGGCCGGCGCATCCAGACGATCAACGCGTTGTTGCGCTGCTCGACCTGCCTGCGCCACGGCTGCGGTGGTCGCCGCGTCGAGGGGTGGTGGTGGGCGTGGACGTGCGCCACGTAGCAGAGGTGCCAGCCGCGGGTCGCGAGGTCGAGTGAGAGCAGTCGCTCCTCGGCCCCGAAATGCAGCAGCGAACTGAACCCGGCGACCTCCAGATACGCCTTCTTCCGGACGATCGCCGCGCACGCGAGGAAGCCGAGCACCAGCGGTCCGGGCAGGCCCGGCGGGTGGCCGAGCGGGCTGTTCGCCATCAGTTCGTTGACGGGGTCGTCGCGGGCGTCGGCGCCGACGAGCGTGCGGCCCGCGATGAGGCCGAGCCGGGGATGGGCGTCGAGCAACCGCTCGGCCGTGGGCAGCGCGTCGCCGGCCCACCAGGAGTCGTCGTCGCTGAAGGCGACGTACGGCGTCCGGGCCGCGGCGACGCCGATATTGCGGGCGGCCGCGCCGAGATTGCGGGGCAGCCGAATGATCTCGACTCCGCTGAAGGCCTCCGCCGCGCCGACGGTATCGTCGGTGGAGCCGTTGTCCACCAGCACAATCGGCGGGCGGGGGCGCAGGGCGCTCAATTCGGCCAGGGTGCGGGCCAATTCGGCGGCGCGGTTGCGAGTGGCGATGACGATGGTGGTCTTCGCCGTGGCCGCCGGGCTCACCTCGCCCGCTCGGCGAACGGTGCACCGAGCAGTTTTTCGGTCACCGCGCCGAAACGGAGTTTCGGGCCCCACACACAGCCGTGCGGTGTGTCGGCCGTGGTGAGCGCATCGCCCACTCGGCGCATTCTCGATGGATCCACGCCGGGCGCGGAGCCCGGCCAACCGGTAACAAGTACACGCATATCTCAGCACCTACTCGCTGCGGTCATGAGGAGTCAGGGGGCGGGACGCATGTGCACGACCTTGGTCTGACTCATCTCGTCCAATAGTTCCGGCCCGTAACCGAAGCCGCTTCCGCTGGCGCGCCGTGGGTGCGCCGCGCCACCGGGCGCGCCGCCGAATACGGCGTTGATCTTGACCGTGCCGACCGGCAGTTCCCGCCAGGCATCCTGTGCGTGGGCCATCGACGGCGTCAACACGGTTGCGGCGAGCCCGAATTCGTCGTCCGCCGCCTCCGCGAGGCCCTGTTCGAAGGTGTCCACCACCCGGACCGGCGCGACCGGACCGAAGGTCTCCGCGCGCATGATCAGCATGCTCGCCGCGCAGCCGGTCAACACCGTGGGCGGATAGTGCGCCCCCGCACCGTCGGGCACGAAACCGCCGGTCAGCAGGCTGGCTCCGTGATCGATCGCGTCGCACACGTGGGAATGCACGTGATCGCGGTGCCGCCGGTCGACCAGCGGCGCGGACTTCCACGCCTCGGCCGCCTCGACCAGTGCCGACAGAAAGTCCTCCGCGACCTCGCGGTGCACGTAGATCCGCTCGACGGAGACGCAGATCTGACCCGCGTTCGCGAACGCGCCGAGCGCCGCCTGGTCGGCGGCCCAGCGTGGGTCCACGCCCGCATCGACGACGAGCGCGTCGTTGCCGCCGTTCTCCAGCAGGGCCTTGGCGCCCGTCTCCGCAACGCTTTTCGCGATGGACCGGCCGGTCGCCGTGCTGCCGACATGCGCGACGACATCCACATCGCGGCGGCCGGCGAGCAGGGCGCCGACCCGTCCGTCGCCGTGCACCGTCTGCAGCACACCCTCGGGGAGCACCTCGGCGAGGAGCTGGCCGAGACGGTGACCCGTGTGCGGTGCGCGCTCGCTCGGCTTGTAGACGACCGAGTTCCCCGTCACCAGCGCGGCCCCTAGCAAACCGCAGGACACCGCGACCGGGTCGTTCCACGGCGTCAGCGCGACGACGACACCGCGCGGCTCCCACGCCATGAAGTCGGTGGCCTCGAAGTTGCCCTGGAGGCTCTTGCCGCGGTGCACCGGCCCGAGTTCGGCGTACTGCTCCAGCGTCGCAGCACCGGCCAGCACGCCCTCTCTACCCTCCGCCTTCGGGCGTCCGGT
>NZ_BAGH01000326.1 GCF_000308715.1 Nocardia tenerifensis NBRC 101015
CCAGCACCCGCAGGTCGGCCTCGGCGTCGGCGGTGGTGCCCTCGGTCAGCGCGGTCCCGCACTCCGCGAGGCGGGTGGCCACCTCGGCCACCTCCGCGGCCGTCGGCAGGGTGAGCCGCACGATCGCGCGCAGGCCGGCCGGGCCCGCGGGGTCGTCGAAGGTGCCGATCACCTCGCGCCCGACGGCGGCGAGGTCGGGCTGGGCGGGGCGCAGCAGGCTGGTCACCCGCACGGCGCGGTCGTCGGCCACCGTCTCCAGCGCCTCGAGCAGTTCCAGGCGTTCCTGGCGCGAATCTCGCACGGCGCGTTCGAGTTCCAGGCGGCGCATGCGAATTCGCTCCTGCGCCACGGTGAGTTCGTCGAGACCGAGCAGTTGGTGCAGCGCGTCGAACAGGTCGCTCGGCTTGCCGTCGACCAGCGCGCCGAGTTCGCTGTAGGACAGGAACGGGCGGTACAGCTCGAGCCGACCGGCCCAGCGGTCCAGGTCGAATTCCGTTGGCTCGCCGGGCGGATGCTGCTCGGTCCAGGTCGCTTCGGGCAGGTCCGCGTCGGCCGCCCACTCCTTGGCGATGGTCAGCTGCGGCTTGCTCCCGGTGGTGAGCAGCTCCACCTCGATGCGGGCCGTCGCGCCGTCGTGCAGGTTGCGCCAGCCCTCCCGCCAGGCCGCCGACCGACCGTCCCAGCGGCGGTTTCCGCCGGTGAACACGAGCTCGGCGGCTTCGGCGAAGCTGGATTTGCCGCTGCCGTTGCGGCCGACGACCAGGGTGAGGCCGGGGCCGGGCGGCAGCTGCAGCTCGGCCTGCGGGCCGATGCCGCGGAAGCCGCGGACCCGGATGGCGCGCAGGAAGATGCCTGCGTCGTCGAATTCGGCTGCCCTGTCATCGTTCTCGGCGCCGCCGAGGGCGCGCAGGACGGTTCGCGCGACCGAGGGCGTCACCGTGGGATCCGCGGCCAACCTGCGGGTCACCACCTCGGTCAACCGCGGCACCGGATCGGCTTCGGGACGCATTTGGTCGGGACCCCCTCCACCACCGAGCCGCTACACGTCCTCCGATCCCGTGTGCGGCGCCACTGTCGAAGCTGTGCGAAACGCTACCCGATCGCGTCGGATTCGCCCACCGGAGGTAAACCTCCGGTGCCTCCCGAATCTGCCCGCGGGGATGGATATGGCCATCGAGACGGCTGGGGCCGCGCCTCGATGTCCACCCCTCGCCAACCCCGGCGGGCAGCTCGATGTGTATCACCCGATTTGGATGGTTCGGTCGAGCCGAACAGGACAGAATGCCAGAGAACATCTTTGTACGCAAGAGGTTTCCGCCGACGAAATTCGCGACGGCGCAGCGATTTCCGTGCGAAACACACCGGCCGGCGCGGCACTTGTCGGTGGGCTGAGGTACAAATCCGGTCAACCGACGAACGGGGGAAGACATGACGCGCTGGAGCGAGGACCAGGTCACGGCGCTCGCGCCGGACGCGAGCTCGCTGTCGGCCGCGCGGAAACTGGCCGGCGCTGGCGCGGCGCCGGGCGGCACGACACCGC
>NZ_BAGH01000325.1 GCF_000308715.1 Nocardia tenerifensis NBRC 101015
GCCCATGTCACGCCAGTACGACGAGTCGACGTGGCCCTGCACGCGCGCGCCCTCGGCGAGCAGCGTCGGGAACACCTCGCGCTCCACCGAGACCGGGCGGCCCGTCGGGATCTTCTCGATGTACTCGCGCCGGAAGACGTAGCAGCCGGCGTTGATCTGATCGGTCGGCGGGTCCTGCGTCTTCTCCAGGAACGCGGTGACCCGGCCGGACTCGTCGGTCGGCACGCAGCCGAAGGCCCTCGGGTCGCTCACCCGGACCAGGTGCAGCGTGACGTCGGCGTTGGTCGACTCGTGGGTGTCGAGAATCGCGCCGAGCTCGGTGCCGCCGAGCACGTCGCCGTTGAACACCATCACGGTGTCCGCGCGCAGCTTGGGCAGCACGTTGCGGATGCCGCCGCCGGTGCCGAGCGGCTCGGTCTCGGTGACGTACTCGAGCTCGAGACCCAGGTCGGAGCCGTCGCCGAAGTGCTCCTCGAACACCTCCGCCTTGAACGACGTGCCGAGCACGACGTGGGTGATCCCGGCGTCGGCGATGCGGGCGAGCAGATGCGTGAGGAACGGCAGCCCGGCCGTCGGCAGCATCGGCTTCGGCGCCGAGAGGGTCAGCGGACGTAGCCGTGTGCCCTTACCGCCCACCAGGATCACTGCGTCGGTGCCTGCGTTTCCTGCCATTCAAGGTCCTCTGTTCACAGTGGATCGATTGTCGCGCGCGCCGATCGGCGCGCGGCCTGCGCCGGTACACATCGTGCCCGCATCGAAACCATGCGGACACGTGCCCATTGTCGTTCAGCCGCGTGCCGGGTGACTCGCTTCTCTGCCTGTTGCGCGGGTCTTAGGCCTTACCCGCGTCCTGCGCCTGTTGGCGCAGCGCAGATCGAACCGCAATCCGGGAGCGCACCGCAAGTCCGGCCCGCAGCGCCAGCCGCAACGGCAGCTGCCACCAGTGCGGATGCCGGTCGGCCTGGAAACGGTAGGCGCTCGCGTGGTGCGCGGGCAGCATCACCTCGGGGTGCCGCCCGGCGGCGTGGCCCTTGGCGTGGGTGACCTCCGCGGACGGCACGAACACGTTGTGCCACCCCGCCTTGCCCATCCGGTCGCCGAAGTCGACGTCCTCCATGTACATGAAGTAGCGCGAGTCGAACCCGTCGATCGAGTCGAAGGCCGCGCGGCGCACCAGCAGGCAGGAGCCGGACAGCCAGCCGACGACGCGCTCGGAGATCTCCTCGTTCTCCTGGCGGTAGCGGCGGGTCCAGGGGTTCGACTTCCACACCGTGCCGAGGATCGCGTGGCCCGCGCCGTCGAGCAGGCCGGGCACCCGGCGGGCCGAGGGGTACACGCTGCCGTCCGGCTCCAGCACCATCGGGCCGAGCGCCCCCGCCCTCGGCCAGCGCTTCGCGGCGGCGAGCAGCTGGTCGATCGAGTCGGTGCCCCAGCGGATGTCCGGATTGGCGATCACCACGAACTCGATGTCCGGGTCGATCTCGGCGACCGCCCGGTTGATCGCGCCGCCGTAGCCGATATTGCCGCCGGTACGCAGCAGCCGCACATGCGAATTGGCCTCGGCGATCAGCTCGGGCACGCCGTCGGTCGACCCGTTGTCGGCGAGAATCACCTGCGGCTTCTCGGTGGTCGCGTCGGCGAGCGTGGTGATGAAGTGCTCGAGGTGCTCGCCCGGTGAATAGGTCACCGTGACGACGGCCAGCCCCTTATGAGGGGATTCGATGGTTCGCTCGCTGCGCTCACTCACGACCGCACAGCCTAGTCGGACAGCCTGGCGAGCGCGTCCCCCAGTGCCTGCCGCCATGGACGCAGCGGCGTCAACCCCGCACCGTCCCACGCACGGTGCGACAACACCGAATACGCCGGGCGCCGTGCGGGTCTGGGAAAAGCGGAGGAGTCACACGGGCGGACCCGCTCCGGGTCGGCGCCGACGCCCTCGAACACCGCCCGCGCCAGCTCGAACCAACTGGCCTGACCCGCGTTGGTGGCGTGCAGCAGGCGCGGGGCGTCCGGGCGGTCGGTGAGTTCCAGCAGCGCCGCCGCGAGATCGGCCGCGTACGTGGGCGCGCCGAGCTGATCGTCGACCACGTCCACGGTGTCGCGCTCGCGCTCGAGCCGCAGCATGGTCGCGACGAAATCGCTTCCGCGCCCGGCGTATACCCACGCCGTCCGCACCACGTGCGCGCGCGGCGCGAGCCGCAGCACGGCCTGTTCGCCTGCGAGTTTGGACCGCCCGTAGACGCTGGTGGGGCCGGTCGGATCGGTGGTCTCGTAGGGACGATCGTGCGCACCGGCGAACACGTAGTCGGTGGACACGTGAATGAGCCGGGCGTCGACGCGCGCGCACGCCTCGGCCAGCACCGCGGGCCCGGTCTCGTTGCCCGCGAACGCCGCGGCCTCGTCGGACTCGGCCTGGTCGACCGCGGTGTAGGCGGCGCAGTTGAGCACCGCGTCGCCCGGTTCGAGGATGGCGGCGACCGCGTCCGGGTCGGTGATGTCGAGGTCGCGGCGGCCGAAGGCGCGGGCATCGGGCGCGAGCCGGATGAGTTCCCGCCCGAGTTGACCACCCGCTCCCGTCACGACGAGACGCACGGGCCGGGCGGCGGACGGTGTCGAAGCTGTCACACGGTCGAGTCTGGCACGCCGCCGCACCTGCGGATTGCGGATGGCCGCGCCGCCATTCGTTAGCCTTCAGTCAGTTGCCCCGGCCGGCGCCTGCCGCATCCGAGGGTTTGCCGAGCGGGTGCCGGGGGATAAGGAAAGGTGGGGTGGTCGCACCGAACGTGCCGTCGAACCAGGCCCAGAGCTTGTCGAAAGGATGTCGAGTTGTCGAGGGGACAGAGAATAGCTGCGACGCAAGGGGTTCCGGGTGTCCCGGCCGCTTAGGGGGCCCGCGCGGCCGCGTAAAGCCGAATGGTCGCTGCCCGCGGGCGGTCCGCTGCGCGCGTCCGCGGCGATCCTGGCCGTCGTGGTGCTCGTCATCACCGGTTTCGCCTGGCACAGCGTCGACAGCCTGATCTCCAATATCGAGCGGATCGGCAACCTGGGACTCGGCGGCGGCCGCGACGGCGCGGTGGACATCCTGCTGGTCGGCGTCGACAGCCGCACCGACGCGCACGGCAACCCGCTCTCGGATCGCGAACGCGCGCTGCTGCACGCGGGCGACGAGGTCGGCACCAACACCGACACCATCGTGCTGGTCCGGGTGCCCAACGACGGCCGCTCCGCCACCGCCATCTCCATCCCGCGCGACTCCTACGTCGACATCCCCGATCTCGGCAAGGGCAAGATCAACTCGGCCTACGGCGCGACCAAGGAGACCCAGCGACTGAAGCTGATGAACCAGGGCGTGCCGGAGGCCGAGGCGGACAAGCAGTCCACCCAGGCGGGCCGCCAGGCGTTGATCAAATCCGTTGCCAACCTGACCGGCATCAGCGTCGACCACTACGCCGAGGTGAGCCTGCTCGGCTTCGTGCTGCTCACCGACGCGGTCGGCGGCGTCGAGGTGTGCCTGAACAATCCGGTCGACGAGTGGATGTCCGGCGCCGACTTCCCGGCGGGGCGGCAGCGGCTCGACGGGCCGTCGGCCCTGAGTTTCGTGCGCCAGCGCCACGACCTGCCCCGCGGCGACCTCGATCGCATCGTGCGCCAGCAGGTGTTCATGGCGCAGCTGGTCGGGCAGGTGCTAAACGCCAAGACGCTCAGCAATCCGGGGCGGATGAAGCAGCTCAGCGACGCGGTCGGGCGCACGGTCGTGCTGGACGACGACTGGGACGTGCTCGCGTTTCTGCAACAGCTCCAGGATCTTTCGGGCGGGGAGGTGAAGTTCGAGACCATTCCGGTCACCGACCTGAACTACATGACCGCCGGCGGCGAATCGGTGGTGCGGGTCGATCCCAAGGCGGTCAAGTCCTACGTCGGCTCGCTGGTCGACGGGAAATCCACCGACGCGGACGAGCCCGGCGTGGATCCCGCCACGGTGACCGCGAGCGTGTACAACGCGAGCGGGATCGGCGGCCTGGCGGGCCAGGTCGCGCAGGCCTTGCGCGGCAAGGGTTTCCACGAGGGCGTGGTCGGCAACTACTCCGGGTCCGGCGTGTCGAGCAGCCGGGTGCTCGCCGCGAACGCCTCCGACGCCAAGGCCAAGGAGGTGGCCAAGGCGCTCGGCGGGCTGCCGGTGATCGCGGACGCGACGCTGTCGCCGGATTCGGTGAGCGTCGTGCTGGCGAGCGACTATTCTGGTCCGGGCTCTTCGGCAGGGGGCATGTTCGACTTCTCCGGAACGTCGAGCGCCACCGCGACGCCGGTCCCGCCCGCCCCACCGATCGACGCAGGCCAGAACGGACCGAAATGCGTGAATTAGACCATGCGTGAATTCGAGCAGGCGCACACCCTGACCGAGCAGGTGCTCGATCCGATTCTCGCGCGCGACCCGGCGGGTCCGCGCGTGACCTACTACGACGACGCCACCGGCGCGCGGATCGAGCTGTCCGGGCTGACCCTGGCGAACTGGGCGGCCAAGACCGCCAACCTCATTCGCGACGAGTTCGGCCTCAGCCCCGGCGCCCGGATCGCGGTGCTGCTGCCCGCGCACTGGCAGACCGCCGCCGTGCTGCTCGGCTGCTGGTGGGCGGGCACCGAGGTGGTGCTGCGCCCCGACGAGCACGCCGAGCTGGCCCTGGTCACCCCCGACCTGCTCGACGACGCCGACGGCATCCCCGAGGTCGCGGCGCTGTCGCTGGACGCCATGGGCGCGCCGGTCCGGGATCTCCCCGTCGGCGTCACCGACTTCGCCACCTCCGTCCGGGTGCACGGCGACCAGTTCATGCCCGCGGGCGCGGGCGCCGCACTCGACGGCATGCCGGTCTCGGAGGTGTTCGCCGAGGCGAAGAAATCCGCCATGCGCCAAGGCTTCTCCGAGGGCGACCGGGTGCTTTCCACCACCCCCTGGGACACCCCCGCCGAACTCATCGACGGCTTCGTCGCCGTCCTCGCCGCCGGCGCCTCCCTGGTCCAGGTGGTCAATCCCGACCCCGCCCAGCGCGAGCGTCGGATCGAGTCCGAGCGCGTCACCGCCCAACGCGGCTGACCTGTCCACCGAGCCGCGCCGGAACTGTTCACCGCCAGGCGTCATCACCGGCGCAGGCCTCGACGCGTGGCCCCCGGCACAGCTGAAACCGGTCGCCGCTTCACCACACGGCGTAGCCGACGTGCCCGGCCACCAGTCGCGCGCCTTCGACATCCGTGCGCCCGATCGCGTGCGATCTCGTCCGTCGGACATCGGAAGCGTCGGGTTCCTCGGTGTGCGGGCGGACAACCTCGTGGGGTGCGGGGATGCCTCGGCGCATTAGCTCGCACTTCGGTGGGGCCGGTCGATCGACCTCGGGGTCTCCTACCACGGTATAGGCGAAACTCCGACTAGAGGACGTTCCACATTCCGGCCGGGTTCCGTACGGTGGGTGTATCGCACAACGTCGGAGTTGGTGAATGATGAAGCCGCAGTATTGGTTCCGCTGGTTGTCCGTTCAAGGTGCTCCCCGGCTCGCGCTGCGCCTGCACGCGCGCCGCGGCGACCCGTTCGCCGAATTGATGGGCGGGCCGAGAGGTGTCGCCGATCCGTACCCGCTCATCGAGCGGCTACGCGGCGAGGGCAGGCTGATCCGCACCCCGATCGCCTGGGCGACGTTCGACCACGAGCTGTGCCGATCGATCCTGCGCGACAACCGATTCGGCGTGCGCACCACCGAGAGTTTCGACATCCCCGGCCCGATGCAGAAGCTGGCCAAGCACTCCCCGCTGCCGCCGAATCCGGTGGAACCACCGTCCATGCTGGTGATCGATCCGCCGGAGCACACCCGGATGCGCAAGCCGGTCGCCTCCGCGTTCACCCCGCGCGCCATCGGTAGGCTGCGCGACCGCGTCGAGACGGTCACCGCGGAGCTGCTAGAGGCGCTGCCCGCCGGCGGCTCGGCCGACCTGATCACCGCCTTCGCCGCCCAGGTCCCGATCGCGATCATCTCCGAGATGCTCGGTTTCCCCGACTCGGACAAGGAACGGTTCCTGCAGTGGGGCGACCGGATGACGCCGCTGCTCGACGTCGGCATCTCCTGGCGCGCCCACCGGCGCGCGCTGCGCGCCATGGAGGTGATGAACGACTACCTCGACACCCACATCCGGCGCCTGCGTCGCAGTCCGGGCGACGACATCTTCAGCGCCCTGGTCACCGCGGGCGAGCTCGACGAGTTCGAGCTGAAGGCCTCGGCGAGCCTGCTGATGGGCGCGGGGTTCGAGACCACCGTCAACCTGATCGGCAACGGAGTCGTCCAGTTGCTCGAACACCCCGAGCAGCTGGCGCGGCTGCGCGCCGAGCCCGAGCTGTGGCCCAACGCCGTCGAGGAGGTGCTCCGCTTCGACTCCCCGGTGCAGACCACCGCGCGAACCGCGGTGTGCGACGTGGAGATCGCGGGCACGCGGGTGCGCGCGGGCGACACGGTGGTGCTGTCGCTGGCGGGGGCCAACCGCGATCCCGCGGTGTTCCCCGAGCCGGACCGCTTCGACGTCGGCCGCGCGAATGCCAAGGAGCACCTCTCGTTCAGCAGCGGCGTGCACGTCTGCCTCGGCGCCAGCCTGGCCAGGATGGAGGGTGTCTACGCCCTGCAAGCGTTGTTCGACCGCTTCCCAGACCTGGCGCTGGACGGACCGCCGCGGCGGCGCGAGCTGTTCACGCTGCACGGTTACGAACAGCTGCCGGTGCGCCTGGGTCAGCGCGCGGTGGCGCCCGAACCGACCTCCGTCTGATACGAGACCTGTTGCGCGCCAAGCGGTGAGAGGTATTTAGCCGAAGCCGACCGCCTGCTCGCCCCAGGCGGTGTGCAGTTCGGCGTCCGGGTCGTCCACCACGCGGTCGATCGTGTCGATGAGCAGGGTGGTGCGCGTCGAAGGCCGGTACGGCGGCCAGTGTTTCGAGCCGTCCAGCGCGGCGGGCACGCCGTGGGTGGCGAAAGCCAACCAGCGCCGCATCATTCGGCCCGACACCTCCATGGCCACCTTGCGGCCGCCGAGCCAGAACGTCGGGTCGTGGTTGAACGTGCCGAAATTGCCGAAGACATAAGGCAATTCGGTGGCGTGCCCGGCCCCGACCCGGGCCGCCCGCAGCATCGGCGTCGCGTGGTCGAACCGGTACATCCAGGTGGGCGAGTGCTGCGCGTGCCCGTCGGCCACCCAGTGCGCGGGCATCCGGAACGCCGCGTCGCCGGACATGGCCAGCGCGCCGCGCGTCTTGTCCAGATCAGGGTAGGCCGAGGTGATCTCGGCGATACGCTCGTGCGACAGCTCCGGGTGACTGGCCGCCACGTCGTTGAGCATGGCGTTCACCGCGTCCGGGGTCACCGGCATGATCGGCGAGCGGAAGATCCGGAACAGCGATGCCTCATCCCTGTTGGCCCCGATCATCAGCGGCACCCGATGCGAGCGCCCGGCCTGGAACCGCTCGATCGGATAGGTCGGCAACAGCTCGCCGTCGACCACCGGCGCGGCCGCCAGCCTGCCCGGTTCCTTCAACGGAACCTCGTCCAGCAGGATGCCCGCGACCTCGACGATCTTCTCGATCGGCCAGTCGAGCAGCTCGACCGCCCGGTGTGCGGGCAACTCCAGCAGCTCGAGGAAGCGCTTGGCCACCCCGGCGGCCCGTTCCTGGCCGAACACGGTGGTGGCGGGCGGGCTCTGCGCGATGGCCCGGTGGAACAGCCCTGCCGCGCGCGGCGAGGTCAGCAGCGCGGTGACGCACCCGGCGCCGGAGGATTCGCCGAACAGCGTGACATTGCCGGGGTCGCCGCCGAACGCGGCGATATTGTCACGCACCCACTCCAGCGCGGCGATCTGGTCGTGCAGACCCAGATTCGGGGTGAACGGGCCGGGCAGCGAGGACAGATCGAGGAAGCCGAACGCGCCGATCCGGTAGTTCACGGTGACCACCACGACGTCGCCGGTCTCGGCCAGCTTGCGTCCGTCGTAGATGCCCTGCGCCGCGGTGCCGAGGCAGTAGGCGCCCCCGTGCAGCCAGACCATGACCGGACGCGGCTCGCCCGTCTCGAGGCTGTGTGCGATCTCGCCGCCGTCGCGGCGCGGCGCCCAGACGCTCAGCCACAGGCAGTCCTCGCCCATCCGCAGATCGGAGTCGACGGGGACCATGTTGCCCATGGTCTGCGGCGCGATCTCGCCGAAGGTGGCGCAGTCCCTGGTTCCGTCCCATGCCGGGGCGGGGCGCGGCGGAAGGAATCTGTGGGCTCCGCTCGGCGCCGCCGCGTAGGGAATGCTGCGCCATACCGCCACCGGTCCGTCCCAGCGGCCGCGTACCGCGCCCGAGGTCGTGGTGGCGATCGGTTCGGCGCCGCCCACGTCCCGGCCCGGCTCCACATCGAACTGAGCGCTCATGGTTCGCACCTCCTGCCAGGGACCCCTCGGTGTGCTGCCGGTTTGCTCCAGCGGGCCCCGCACCTCATGATCTCTTCTTCGAGAGTACGTCCACGCCGACGACCTGGGAGCGTGACGTTCCAATATGGGGCCACGAAGGTACGCTTGTCCGATGCCGAGTTACAGCTACCGGTGCCGTAGTTGCGGGGACACCTTCGAGGTGAACCGACCGATGGCGGAGTCGTCGAATCCGGCGTCCTGCCCGAGCGGCCATGCCGACACAGTCAAGCTGCTGACCACGTTCGCCACGGTCAGCCGGGGTAGCGCGCCGCAGGCGTCGAGCCCGCCCGCGCGTCCGGCCGGTGGAGGCTGCTGCGGGGGCGGCTGCTGCTCCTGAGCGCGGCCCAGGCCGGTTCAGTCGCGGCGGTCGGCGTGGCCGAGATCACGCTCCGGCGCGACGCGGTCGCGCACGCGTTGCTTGAGCACCGCGATATCGGGAAAACCGCCGTCCGCCTTGCGTTCCCAGACCTGCTCGCCGTCGACGGTGATGCGGAAGACGCCGCCCGTGCCCGGAATCAGCGCCACCTCACCGAGTTCGGTGGCGAAGGTGCTCAACAGTTCCTGCGCCATCCAGCTCGCGCGCAGCAGCCAGCGGCACTGGGTGCAGTACTCGATCGCGACACGGGACATAGTCGGTGAGGGTACTCAGGCCTCGATCTCACCGTCGAGGTAGACCCAGGCGCCGTCGGCGCGCAGGAACCGGCTGACCTCGTGCAGCGAGCCGCGCGAGCCGTCCGCCCGGTAGTGCGCGACGAACTCGACCAGGCCGGTCTCGTCGAACAGTCCGCCGTCGGCGGTGCGCAGTATCTCCAGGAACAACCACCGCTGCCCGGGATCGAGCGCCAACTCCGCGGGCCTGGTCCGCGGATGCCACGACAGGCGTAGATAGTCGATGTCCCCCACCGCGAAAGCCGTGTAGCGCGAACGCATCAACGCCTCGGCGGTCGCCGCCGCCCGCTTCCCGCTCAGCACCGGCCCGCAGCAGTCGTCGAAGGCCTCGCCCCGGCCACACGGACACATCCGCGTCCCACTCATAGCTCGATTCTCTCGTGCCGACCACGACCAAGGTCGAACCGGGGTGGTCGCCGCGGGCGCGGGCAACCGGACACGATAGCGCGTCCAACCCTTGATTTGCCTCGAAAACTGTTCGCTTGCAGCGTAATTCGCGCACAGCGAACATGCGTTCCGGTAATCTCCGCGCCCTCCTACGCTCGGCTGCATGGCAACCAACGGACTCACCCTCGACGATTCGGTGCACGAACGACTCCTGCGCGAGCGGGTCATCTTCCTCGGCAGTCAGGTCGACGACGACATCGCCAACCGGCTGTGCTCCCAGTTGCTTCTGCTCGCCGCCGAGGACGACGAGCAGGACATCAGCTTCTACATCAACTCCCCCGGCGGCTCGGTCGACGCGGGCATGGCGATCTACGACACGATGAACTACATCGGCTGCGACGTCGCCACCTTCGGCATGGGCATGGCCGGCTCGATGGGTCAGTTCCTGCTGACCTGCGGCACGCCGGGCAAGCGACACGCGCTGGCGCACACCAGGATCATCATGCATCAGCCCTCGGCCGGGCTCGGCGGATCCGCGGCCGACATCCAGATCCTGGCCGAGCAGCACGCGCACATGAAACGACAGCTCGGCGAGCTGCTGGCCCAGCACACCGGGCAGAGCTACGAGCAGATCCTGCTCGACTGGGATCGCGACCGCTGGTTCACCGCGGCCGAGGCCCGCGACTACGGGATGATCGACCACATCATCAGCGGACCGCCCAGCCGGGCGATCCCGGTTACCTAGCGGCTCAATGGGTTTGGACCGCGGCGAGCGCCTTGGCGATCGCGACGGTCTGTTCGCGCCAGCGGCGCAGGTCGGTGACGCTCGGGGCGAGCTCGTAGTCGTGGTGGTGCGCGGCCCGCGACAGCGCGGCCCACAGCGCGGCCACCTGCGCCGCCACCTCGGGCCCGGCGAAGGTGCGCAACGCGATCAGCTGCGCCCGCATGGGGCAGCGCATCAGCGGAGGCGCTAGACGCGCCCACAACTCGTCCACCGACTGCTCCAACGCGATGCGCAGAATCCACGCGGTAGCCCGCGACCACAACCCACCCGCATCGGTCACCGACCCCGACAGCAGCCGATCCACGGTGTCGAGCCGCTCCCCCACCGACGGCCTCGGCCGCCGAGAACCTTTCGCCGCCCGGCGCTTACCGCCGCGCCCACCCCCATTAGCACCGCGCCCACCACCCGAGCCGCGCCCGCCACCCTCAGAACCGCGCCCGCCACCATTGTCGCCACGCCCAGCGCCGTTGGCACCGCGCCCACCCCCTCGGAACGGCGTCTGCCACCATCGGAGCTACGCCCACCGCCAGTGGCGCGACCACCGCCCTCGGTCTCGCGCCCACCGCCCGCAGTGCCACGCCCGCCGCGACTGGTGCCGCGCCCATCACCCTCGGTGCCGCGGTCGCCGCGACCGGTGCTGCGCATTCTTCCGTTGCTGCCGCGTCCACCGCCGCCGGTCTCGTGCCCGCCGCTCTCGGTCCCGCGCCCGCCACCACTGAAACCGGGCGTGCCTGAGTCGGTGCTGCCTCCACCGCCGTCAGTGTCGCGACCATCGCCGTCGGTGTCGCGCCCGCCGCCGTCGGATTCGCGGCGCGGACCGTGTTGGGTCACCGGCGGGCCGCCGTCAGCGTGCGAGCCATGCTACGAATCTCTCTGTTTCCGTGATCAATTCGCGCATGCCGCGGCCGATCGGTACGTGGGCGCCTGCCGTTGCGTCGCGTAGGGCCTCGACGACCCACTTGCCTTCGCGGGCGACCAGGTGCTTGTTGAGGTCGTCGACTTTGCCGCCTACGCCCATCACCGCCAAAGCGACCTTCGCCCTAGTGGATTGGGCGGCGTCGATGTGGCGCTCGACCTCGCGGTGGTTCATGCCGTCGGCGAGCAGGGTGCGTCTGGCGCGGCCGAGGCTCGCGGCCTCTACCGCGGAGCGGCAGCAGGTGGCGACCAGTTCGTCGGCGATGGCCTGCGGGAGCTGGGGGGTTCGCACGAGCGCGCGGGCGTCGTCGAGGTAGCGGCGGACCGGGTCGCTGGACACGCGCACCTCGACGATCGAGCGGTCGCGGCGCTGCACCTCGAGCACGGTGGCGTCGAGCTGCATGCGGCGCACCGCCTCGGCCAGCCGCTCGTCGTGGGTGAACACGACCACCTGCCGCGTCCACGCGACCGCCGCGAGCACCCTGGCCAGCCCGTCCACCTTCGCCGGGTCCATCGCCTGCACCGGGTCGTCGATCATGACGAAGCGGAACGGGCTCTCCTCGACTGTCGCCCTGGGCAGGAACAGCGAGAGCCCGAGCGCGTGCAGCTCACCCTGGCTCATCACGCCGAGCGCGGCGCCGTCCACGTCGTCGACGGTGACGTCCAGCAGCACCCTGCGGGCCGTTCCGGCGTTGCCCTGCAGGCGAATCGCGCCGAGCTCGACATTGCTCTGCTGGCGCAGCGTCTGCCAGACCCAGCGCGCCGTGGTCTCCAGCGGCGTCATGCGTTCCCCGCGCAGGCCCGCGGTGGCGGACTTGAGCCAGTCCTCGGCCTTCTTGACGGTGCGCAGCTCGGCCGCGCGGGCGGCCACCTCGCGCGCGCCCTCGAGCCAGCTCACGATGCGCGGGACCAGCGGGGTCCACACCTCGTCGAGGCGGTCGAGCTCCTTGCGGGTGCCCTGCTGGACCAGGTCGAGCTCGTCGACCAGCCGCGCGTGCGCCCCGCGCAGCCGGTCGGGCAGGTCGGCGGTGTAGTCGGCGGAGGTGAGCGCGGCCCAGTCGGCCCAGGCGCGGCGGACGGCCGAGGTGTCGACCGACGGCGGGTTGCGCGGATCGAAATCCAGTTCCGGCGGAACGAGATCCGGCAAGGACCGGGCCGCGCGCAGGGCGTCGCTGAG
>NZ_BAGH01000324.1 GCF_000308715.1 Nocardia tenerifensis NBRC 101015
AGCTCCGACGCCGACCAGTCGGCCGCGCGCCGCCGCATCGCCGTGTTCGGCGGCGCGGACTCCGGCCTGGTCGACGCCGACCTGGTGAGCGCCGAGCTCGACCTGCTGCCCACCGGACTCGTCGACCCGTCCGTGCCCGCTCCCGCGCCCCCCGAGGAACCCGCTCCCGGCGCGGGCGGCGAGCTCGAACAGCTCGCCGTGCTCGCGGTGCGGCTGGAGATGGCCGCCGCCTACCTGCGGCTGATCGGCACCCGCGGTTCCGCGGCCGACACCCGAGGGCAGTTCGGGGGAAGCTACTAGTGCACGAACTCGTTGGTGCGTTGCGCTCGTATGCCTGGGGCTCGCGCACCGCGCTCGCTCAGCTGTGCGGCAGGCCCGTTCCGTCGGCACATCCGGAGGCCGAACTGTGGTTCGGCGCACACCCCGCCGACCCCGCGCACGTCCGGATCGGCGCGCACACCCGCTCGCTGCTCGACTTCGTCGCCGAGGACCCCAAGCGCGAATTGGGCGACGCCGCGGACGCATTCGGCGGCAAGCTGCCGTTCCTGCTGAAGATCCTCGCCGCCGAGGAGCCGCTGTCGCTACAGGCGCACCCGAGCACCGCCCAGGCGCGCGCCGGCTTCGAGCGGGAGAACCGCACCAATGTGCCGTTCGACTCGCCGATGCGCAACTACCGCGACGACAACCACAAGCCGGAACTCGTTGTCGCGCTGGACCGATTCGAGGCGCTCGCCGGATTCCGCGAGCCGCACCGCACCGTCGAACTGCTGCGGGCCCTCGAGGTGGACGGCCTCGCCTCGTTCGCCGAACTGCTTGCCGCGCAACCGGACTCCGACGGCCTGCGCACCCTGTTCACCACCTGGATCACGCTGCCGCAGCACGTGCTCGCGACGCTGCTGCCCGAGGTGCTCGACGGCTGTGTGCGCTACCTGTCCGGAAAAGGCAAGCGCGAGTTCACCCCTGAGGCGCGCACCACCCTCGAGCTCGCCGAGGCCTACCCCGGCGACGCGGGCGTGCTCGCGGCCCTGCTGCTGAACCGGCTGACCCTCGAACCCGGGCAGGGCCTGTTCCTCGCGGCCGGCAACCTGCACGCCTACCTGCGCGGACTCGGCGTCGAGATCATGGCCAACTCCGACAACGTGCTGCGCGGCGGCCTCACGCCCAAGCACGTCGACGTGCCGGAACTGTTGCGGGTGCTCGACTTCGAGCCGATCGACCTGCCGGTCGTGCTCCCGGAGCCGGCGGGCGACGGCTCGGTGCGCTACCGCACGCCCGCGCCGGAGTTCGAACTGCGGCGCTTCGATCTGACCGAGGGCTCGGCCCAGGTGCCGCTCACTGCGGCGGGGCCGGGCATCGTGCTGTGCACGACCGGGTCGGTACGGCTACTGCACGGCGCATCGGAGCTGACGCTGGAGCGCGGCGCGGCGGCGTGGATCTCGGCCGCCGACACCGACATTCGCGCCCGCGCGCTCGACGGGGCGGCCCAGCTCTTCTGCGCCTGCGTCGGCAAGGTGTGATCGCTCGACCGGGTGATCGGTCGGGCATCGGGTATACCGAGGCCGGTACACGCTAAGTTAGCCAGGATCGGGCACATCGGAGAGAGGACGTCCAGGGCATGTCGGCTGGTGGTGGCAAGAAGGCGATTCTCGCCGCGTTGTCGGCGAACGCGGGGATCGCCGCGGCGAAGTTCATCGGCGCGATAATCACCGGTTCGGGGTCGATGCTGGCCGAGGCGGTGCACTCGGTCGCCGACACCGGCAACCAGGCCCTGCTGCTGCTCGGTCAGCGCCGCGCCGAGCAGGAGGCCGACGCGCTACACCCGTTCGGCTACGCGCGCAATCGCTACTTCTACTCGTTCGTCGTGGCGCTGGTGCTGTTCACCCTAGGCTCGGGGTACGCGCTCTATGAGGGTGTGCACAAGATCCAGCATCCGGAGGAGCTCAGCTCGCCGCTCGTGGCGATCGTCATCCTGCTCATCGCGATCGCGCTCGAGTCCTACAGCTTCATGACCGCGATGCGCGAGTCCGCGCCGCTCAAGGGCGACGCGAGCTGGTGGCGGTTCATCCGCAACTCGCGCAGCCCGGAACTGCCCGTGGTGCTGCTCGAGGACACCGGCGCGCTGATCGGCCTGGTGTTCGCGTTCGCGGGCGTCGGGCTGACCATGCTCACCGGCAACGCGGTGTGGGACGGCGTGGGCACCATGGCCATCGGCGTGCTGCTCGGCATCATCGCCATCGTGCTGATCATCGAGATGCAGAGCCTGCTCATCGGCGAGGGCGCGACGGCCGCCGAGGACCGCCTCATCCGCGAGAACCTGGTCGACGGCGCGCGCATCGACCGCGTGATCCACCTCAAGACCCAATACCTCGGCCCGGAAGAGCTTTTGGTGGCCGCCAAGATCGGGGCGGTGCCCGGCCTCGACGTCGGCCAGCTCGCCGAGGCCATCGACGAGGCCGAGGCGCGCGTGCGGGCGGCCGTGCCCGCGGCGCGCGTCATGTACCTCGAGCCGGACCTCTATCGCACCCAGCCCGTCTAGGCCGCGATCAGTTCCGGCGCAGTAGTTCCAGCGGGTCGGTGGTGATGTCGAAGCGCTGGCGCAGCACGTGGCGGGCGGCGTGCATCCCGGACATGCCGTGCACGCCCGGACCGGGCGGAGTCGACGCGGAGCACAGGTAGACGCCGGGAAGCGGTGTGGCGTAAGGGTTCCAGCGCGGGGTGGGGCGGAAGGCGAACTGACGCAGTGTCATCGCGCCCGCCGAGATGTCGCCACCGATGTAATTGGCATTGTGCGCGGGCATTTCGGCCGCCGTGTAGACGTGCTTGGCGAGGATCAGATCGCGGAAGCCTGGGGCGAACCGTTCGACCTGAGCGATGATCGCCTCGCTGACGTCGCGGGTGGAGCCGTTCGGCACGTGCGCGTAGGTGTAGAACGTGTGCATGCCCTCGGGGGCCCGGGTCGGGTCGACCACGCCGGGCTGGATGGACAGCACGTAGGGCCGCTCCGGATGCCGCCCCGCCGAGACGGCGCGTTCGGCGGCCATCGCCTCGGCGCGGGTGCCGACCAGGTGCAGCGTTCCGGCGCGGTCGAGGCCCTCGGCCTGCCACGGCACCGGACCCGAGAGCGCGAAGTCCACCTTGCAGGCGGCGCCGCCGTAACGGAAGTGGCTGAGCCGCTTGGCGTATCGATCGGGCAGGCGATGGCCCGCGATACGGAGCAACTCGGCGGGCGCCAGGTCGAGCATCACCGCGCGGGCGTCGTCGAACTCGCCGAGCGAGTCCACGCGCCGGCCGGTGTGCACCCGGCCGCCGAGGCGCTCGAGCTCGGCGATGAGCGCGTCCGGGATGGCCTGGCTGCCGCCGCGCGGGATCACCCAGCCGCCCGCGTGCGCCAGCGTGGTGAGCATCAGCCCCGCGCCCGCGGCGGGCACCCGGCGCGGCGGGGTGATCGCGTGGGTCGCCACGCCGGTCAGCAGCGCGGCGGCGACCTCGCCGTGAAACCTGGTGTTCCACAATGGAGATCCCTGCTCGAGCGTGCGCAGGCCGAAGCGCACCGCGGTCAGCAGATCCTTCGGCGGGCGGCGCAGATCCGACATCGCGAGACCGACCACGGCCTCCCAGTGCGACACCAGCGGTGCGAACAGCGCACGCCAGGCGTCACCGTCCCGGCCGAGGCCGTCGGCGGTGCGTTCCAGGTCGTGCCAGGCGATCCCGGCCGTGCCGCCGTCCATCGGGTGCGCGAAAGACGCCTCGGGCACGAGCAGGTCGACCCCGTGCGCCGCGAGATCGAACGCGCGGAAGAACGGGGCGGCCAACGCCATCGGGTGCGCGCCCGCGCACACGTCGTGCCGGAAGCCGGGCAGGGTGAGCTCGGCCGTGCGAGACCCGCCCCCCGCCGCGTCCTGCGCCTCGTACACCTCCACCGAGAGTCCCGCCTTGGCCAGGATCACCGCGGCGGCGAGACCATTCGGTCCGGTTCCGACGACCACAACATCAGGCATGTCCCCACGCTACCGATCGACCTCCGTCGGCTCCGGAAATGCGTCCGAGGACACCGTGTCCGTCCGCGGAGCATCCGAGTCGGCGGCTAAGCGGTGTCCGCGCCCACCGCGGCCAACCACTCGGCGACCAGGATGGCGAGGCGCTGCTCGCGCAGCTCGGGCCGCAGGCGGCCGCCGCGGTCGAGGGTGGCGAGGCCGTGCATCGCGCTCCAGGCCACCTCGGTGCGGGCGCCGAGGTCCGCCTCGTCGACGAACGGGCGGAACAGGGCCTCCAGCTCCGCGAACGCGTCGATCAGCGGCTGCGGGGCGTCCAAGCCGAAGATCAGGTCGACGTTCATCGAGAACATCGCCTCGTAGCGGGCCGGGTTCGCGGCGGCGAAATCCAGATAGGCCCGGGTGACGCAGGACAGCGCGTCGGCCGGGCTCGTCGCCTCCGCGTGCGCCTGGCGCAGCACGACGGTCAGGTCGGAGATGCCCTGCAACGCCACCGCCGTCACGATGGCCGACTTGCCCTCGAAATGGCTGTACAGCACCGGCTGGCTGTACTCGATCCGCTCGGCCAGCCGCCGCACCGTCACCGCCTCCCACCCCTGCGTTTCCGCCAGTTCACGCGCGGTATCGATGATCCGCTGATGGCGTTCCGCTCGTTCACGTTCCTTGCGCGTCTGGGCACTCATATCAAAATCCTAGCAGCGCTAGACAAGCTATCGCGGCTTAGATATGGTTGCTCGCGAAACTAGCGCCGCTAGACATGAGCATCACACCTTGGGAGCACGACCATGACCCTCTCGCGCATCGCCACCGCCCTGTCCCTCGTCGGCGCGGCTTTCATCCTTTACATCGGCATCAGCTACCTCATCACTCCGGACACCACCGCTCCCGGCTTCGGCCTGCCCGCCTGGCCGGACGGGGATGCGGTCGCCTTCATGAATTTGAAGGGCGTGCGCGACACCGTCCTCGGCGTGCTCATCGTGGTTCTGCTCGCGGCGAAGCAGCGCTACGCGCTGGGCATCGTCACCTTGGTCATCGCCCTGGTCCCCGTGGGCGACATGATCACCGTGCTCAGCTGGAACGGCTCCCCCGCCGCCGCCTTCGGCATCCACGGCCTCACCGCCGTCTTCGTCTTCCTCACCGGGGCCCTACTGTTGCGCGAACACCAGGTGGCGACGAACACAGCGCGATGAATTTCTCGTCGCGGCTCCGTCCATACCGCTGAACGCACGACGAACACAGGAGACAACGCCATGCCGACCAAGCCGCAGGGGCCCGCGTCCTACTTTCCGTCCATCGAGGCCAAGTACGGGCGCAGCATCGACGAGTGGAAAACCGCGATGCGGGAGTCCGGGCTGACGGCGCACAAGGCCCTCGTCGAGTGGCTGAAGTCCGAGCACGGGCTCGGCCACGGCCACGCCACCGCGCTCACCCAGCACCACCTCAACCCGGAGAAGTGGGCGTCCTGAGCCAGGACAGCGCGAAGGGCCCGCAGATCCTGCGGGCCCTTCGTGTTGCACAGCGCGGCTAGGCCGGAACCAGGTCCTTGGTGTCGGGCTCCCGCTGCGGCTGCGTGGCGTGGTCGTTGTCGACCATGGTCTGTTCGTCGAAGGGCAGTTTGCGGTCGAGCACTTCCTTGGTGCGGTCGGTGTCGATGGTCTTGGTCCAGACGCCGATGAGCACGGTGGCCACGGCGTTTCCGGAGAAGTTGGTGAGCGCGCGGGCCTCGGACATGAAGCGGTCGATGCCGACGATCAGGCCGACGCCGTCGAGCAGTTCGGGGCGGTGGCTCTCCAGCCCGCCGGCGAGCGTGGCCAGGCCCGCGCCGGTGACGCCCGCCGCCCCCTTGGACGCGACGATCATGAACAGCAGCAGGCCGATCTGCTCGCCGATATTCAATGGCTTGCCCATCGCGTCCGCGATGAACAAAGACGCCATTGTCAGGTAAATTGCAGTGCCATCCAGATTGAACGAATATCCGGTCGGCACAACCACACCCACCGTCGTTCGCTCGACGCCCATGTGCTCCATCTTCGCGATCAACCGAGGCAACGCCGACTCGGACGAGGAGGTCGCGAGGATCAGCAGGTACTCGCGGGCCAGGTAGCGGACCAGCTTGAGCACCGACACCCGAGCCACCGCCCACAGCAGCACCCCGAGCACGCCGAACACGAAGATCAAGCAAGTCAGGTAGAACGCGATCATCAACGTTGCCAGTTTCAGCACGGCGTCCAGACCACTCTTACCCACGAGATTCGCGATCGCGCCGAACGCGCCGATGGGCGCCAGCCACAGGATCATCACGAGCACGCGGAAGACGAGCTTCTGCAGCAACGCGACGCCACGCACGATCGGCTCGCCGGACTTGCCCATGGCCTGCACCGCGAACCCGACCAGCAACGCGACGAACAGCGCCTGCAGCGTGCTACCCGAGGTCAGCGACGACAGCATGGTCGTCGGGACGATGCTCGTGAGGAAGTCCCAGGTGCCGCCCGCGTTGTGCGCGGTCTTGGTCAGCGGCTCGACTGCCTTGACGTTCGCGCTGACATCCAAGCCGGTCCCCGGCGAGATCACATTGCCGACCACGAGCCCGATTACGAGGGCGACGGTCGACATGGCCATGAAGTACGCGATGGTCAGCCCGCCGACCTTGCCGACGGTGGCCGCCGAGCGGATCGAGCCGATGCCGAGCACGATGGTGCAGAAGATGACCGGCGCGATCATCATCTTGATCAGATTCACGAAGATGGTGCCGAGCGGAGCGACCGATCGCCCGAACCCGGGCGCGAGCCAACCCACCAGAATTCCCGCGATGACCGCGAGAATGACGGCCAGATACAGCCAGTGGGTGCGGTCCCGCTTCCGGGGTGGTGCTTCCGGTGCTGCTTCGCTCATACGAGTTGATGTCCTCCGAAGTGGTGCCGACGTGAGGTGCCTCACGCCTTCCAGGCAGAATGATGGCGGTCCGGGTGACGCCGGTCACGGTTTGGTGCATTACGTTCAGCGGAGGAAAGCAGCTAGTGAGACGCGGTCGGCTATCCCTGGCCGGTCAGGCCTTCGCGCTTCAGCTGATCGTATTGACGCTGATGGTCGCGGTCGGCGCGGTGCTCGCGGTGCTCGACGCGCGGCACCACAGCGATGTCACGACCACCCGCGAGGTGAGGGATGTCGCGGTGAGCGTTGCTGAGGCGCCGTCGACCCTGAGCGCCGTCTACTCGACCGACCCCACCGGGCGACTACAGCCGGTGACCGAGCGCATCCGCAACGCGACCGGCATGGACTTCATCGTCGTCATGGCGCCGGACCGCACCCGCTACACGCACACCAACCCGGACATGATCGGCAAGCCGTTCAGCGGCAACATCGACCGCGCGCTGTCCGGCGAGACGTTCACCGAGACCTTCACCGGCACCCTCGGCCCCTCCATCCGCGCCGTGACGCCCGTCTACGACGGCGGCCGGGTGGTCGCGCTGGTGTCCGCCGGGGTGACCCGCGCCAAGATCGGCGACCAGGTCGCCACGCAGCTGCCGCTGATCATCGGCGTCGCGGCGGCCGGCCTGGTGCTCTCCGGGAGTGGGTCGTTCCTGCTGAGCCGCCGCCTGCGCAGGCAGACGCACGGGCTCGCGCCCGACGAACTGCGGGCAATGTACGAACAGCACGACGCCGTGCTGCACTCGATTCACGAGGGCCTCGTGGTGTTCGGCATCGCGGGCGAGCGCGCCGAGGTGGTCAACGACGAGGCACGCAGGCTGCTCGAGCTGCCCGACGGCGAGGTGCGCCGCGGCGACCTGCCGACCTCGATGCAGCAGATGAGCTGGGGCGTGGTCCGCGACGAGATGCACGTGACCGGCGATCGGATCCTGCTCGTCAACCAGGACATCGTCACCTGGGAGGGGCGCCCGATCGGCACCGTCATGACCATCCGCGACCACACCGAACTGCGCGCGGTGATGGGCGAACTCGACTCCGTGCGCAGCTTCGCCGAGTCGCTGCACGCGCAGGCGCACGAGGCGGCCAACCGGCTGCACACCGTGATCACCATGGTCGAGCTGGGCCGCCCGCAGGAGGCGGTCGAGTTCGCCACCTCGGAGCTGCGGTTGTCCCAGGCGCTCATCGACCGACTGCTGGACGCGGTCGGCTCCCCCGCCCTGGCCGCGCTGCTGCTCGGCAAGGTGAATCAGGCCGCCGAGCGCGGGATCGAGTTGACCATCACCGAGGAGACCGCGCTCGACTCGATAGAGCCGCTGTCCCCGCAGGAGACGGTCACCCTGGTCGGCAACCTGATCGACAACGCCATCGACGCCGCGGCGGAGAGCAGCTCGGGGTGGGTCGAGGTCACCGTCCGGCACCGCGACATTCCCGAAGCCGTTTCCGCAGAAGATCATTCGGCGTTGTACGTGCGCGTCGCCGACAGCGGGCCCGGGATGTCGGAGGAGACGTTCGCGCGGGCCTCGCAGCGCGGTTACTCGACCAAGGCCGACCATCACGGGCTCGGCCTCGCACTGGTTCACCGCCTGGTGGCCCGGCACGGGGGGACCATCCGTACCGAACTACACCCGGAAAGCGCGGTCACCGTGACGATTCCACGAAAGGACACCCCGTGATCCGAGTGCTGATCGTCGAGGACGAGCCACTCATCGCCGAGGCCCACCGCGCCTATGTGGACCGCATCGAGGGCTTCACGCCCGTCGGGGTGGTGCACACCGGCCGCGAGGCGATGCGTGCGGCCGCCGACGCCGCCGCCGAGAGCACGCCGATCGACCTGGTGCTCATGGACATCGGGCTACCCGACGCCAGCGGCCTCGACGTCGCGGCGGCGCTGACCGGGCTCGCTCCCCGCCCCGACGTCATCGCCATCACCTCGGCCCGCGATCTCGCCATGGTGCGCACCGCCGTCTCGCACGGCGTCGTCCTCTATCTCTTGAAGCCGTTCACCTTCGCCGCTTTTCGCGACAAGCTCGACCGCTACCGCGAGTTCCGCACCGCCCTGCCTGCCGGGGAGACGGCGGTCTCCCAGCACGACATCGACCGTGCCCTCAGCGCCCTGCGCACCCCCGACCAGCGGGCCACGACGCCGAAAGGCGTTGCGCCGCAAACCCTCGACGAGATCTCGCGCACCGTGCGCGCCGCGCCGGAGGGCATCACCGCCGCGGATACCGCGAACTCCATCGGCGTCTCCCGCATCACCGCGTGGCGCTATCTGGAGAAGCTGGCCGACGACGGATTGGTCACCCGCCGTTCGGATTACGGCCGGGCAGGGCGTCCGAAGACCCGCTACGTCTGGAAAACCAAAGCGTGACAGGCGATCTCTAAGCGGGCAGGTGCCCGTAGCCGAAGATGTTGATGAAGTAGTTGCCCGGGATCAGTTGGTTCATCGCGTGCCACTGGCCCGACGGGTCGCGCTGGTAGTAGCTGACGCCGAAACCCGCGTCGTAGCAGACGATGTCGGCGGTGCCGAAGGGGCTCCAGTAGGCGCTGGCCTCCGGGCGGGCCGGTTCGAACGGCGTCCGGAACAGGTGGCCGCACGGAGTGATACTCGGCTCGTAGATCGACGGCGCCGCGGCGGCGGCCGGCAATCCGGCCGCGCCGAGGCCGATCGACCCCGCGAAGACGGCCGCGACGAGTACCCGAGGCAAAGACTTCCGCATAGAGCGTTCTCCTCAACAGTTCCGGCCCGGCTCAGTTCTCGAGCCGGGCTCAGGTGCGTCAAAGGTACCGTCGGCGACGCGGAATAGCCGCCGGTTCCCGGCACGCCACCGGGGTGCGCACGAAAGCCGTTGGCACCCCGGCGTTCTCGCCGTTAGACGTCGGTGGAGAAGCGGATCCCGCCGTCGGGGATCTCGACGCCGGGCCACACCCGCGCGCCGCGCAGCAGTTCGCAGCGCGCGCCGACGTGCGCGCCGTCGCCGATGACGCCGTCGCGCACGAGCGCGCGCGGCCCGATGCGGGCGCCGAAGCCGATGATCGATCGTTCGACGGTCGCGCCGGCCTCGATCACCGCGCCGTCGAACACGA
>NZ_BAGH01000323.1 GCF_000308715.1 Nocardia tenerifensis NBRC 101015
GTCGGTGATCGGCAGCCCGCGCACCACCGCGACCGGCACGCCGCCGAGCTTGCCCTTCACCAGATCCGCCGCGGCGGCCAGCTCGTCCGCGATCGCCACCTGGGTGACGTGCAGCTCGTTGCCCTGCCCGTCGACCGCGCCCGCGTAGTCGTGCAGCACCCGAAGTCCCGAGGCGCCGATCGCGGTGTCGGTCTGGCCGTTGCGCCAGGCGCGGCCCATGGTGTCGGTGACGACCACGGCCACCCGCACGCCGAGCCGCTCGGCCAGGGCCGTGCGCAGCGCCTTCGCGCTGGCGTCGGGATCGGCAGGCAGCAGCACCAACTCGCCCTGCTCGACATTGGAGCCGTCGATGCCGGAGGCGGCCTGCACGATGCCGAGCTTGTTCTCGGTGATCAACGTGCGGCCCTTGCGCGCCAGCACCCGGACCGCCTCCTGCTCGACCAGGGCGCGGCGCACCGTGTCGCGCTCCTCCGGATCCAGCGGCGCCTCGACGATGCGCCCCTCGACCTTGGCGACGATCTTGCTCGTCACCACGAGCACGTCGCCGTCGGCCAGCCACGGCGCCTGCTCGGCGATGCGTTCGGCGAGGTCGTCGCCGGGCCGGAACTCGGGCAGGCCGGTGATCGGCAGTATCCGGAGTTCGCCTGCGGCATGGTCGTTGATCACGGTTTCACTCCCGCGAGGTCGAGCGCCTCCCGCACCATCTCGGCGGTGGTCGGCGGATCGGTCATCAGCAGCGGCACGCTGCGTACTTCGACACCGGGCACGTCCGCGGTGTCGGTGGTGTGGATCAGCCAGCCGTCCAGGATGCCGGTGGCCGAGCGCGCGCCGTAGTAGCGGCCGATCGCCTCGGCGGTGGTCTCGACGCCGATCACCGACAGGCACTCGTCGGCCATGCCGCGCAGCGGTTTGCCGTCGATCACGCCCGACACGCCGATCACCTTGGCCCCGGTGGTGCGCAGCGCGCCGCGGATTCCGGGCACCGCGAGGATGGCGCCGATGCTCACCACC
Organism: Nocardia tenerifensis NBRC 101015; assembly: GCF_000308715.1. GTDB lineage: Bacteria > Actinomycetota > Actinomycetes > Mycobacteriales > Mycobacteriaceae > Nocardia > Nocardia tenerifensis. The sequence continues at coordinate 1,012 of NZ_BAGH01000323.1, forward strand.
GGGTTCGACGGAGCGAGCAACACCACATCGGCGGACTCTATGATCTCGATCACATTTGGGGCCGGTTTGGCATCCTCGGCCCCGATTGTGGCGAATCCATGGGTTTGGATGTTCGCTCGATAGCGAACCCACCACTCTTGAAAATGGATCGCGCGGCGTTCGCCAGGGTTCTCCTGGTCGCTCACAACAACGTGCGTTTCACACCGATCGTCGGTCGCCGGGATCAGTTTCACGCCCGGCTGCCATCGGTTGCAGAGGGCCTCGGTCACCGCCGAGAGGGGGTACCCGGCGCGCAGCATCTCGCTGCGGACCAGGTGCGTGGCGAGGTCGCGATCGCCGAGACCGAACCAGTCCGGCTGCGCGTGGTACTTCGCCAGTTCCTCCTTGGCGTGCCAGGTCTCGGCCGGCCTGCCCCAGCCGCGCTCGGTGTCTATGCCGCCACCGAGGGTGTACATGCAGGTATCGAGGTCAGGGCAGATACGAAGGCCGTGCATCCAGACGTCGTCGCCGACGTTCACGATCGCGGAGACGTCGGCATCGGGCAGGAGCTCCCGTACGCCCTGCAGGAATCGAGCGCCGCCGACACCCCCGACCAGGACGGCAATCCTGGGCCCGCCGACGGGTTCGATGTCCGCTTGAAGGGAAGTCACATCCGCACAGCCTATGCGCTGCCGGACCGGGCGATGTTCCGCGCCGTAGTTGCTGGTCATTTGCCCTACTCGGACACAAGATCATCTTCGAAAGCGTTCGCGGATAGTAACGGAATAGCGACGGCCGCTTGACCATCGACACGTCCGGCGTGTCTAATCACAGTCATGTCATTTCGGGTTCGCGCGAGAGTGCAAGGCGCGAACGGCTTTTCGAACACATGTTCGCATCGAGATGACGAGCTCGGGGACGTCCGCGGGACAACGTCGCGGGGTATGGCCGTCGGTAGGCGTGTTGGTCCGACGGAACGAATCATTCTGCGCTAACACACAGTGAGGAGGCGGAGCGATGGCCAACGAGATGGTCTCGCCGACCGATTCCACAGCAGGCGCAGCACGTGGCGTCTGCGCAGACAACGGCTGGAAGGATCACGAGGGGGGTGACGAGGTCTCGATGCCCCGGCTCGGCACGGGTGGCGACGACTCGACGCCCCGGCTCAGCCTGGTCGTCACGGGCTTCGACGAGATGTTCGAATCCATCGAAGAGCAGTGGCAGGAACGCGCCCTGTGCGCGCAGACCGATCCGGAGGCGTTCTTCCCCGAGAAGGGCGGCTCGACCCGCGAGGCGAAACGGATCTGCATGGGCTGCGAGGTGCGCGACGAGTGCCTGGAGTACGCACTCGCCCACGATGAGCGCTTCGGCATCTGGGGTGGCCTCTCCGAACGGGAGCGCCGCCGCCTGAAGCGCGGCATCGGCTAGCCGACCCGGGTTGGCCCCCGAGTTATCCGCAAGCGCGACAAGTCGTTACGGCGACAAGGGATCTCGCGGACACACGGATAGCTCCGGGGGTACGCCCGAGAGTCCTCGCGCTCCGGCCGACCGCACTGGCTGCGCGGCCCCGAGGCGGGCTGACTAGGTTTTAACCATGGCACGTTCCCGGAATCGTCGTCCGCCGACCGCACGGTCGGTGATCCGCCGTGGTCGCGGCGTGCGTGGACCGATGTTGCCGCCCACGGTGCCCGCCTGGCGCACCAGGGGGCAGAAGTTCGACCGGCTGGTGCTCGAGGCGTTCGCCCCGCTGGACACGCGCTGGCACGACCGGCTCACCAAACTCGACATCGCGGTCGACGACGTGCCGAAAATCCGTCCGCTGCACCCAGATTCGGTCACCTGGCCGGACGAGGTGGTCGCCGACGGACCGGTGCCGCTGTCGCGGCTCATCCCGGCCGGGGTCGATCGGCACGGCGCGGCCACCCGCGCCAGGGTGGTGCTGTTCCGCAAGCCGCTCGAGCTGCGCGCCAGCGACCCGGACGACCTGGTCGATCTGCTGCGCGAGGTCCTCGTCCAGCAGATCGCGACCTATCTGGGCGTCGATCCGGACGTGATCGACCCCGAACCGGAGTAGGCATCGCACCGCCTCGGTAACGAAACCTGTTGCGCGCGGCGATAACTGATTACCGACACCGGGTGTGCGGCCCGCAGACCGCGCACTCACCGGTCGCGGAACATTCGCACGGTTGCGCGTCCCCTCGCCCGCCCGCGGCCGACCGCCGCGCGGCGGGAGTTTTTGCCCGAATCATGAGCGTGTCTATCCACATCGGACCGCCAGGAGGGTTACTCTCATCGGCGTGATCCCCATGCGTCGTTGCTGCCGTCCAGGCTGCAAGAATCCGGCCGTCGCGACGCTCACCTATGTGTACTCGGACTCGACCGCCGTGGTCGGACCGCTGGCCACCGTCGCCGAACCGCACTCCTGGGACCTCTGTGAAACGCACGGCTCCCGCATCACCGCCCCCAAGGGCTGGGAGATGGTTCGACACGAAGGCGGATTCTCCTCGAGCACACCGGATGACGACGATCTGACCGCGCTCGCCGAGGCGGTGCGCGAGGCCGGATTGCGCCGCCGCCCGCCGGAACAAGATCAGCGCGGCTACCGTGACTACGCGCCGCCACCGCCGCGCACCACCCGTACCGGCCGCCGAGGCCATCTCCGCGTACTCCCCGACCCCCCTTCCTGAACAAACCAAGGACCGGGTCAAAGGCGGACGGTCCACCCATTAGGGTGGTGGGCATGACAGTCGCCCGCTCTGCCGAATTCGTCAACGCGGTGATCAAGGCCTACGACGTTCGCGGAGTGGTCGGTGAGCAGATCGACGCCGAATTCGTCACCGACATAGGCGCTTCGTTCGCCAGGCTGATGCGCGCCGAGGGCGCGACGCGGGCCGTCATCGGGCACGACATGCGCGAGTCCTCCCCCGAGCTGTCCCGCGCCTTCGCCGAGGGCGTGCTCGCGCAGGGCCTCGACGTGGTGCACATCGGCCTCGCGTCCACCGATCAGCTGTACTTCGCCTCCGGCAGGCTGGACTGCCCCGGCGCCATGTTCACCGCGAGCCACAACCCGGCCCGCTACAACGGCATCAAGATGTGCCGCGCCAAAGCCATTCCGGTGGGCCAGGACACGGGCCTGGCCACCATCAAGCACGAGATCGTCGAGGGCGTCCCGGGTTACGACGGACCGCGCGGCACCGCGACCGAGGTCGATCTGCTCGCCGACTACGCGGCCTTCCTGCGCGACCTGGTCGACCTCGGCGAGGTCCGCCCGCTCACCATCGCCGTGGACGCCGGCAACGGCATGGGCGGACACACCGTGCCCGCGGTGTTCGACGCGCTGCCGCAGGTGACGATCGTCCCGCTGTACTTCGAGCTCGACGGCTCCTTCCCTAACCACGAGGCCAACCCGCTCGATCCGAAGAACCTGGTCGACCTGCAGGACCTGGTGGTCAAGTCCGGGGCCGACATCGGGCTCGCGTTCGACGGCGACGCCGACCGCTGCTTCGTGGTGGACGAGAAGGGCGACCCGGTCTCGCCGTCCACCATCACCGCGCTGGTCGCCGAGCGCGAGCTGATCAAGGAGCCCGGCGCGGTCATCATCCACAACCTGATCACCTCGCACGCGGTGCCCGAGCTGGTCACCGCGCTCGGCGGCACGCCGGTGCGCACGCGGGTCGGCCACTCGTTCATCAAGCAGCAGATGGCCTCGACCGGAGCGGTTTTCGGCGGCGAGCACTCCGCGCACTACTACTTCCGCGACTTCTGGGGCGCCGACTCCGGCATGCTCGCGGCGCTGCACGTGCTCGCCGCGCTGGGCGAGAAGGATCGCCCGGTGTCGGAGCTGATGGCGGCCTATGAAACGTACGCGGCCTCCGGCGAGATCAATTCCACGGTGGCGGACGCGAAGGAGCGGACGATGGCGGTGGTCGAGGCCTTCGGAAACCGGACGATCTCGGTCGATAGGCTGGACGGCGTGACCGTTCAGCTGGCCGACGACGCGTGGTTCAACCTGCGCGCCTCGAATACCGAGCCCCTGCTGCGGCTCAACGTCGAGGCACGATCACCGGAAGAAGTAGACGCACTCGTAACAGAGATTCTGAACATCGTCCGGTCCTGACTGGGATAGTGGAATCACAGCGGATGGAATCCCATGCTCAGTATTCGGCGGAAGGCTGGGAAGAAGTAGACGGCTCAGCCCGATGCAGAGATTCTGAACATCGTCCGGTCCTGACTGGGATAGTGGAATTACGGCGGATGGAATCCCATGCTCGGTATTCGGCGAAGGGCTGCGGAGAAGGAGACGACGCGGCCCGCTGCGGAGATTCTGAGCATCGTTCGGTCCTGACTGGAATAGTGGAATCACAGGCCTTGGATTCGCCTGACTCGGGCCCGGCGTGGCAGCCGACCCGGGAACGAGTGAGGGCGGAAACGACTCAGCGCGATGAGGGGAGGTGGGACGCCCGATGATCGCTGGAACACCGGTGCTCGACCTCGACGATGCCGCTTCGCTGGAGGCGGCCGATACCGGCGGCGCCCTGCGCTCGGCCGCCTCGGGCGGCGCTCAGGTGAGGGCCACCGCGGCGGCCGTCGGTGAGGACGCGCTCGCGCGCCTGGACGGACTGCGGCCACGCAGCGTGGTGCTCGTCTCCGGCTCCGGCCGCGCGGCCCGCGCCGCGAGCCTGCTCGTCGCCGCGCTCGGTGACCGGGCCGGCCTGCCCGTGGTGCCCGTCGCCGCGTTGCCGCCCTGGGTCGGTCCGCTCGACGTCGTCCTCGTCGCCGGTGACGACGCGGGCGACCCACGCCTGACCGACGCGGTGGACCGGGCGCTGCGCCGTGGCGC
>NZ_BAGH01000322.1 GCF_000308715.1 Nocardia tenerifensis NBRC 101015
GCACCATCCGACGCCCGCGGTACGACAGCCCGCGCACGAGGCGGGCAAGATGAGATCCAGCAGAGTCCGCATCGCCCGAGTCTGCGCGCACCCACCGACAAGCGACCGCGCCCTATTGCGTTGCCACAGAGCGTTTTATGAGCGGGCGATCAGCCGGGCAGCACCGGGACGGCGTTCGCGCCGAGGCCCGGCACCTCGCGCCAGTACGGCTCGCCACCGTCCGGGTTGCTGGTCAGCTCGAGCACCGCGCGGGAATCGGCCGCGTACTGATGCTCAGGCGTGGCGCTGACCTGCCGCACCGGCGCGGTCAGGTTCCGGCTGGTCTGCGGTATCGGCTGCGAACCGTCGATCGACACGGTGCCGACCGGGTCGACATTGCCCTCCCTGGAGATGATCAACCGGTCGCTGCCGAACCACGACAGCGACACCGCGGCCGCGCTCGAGTTGACCCCGACGGGCAATGGCGAGGCCAGCGCGAAACCGCCGCCCGGCTTCGGAATGACCACGGCCACATACACTTTCCCGTCGGCGATCAGCGCGGCCCGCACCCCGGTGCGGGAGATCCGCAGCTCGGTGATGGGCGCGTGGAAGGTCGACCCGGAACCGCTGGAGGTGAGGCCGGAGGTGTCGACGTCCTGCACCGAGACGGTGTTGGTGGTCCGGTCGTTCACGGCGCGGACGACCCGCTCGCCGTCGATGACGGCCCACGCGGCGGTGCCGTCGATGTTCCAGGACGGCCGGGTGATGGTGCTGCCCGCGGCGACCGGAATCGCGTTGCCGCCGTAGGTGCCGATCATCAGGGTGCGCGGCGGCTCGGGCGCGGGCCGCCCGGTGTCGGCGACCCCGGCGACCAGCTGACCGTCCGGCGAGAGTGCCGCGGAGAGCAGGTTGTTCACGGTGCCGAAGTAGCCGGGCGCCGGCGTGATGGGCGCGTTGTTCTCCGGGACCTGCACCAGCGCGCCGCCGCGCAGCGCGTGCAGGCCGACCTGGGTGTTGCCGACCGCGGGCTGGCTGAACTGCTGCACATCGGCGGCCGACCAGCCGCTGCCGGTGAACCGGTCGTCGAACGGTTTGCCGTCGGCGAGCAGCACGTACGGTCCGAGGATGTCCGCACCCGCGAGGGTGAGCACCACCTGCGCGGCGAGCAGTTCGCGATCGTGCGGATTGAGCGCCGAGGCGCCGGCGAAGTCGATCTTCACCCCGCCGAGCCCGACGCCGACCTCGTCCGGGTCGCCGTTGGCCTTGGTGATCGGGCCGCGCAGGGTGATCGGCGCGGCCAGCTCGTTGCGCAGCACCGGGGCGAGCGCGGGCTGGGTGCCTTCGCCGAGCATGGTGAGCAGCCGCTGGGTCAGCTGCGCCTTCGGCACGGAGACCCAGCGCAGGTCGGGCACGACGACACTGCTCGTCGGATCGACGAAGTACAGCGCGTAGCGCCGGTACCACTTGCCGAACGCGATGGCGTCCATCACGACGCCGTCGGGCAGTTCATCGATACGCCACTCGTCGTTGACCTTGGTCATCTCGATCTTGTTTTCCAGCGGCGGGTCCGACGAGGCGTGGTACGAGCCGTTGCTGTCCAGCTCGGCGACCTTGCGCGCCCGGATCCGATAGGTCGCCTTGTCGCCGGTGCGCGACTCGCGCAACGTATCCGGCTTCTCCACGATCGTGGTGCCGGCGGCGTCGTCCCACTGCGCCGCGGCCGACGGGGTCATGAACTGGCGCGCCGCCAGGTGCCGGTTGTTGGGGTCGGCGGTGGCCAGCAGGAAGTCGCGCAGCAGCAGGTCGGGGTCGCGTCCCTGCGTGGGCGCGGGCGGCCCCTCCGATGTCGGCTCGCGGTTGATGGTGCCGATCGCCTGCGGCGCGGAGGATTCCGGCAGGCTCGCGCATCCGGACAGCACGAGCAACGCCGCGAGAGCGGCCGTGCCGACCGCGAGGAGCCGCCGCGGCTTCGCGGCACCGACCCGCCTTCTCATGAAACCCCTTCCCCGCGACCCCGCGTCGACGCGGGCGCGCATCGGATGGCTCGCGCCGAGCGGGTAACGCCCGCTCATGACGGTACGTCCCCCGATTCGGCGACCGTGCCGGCCCCCGGCTGCGACGACTCCGCACCCGGCTGGGACGGCGCGGCGGCCTTCGACCCGTTCCCGGACGCGGGCGTCGACGCGCCCGTATCCGCTTCCGGCTCAGGCGGATTCGGCACGATCTCGAGCTCGACCTGCCTGGCGGGCTGCTTGCGCACCGGTTCCAGCGACAGCGGGCTCGCGCCGAGCTTCTTGCCGCGCACCAGCGGCAACGTCAGCCGGAAGCTCGCGCCGACACCGACCTCGCCCCAGGCCTCCAGCCGCCCTTCGTGCAGGTTCGCGTCCTCGACGCTGATCGACAGCCCGAGTCCGGTGCCGCCGGAGCGGCGCATCCTGGACGGATCCGAGCGCCAGAACCGGTTGAAGACCAGCTTCTCCTCGCCGGGTCGCAGGCCGACGCCTTGGTCGCGCACCACCACCGAGACCGCGTTGGCGTCGACGTCGCCGCGCATCCTGATCAGCACCGGCTTGCCCTCGCTGTGGTCGATGGCGTTGGCGAGCAGATTGCGCAGCACCCGCTCGACCCGGCGCGGATCGACCTCGGCGACCAACGGCTCCTCCGGCATGTCGACCACGACCTCCACCCCGGCGTCCTTGGCCAGGTGCCGCACGGTCGAGATGGCCGCCCGCGCGCACATCCGCACGTCGAGCGACTCGACCTGCAGCTCGGCCACGCCCGCGTCGTGGCGGCTGATCTCGAGGAGGTCGTTGAGCAGACCCTCGAACCGGTCGAGCTCGTTGACCAGCAGCTCGGCGCTGCGGGCCAGGGCCGGATCCAGATCGTCGCTGCTGCCGTGGATGAGGTCGGCGGCCATTCGCACGGTGGTCAACGGCGTGCGCAGCTCGTGGCTGACATCGGAGGTGAAGCGGCGCTGCAGGTTTCCGAACTCCTCCAGCTGGGTGATCTGGTTGGACAGGCTCTCGGCCATCTCGTTGAACGCCTGCGCCAGCCGCGCCATGTCGTCCTCGCCGCGCACGAGCATGCGTTCCTTGAGCCTGCCGTCGGCGAAGCGACCGGCGATGCGCGCCGCCGACCGGATCGGCAGCACCACCTGCCTGGTCACCAGCGCCGTGATCGCCGCGAGCAGGACCAGCAGCACGATGCCGCCGATGAACATGGTGCCGCGCATCAGCGAGAGGCTGCGCGCCTCACTGGCCAGCGGGAAGATGAGGTAGATCTCCAGCGTCGGTATCTCGGTGCTCGGGCTGCCGATGATCAGCGCCGGGCCGTGGTAGCCGCTGGAGTCGGAGACGGTGCTGAACTGGCGGCTGACCTGGCCGCGCCGCACGAAGTTGCGCAGCTCGTCGGGCACGTCCTGCATCGGGCCCGCGGTGACCTCCTGCTGGCCGCTGCCGACCATCACCAGTGCCACGTCGTAGCTGCCCGCCACGCCGGTCTGCGGTCCGCCGTCGCTGGACAGCGCGTTGCGCGCCTCCTTCAGCTGGGCGCCGGTGTCGTGCGTGCCGATCAGCTGGCTGTGCACCGCGTTTCGGGCGCGGACCATCTCCTCGACCGCCGCGTTGATCTTGGTGTCCAGCATGCGGTTGGTGATCTGGTCGGTCAGCACCACGCCGAGGATCGTGATGACGATCAGCGACAGGGTGATGGTCGAGACCGCGACGCGCAGCTGCAGCGACCGCTGCCAGAGGTGCCCGAGCGCCACGCCCAGCTCGGTGAACCGGGTCCCCACCGCGGCGAGTCGCCGCTCCAGTGTGCTGCTGGAGCGATCGGTCACGGTCGCGCCTCGCCGGCGCTCGATGCCTCCGTCCGCACCAGCGCTGCCACGAGTCGCGCACTGCGACCGATCACGGCGGTCCGGCCTTGTAGCCGACGCCGCGCACGGTCAGCACGATCTCCGGGTTCTCGGGATCCTTCTCGACCTTGGCGCGCAACCGCTGCACGTGCACGTTGACCAGCCGGGTGTCGGCGGCGTGCCGGTAACCCCAGACCTGTTCGAGCAGCACCTCGCGGGTGAACACCTGACGCGGCTTACGGGCAAGCGCGACAAGCAGATCGAACTCCAGCGGCGTCAGCGAGATCTGCGCGCCCGCGCGCGTCACCTTGTGCGCGGGCACATCGATCACGATGTCGGCGATGGACAGCAGTTCGGCCGGCTCGTCCTCGGTGCGGCGCAGCCGGGCGCGCACACGAGCGACGAGTTCCTTGGGCTTGAACGGCTTGACGATGTAATCGTCGGCGCCGGACTCCAATCCGAGCACCACGTCGACCGTGTCGGTCTTCGCGGTGAGCATCACGATCGGCACGCCGGAGTCGGCGCGCAGCACCCGGCACACGTCGATGCCGTTCATGCCGGGCAGCATCAGGTCCAGCAGCACCAGATCGGGGCGGATCTCGCGAACCGCCGCCAGGGCCTGTGTGCCGTCGCCGACCACATGCGGGTCGAACCCTTCCCCGCGCAAGACGATCGTGAGCATCTCAGCGAGCGCCATATCGTCGTCGACGACCAGAATCTTCGGCTTCATAATTACTATGTTGTCATCTCCCAGGCGAGGAACGGGCCGCCACGCCAACACTGGTGTGAACCCGCCGCACATCTAACCCTAACGGGTAATCAAATCGGCCAATCGCGCGGCCAACGTGGCTGTATCGTCACCGGATCGGAATATCCACCACGGCCCATACCAGTTGTGTCGAGCGAGCTCACGGTACACCGCGAGGGTCCGTCGCTGGAGTTCCGCGTCGCGTTCGTACGCGTCGAGCGCCCGGCTGTGGTCGAGCTCACCGCGCCTGCGGGCCCGTTCGGCCGCGAGTTCCGGTGAGACGTCGAGCAACACCTGCAGCGCGGGCGTCGGCAGCGCGAACCGCTCGTACTCCAATTCGCCTATCCAGCCGACGATCTCGCCGTCGGCGGCCTGCTCCAGGCGGGCCGCGTTGTAGGCGGCGTTGGAGGCCACATACCGATCGAGCAGCACAATGTCGTTGTCCGCCAACGACTTCGTGAGTTCGTCGCGCGCGTCGGCGCGGTCGAGCGCGAACAGCAGCGCCATCGCGTTGACCGACGCCGCGAGGTCGCCGTGCGCGCCGCGCAGCGCCTCGGCCGCCAAGTCGGCGTGCACCGAGCGCCCGTACCGGGGAAAGGCCAGTGTGGCGACTCGCCGTCCGCCCGCACGCAATTGAGCCGTGACGGCCTCGGTCAGCGTTCGCTTGCCCGCACCGTCGAGGCCCTCGATGACTACCAGCGCTCCCATGGCACGCAGGGTACCGAGGCGCGGAGCCGGTCCGGCACGTCGGGCCGACCGGAGAAGCCGGGCCCGACCGGAATACGCGCCACCGGATCCGAAAACGCGCGACCGGCCCGAAAAAGCGAGCCATCGGAAAAAGCGGGGCCGCCGGATCCATCGAATCCGGCGGCCCCGCTGAGCCCCAGGCTCAGTAGCGGTAGTGCTCCGGCTTGTACGGGCCGTCGACGTCCACGCCGATGTACTCGGCCTGGTCCTTGGTGAGCCTGGTCAGCTCGCCGCCGAGCGCCTCCACGTGGATCTTGGCGACCTTCTCGTCGAGGTGCTTGGGCAGGCGGTAGACCTCGTTGTCGTACTCGTCCGGCTTGGTCCACAGCTCGATCTGCGCGATGACCTGGTTGGAGAAGCTGTTGGACATGACGAACGACGGGTGGCCGGTGGCGTTGCCCAGGTTCAGCAGGCGACCCTCGGACAGCACGATGATCGACTTGCCCGACTCCTTGAACGTCCACAGGTCGACCTGCGGCTTGATGTTCAGCCGGTCCGCGCCCGAACGCTCCAGCGCCGCCATGTCGATCTCGTTGTCGAAGTGGCCGATGTTGCCCAGGATGGCCTGGTCCTTCATCGCCTTCATGTGGTCGAGGGTGATGATGTCCTTGTTGCCGGTCGAGGTGATGACGATGTCGGCGTCGCCGATCGCCTTCTCCACGGTGACCACGTCGAAGCCGTCCATCAGCGCCTGCAGCGCGTTGATCGGGTCGATCTCGGTGACCTGCACCCGGGCGCCCTGTCCCGCAAGCGATTCCGCGCAGCCCTTGCCGACGTCGCCGTAGCCGCAGATCAGCACCTTCTTGCCACCGATGAGCACGTCGGTGCCGCGGTTGATGCCGTCGATCAGCGAGTGGCGGGTGCCGTACTTGTTGTCGAACTTGGACTTGGTGACCGAGTCGTTGACGTTGATCGCCGGGAACACCAGCTCACCCGCCGCGGCGAACTGGTACAGCCGCAGCACGCCGGTGGTCGTCTCCTCGGTGACGCCCTGGACCGAGTCGGCGATGGCGCTCCACTTGCCCTTGTCGGACTCGAAGCGCTCGCGCAGCAGGTTGAGGAACACCTTGTACTCGGCCGAGTGGCTCTCGTCCTCCGGCGGCACCACGCCTGCCTTCTCGAACTGCGCGCCGCGCAGCACGAGCATGGTGGCGTCGCCGCCGTCGTCGAGGATCATGTTGGCCGGCTCGTCGGGCCAGGTGAGCATCTGCTCGGCGGCCCACCAGTACTCCTCCAAAGTCTCGCCCTTCCAGGCGAAGACCGGGGTGCCCTTCGGCTCGTCGACGGTGCCGTGCGGGCCGACCACCACGGCGGCCGCGGCGTGGTCCTGGGTGGAGAAGATGTTGCAGGAGGCCCAGCGCACCTGCGCGCCCAGCGCGACGAGGGTCTCGATCAGCACCGCGGTCTGCACGGTCATGTGCAGCGAGCCGGAGATGCGCGCGCCCTGCAGCGGTAGCACCTCGGCGTATTCGCGGCGCAGCGCCATCAGACCGGGCATCTCGTGCTCGGCGAGCCGAATCTCCTTGCGGCCGAATTCGGCCAGCGCGAGATCGGCCACCTTGAAGTCGATGCCGTTGCGGACATCGGCGGTGAGCTCGGTTCGGGCGGGAAGTTCTGAGGTCGTCATAGCCTCTATCTGCCTCTCCTGGAAAGTCGGTACCAACACGCAAGGTTAGTCGCTGGCGCGGCGGCTGGGTACACCGTACTCACCCTTGCTAGCTTGGCGCGATGTCGAACCTCCGCGCCGTGCTCACCGCCGCTGTCGCCGGGTCGCTCGTCGTCGGAGCGGCCGCCGCCTGCGACAGCCGATCGGACTCGGCACCGGCTACCGCGCCGCGAACGGTGGAGTTGCAGGCGCACCGCGGGGGCCGCGGCCTCACCGCCGAGGAGTCGCTGCCCGCCTTCGCGAAGGCGATCGAATCAGGCGTCAGCACACTGGAACTCGATATCGTGCTCAGCAAGGACAAGACGCCGATGATCTGGCACGACCCGACCGTGCTCGCGACCAAGTGCGCCGACACCGCGCCCGCCACGCCGGCGGACCCGCAGTTCCCGTACGTGGGCAAGCTGGTGCACGACCTGACTCACGCGCAGCTCCAGACTCTGGACTGCGGCAAGGCCCTCGCCGAGTTCCCCGGCCAGCAGGCGGTGCCCGGCAACCGGATAGCCACGCTGCCCGAGTTGTTCGATCTGGTGCAGAGCTACCGCGACGCGCGCCTGCGCTACAACATCGAGACGAAGCTCGAGGCCGAGCACCCCGAGCAGTCGGCGACGCCGCAGGAGTTCGTCGACGTCATCCTCGGCGCGGCCGCCGCGGCGGGCGAGACGGGCGATATCGACATCCAGAGCTTCGACTGGCGTTCACTTCCGCTGGTGCGCAAGGCCGATCCGGCGATCCCGATCGTCGCGCTCTACGACGACACCACCTTCGTCGCGGGCTCGAAGTGGCTCGGCCCGCTCCGCTACGAGGACTTCGCGGGTGATCCGCTGCGCGCCGTTCAGGCGCTGGGCGCGAACGCCGCCTCGCCCGGCTACTCGGCACCCACCGGCCGGAAGGTGGGCGAGCCCGGCTTCGCCCTGGTGGCCGACAAGGCATATGTCGACCACGCCCACGAGCTGGGTTTACGGGTGATCCCCTGGACGGTGAACGACAAGGCCACCATTGCCGCGCAGATCGACACCGGCGTCGACGGCGTGATCACCGACTACCCCGACCGGATGCGAGAGGTGTTGCGGGAGAAGGGTTTGCCGTTGCCTCCCGGATACCGGCGCTGAGCCGGGGAGCTACGCGGCACCGGACTCCGGCACGTCGGACTGCGGGGGAAGCGGTTGCGCGGCAGCGGTCGGGGCCGAATGCGCTTGCGGCACAGCGTTCAACGTGGTGACCGTGCCGTACCGCGCGAGCAGGCGGCGACGCCTGCGGGGATGGATATTGGTCAGGGTGATGTCGCCGCCGTAGTGCGCGAGCACCCGGTGATCCATGACCGCCCGCCACAGCGGCGGCACGGCCGCGAACAGAATCATCGTCGCGTACCCGGCGGGCAGCTGCGGCGCCTGCATCGAGCTGCGCAGCGTCTGATAGCGGCGCCCCGGGTTGGCGTGGTGGTCGCTGTGGCGCTGCAGGTGGAACAGGAAGATGTTGGTGACCAGCCGGTCGCTGTTCCAGCTGTCCCGCGGCGAGCAGCGCGCGTAGTTCCCGTTCGGCCGCCGCTCGCGCAGCAGGCCGTAGTGCTCGACGAAGTTCACCGTCTCCAGCAGCGCGGCGCCGATCACGGCCTGCAGGATGAGCCACGGCAGCGCGCCGAGGCCGAAGATCGCCGTCATGGCGCCGAACAGCACCACGCTCATGGACCAGGCCTGCAGGATGTGGTTGTGCACGCTGAACCAGCGGCGGCCCTTGCGTTCGAGGCGCACCCGCTCCAGTTCGATGGCCGAGCGGAAGCCGCCGATCACGCTGCGCGGCAAGAACTCCCAGAGCGTCTCGCCGAGCCGGCCGCTGGCCGGATCCTCCGGCGTCGCCACCCGCACGTGGTGGCCCCGGTTGTGCTCCACGAAGAAGTGCCCGTAGAACGACTGCGCCAGTGCGACCTTGGCCAGCCAGCGCTCCGCGCGCTCGACCCGATGCCCGAGCTCGTGCGCGGCGTTGATGCCGATGCCGCTGACGAAGCCGAGCGTCGCCGCCAGACCGAGCTTGTCGGCGATGCTCAGCTCGTGCCCCGCCCACATGGCGCACGCGATGATCAGGCCGATCAGTTGAACCGGAAGGAAAAGGTAGGTGCACCACCGGTAGTACCGGTCGTTGCTCAGCAACTCGTAATCCTCGTCGCGCGGGTTGGTGCCGTCCTCGCCGACGACCCAGTCCAGCACCGGGATGACGATCAACACGATGATCGGACCGATCCACCAGAATACCTTCGCGCCCGTCTGCAACACCAGTTGCGAGGGCAGCAGCGCGCTCAGTGGAGCGATCAAGCCGAAAACCCATAGGTATCGTTTGGGATCAGAAGATACCCCCGGTTTGCCAACCGTTTGCACGTTGCCCCGCTAAATAGGAACCCTAACTCCGATGTAGGTGAATAGTTCCAGACTGTACGGCCGTTACGCAGACCCTGCCGGTTGAAACGTGATGAGGGTTACAGAGGGGGCCGCCGATTTTTAAGCACGCTCACATGTGCTCGAAGCACCGGCTTACTCGGCGCAAACGGATTGGGCCCGCCCGGGATTCGTTCAGCGCTTGATTCGGGCCGCGAGAATCGCCTCCACGTAGGGGCTCAGCAACGCGCTCAACTCCCCCGGCGCGTCCTGTCCGGGAGACGGCGGAGTCGGGATGTAGCTCATCGCGATGCGCACCAGCGCGTGCGCGATGATGTCGGATTCCGCGGCGGTGGCGGCGACCCAGCTGTGCTGGAAGGCGAGGGACAGCCGCTTGCTCGCCTGATCGAGCAACGGCCCAGCATCGAGGGTGATGAGCCGCAGCAGATCCGGCTTCACCTCGCCGGCGAGCAGCGACCGCACCAGCGGGTCGGCGGCGGCGTCGATGAAGAAATTGGCCACGCCCTCGCGGAACGCGGCCCGGACATCGCCGACATTGCCGGTGATGGCCGTGTCGACGTGATCGACCAGATCGTCGGCCAGGCGCAGCGCGTACGACTGCGCCAGGCCACTGCGGGAACCGAACTCGTTGTAGAGCGTCTGCCTGCTCACTCCGGCCCTGGCGGCCACATCACCGAGGGTGATCTTGGACCAGTCCCGTTCGGTGAGCAGTTCACGCATGGCCCCGAGGACGGAGGCGCGCAGGAGTTCACGCGCCGCCTCCTGATAGGGGATGCGGGTTCCGGGGCGCGGCATACCAGCGACACTGGCACGGGCGGTTCCCGCAGTCAAAATCTCACGACCGTTCGATTTCGACCATGTAGAAGTCAGCCTTGGCGGCGCCGCAGTCCGGGCAGGTCCAGTCGTCGGGGATATCGTCCCAGCGGGTGCCCGGGGCGATCCCGTCGTCGGGCCAGCCCTTGGCCTCGTCGTACTCGAAACCGCACTGGATGCACTGGAACAGCTTGTAGTCAGCCCGACCCGTCGCCCGACCGCCGCCCCTCATCGAATCGCTGCGCGATGCTTCATTCATTTCACGGTCCCCATCGGTTCGAAGTCGATCTTTTCCCGCACACCGCAGTCCGGACAGCACCAGTCGTCGGGGACATTCGCCCACGGCGTTCCCGGCGGAAAACCTTCGTGCGGAGCGCCTTTCGCCTCGTCGTACACGTAGTCACAGACAGGGCACCGAAACAGTCTCATCCCTGCGCCTCCGCCGCGCCACCGGAGTACCGGGCGAGCACCCGATCGCGTTTGGCGGGATGGATGTTCGCGCGCGTGATGTCTCCGTCGTAGTGGGCCAGCACCCGCTTGTCCATCACCCGGCGCCACAGCGGCGGGAAGTATGCGAGCAGGATCATGCTGGCGTACCCGCTGGGCAGGTTCGGCGCGCCGTCCCAGCTGCGCAACGTCTGGTAGCGCCGGGTCGGGTAGGCGTGGTGATCGCTGTGCCGCTGCAGGTGGTACAGGAAGATATTGGTGACGATGTGGTCGCTGTTCCAGCTGTGCACCGGCGCGGGCCGCTCGTACCGCCCCGACGAGGTGCGTTGGCGCACAAGGCCGTAGTGCTCCAGGTAGTTGACCGCCTCCAGCAGGCTGAACCCGACCACGGCCTGCAGCACGAGGTAGGGCAGCAGCTCGAGCCCGAACACCGCGACCAGCGCCGCGTACAGCACCGCCGACATCAGCCACGCGCTCAGCACCTCGTTCCGTAGGCTCCACGGCTTCTTGCCGAGCCGGGCCAGGCGCGTCTTCTCCAGCCGCAGCGAGGACGTCAGGCTGCCCCACACCGTGCGCGGCCAGAACGCCCAGAAGCTCTCGCCCACACGGGAACTCGCCGGGTCCTCCGGCGTCGCGACGCGCACGTGGTGGCCGCGATTGTGCTCGATGTAGAAGTGCCCGTAGAACGACTGGGCCAGCGCGATCCGGGACAGCCAGCGCTCGAGCCGGACCTTCTTGTGGCCGAGCTCGTGCGCGGTGTTGATCCCGATGCCGCCGAGCATGCCGACCGTGATCGCCAGGCCGATCTTGTCGACCAGGTGCAGGCCGCCGTCGACGCCGAGCCAGGTCACCCGGTCCGCGGTGATGAGGTAACAGGCCATGATCAGCGAGGCGTACTGGAACGGCAGATACAGGTAGGTGAGGTAGCGGTAGTACCGGTCGTGCTCCAGGTACTCCATCACCTCGTCCGGCGGGTTCTCCCCGTCCGGCCCGAAAAAGATGTCCGCCAACGGAATCACCAGGTACACCAGGATCGGCCCGAGCCAGAACGGCACCTGCGCAAGGCGATGCCAGCCAAGGGCGTTGAGCGCCAGGATGAGTGGGATCCCGATCGTGAAAAGGCCGGTGGGGGCGAACAATCCCCAGAGCCACATGTAGCGCTTGCGGTCGCGCCAGTCCGGGACGGCCGCCGGCTGCGCGGACGTGTCGGCCTCTGTCGACATCGTTGTCTCCAATCCAAAAGCGGCACGTCACGTGTGACGTGCGTTACCTCTGAAATGGACGATAGAGCGATGTTTGTCGTTTGTCTAGACAAATCAGCTGATTTGTAAAGCGGCACGAGCGGCACAGAAGAGAACACCCCGATCGGAGGACTCCGACCGGGGTGTTGGTTGTCGAGGGGTATTACCGCAGCGGGACTTCGGCATCGGCAGGCAGTGCGTCGAGCGGCCACCAGCGCAGATCGGTGGACTCCGCGCTGCGCACCGGGACCGCGCCCGCGGGCGCGGTGATCCGGAACAGCAGATCCAGATGCCTGGTCGGCATGCCGAGCGAGCAGGTGATCGGATGCGCCTGCGCGCCATACAGTTCGGGCTCCAGCCGCAGCCCGTCGATGCCCGACTCCTCGGTGGCTTCGCGCAGCGCGGCGTCCGCCACCGTCTCGTCGCCCTCCTCGCAGTGCCCGCCGAGCTGGATCCAGCAGCCCACCCGTGGGTGCAGGGTCAGCAGCACCTCGCGTTCGTCGTGCGAGAAGACCACGGCCGAGGCGGTGATGTGCCCCGGCGCGTGTTCACGCAGGCACCCGCGCGGGGCGGAGCCGAGGAACGCGAGCATCGCCTGCCGCAGCGACCGGTCGTGATCGGCTGCGGGAGACCAGGTTTCGAGCAGCTCGGTCGCCGAGGCGTGCAGCGACGCCGCCGTCACAGTTCGACCAGCCCGAACCCGGAGCCGGGCACCGGGCGCGGGGTGAGCTCCTCGAGCGGATGCCCGATGGCGATGGCGCCCAACGGGTTCCAATCCTCGTCGAGGCCGAGCACCTCGCGGGTGACCTCCGGCGCGAAGATGGTGGAGCCGATCCAGCAGCTGCCGAGGCCCTCGGTGGCGAGCGCCACGAGCAGGCCCTGCACCGCCGCGCCGACCGCGACGGTGAACATGGTGCGCTCGTTGCCGCGGCGCCGCTCGTCCGGGTAGTCGTGCGCGCCGTCCGGCACGCAGAACGGGATGATCACCTCGCGCGCGTCGAAAAGGATTCCGCCACGGGCGATTCGGCGCTCGACCCGCTCGGGGTCCAGCCCGTCCGCGGTGAGGTCGGCGCGCCAC